>NZ_JAMZIK010000071.1 GCF_024178315.1 Siccirubricoccus soli | reverse complement strand
CCGCATGGGCGGCGCCGGAGAGCAGCAGGGTATGGCCATCCGGCGCGGCACGGGCCACGGCGCGGGCGCCGATGGTGGCGCCGGCGCCCGGCAGGTTCTCCACCACCACCGGCTGGCCGAGGCGGCGGGACATCGGCTCCGCCAGGATGCGGGCGACGACGTCGATGATGCCGCCCGCCGCGAAGGGTACGACGACGCGGATGGGCCGGCTGGGGAAGGGCTGGGCCGCGGCGGGGCGGACCAGCGCAGGGCTGGCCAGGGCGGCGAGAAGCAGGTGGCGGCGATGCATGGCGGTCTCCGGCAGGGCGCCATCCTGCCGCCCCCTGCCGAGGGGCGGCAAGGCGCCCCCGTCGCGGCAGCATACTGCCTGGCTTGCCGCCCCGATGCGCGCCGTGCCTCCCCTATTCGATGCGGATGCCGGCCTTCCGGATCACCTCGGCATAGCGCTCCGCATCCCGCCGCAGCAGCTCGGCCGCATGGGCGCTGCTGCCATTGCCGGGGATGAAGCCCGCCGCCTCGATGCGCGGGCGCAGCACCGGCTCCGCCAGCGCCGTGCCCACCGCCGCTGCCCAGCGCTCCCGGATCGGGGCCGGCAGGCCAGGCGGGCCCATCAGCATGTACCAGACATTGGCATCGAAGCCGGGGAAGCCGGATTCGGCAACGGTCGGCAGATCCGGCAGCCAGGAGATGCGCTCCGGCATCGTGGTGGCCAGGGCCCGCACCCGTTCCCCGCGGATATGCGGCAGGTAGGTGGGGAAGGTGTCGATCGCCAGGTCGATGCGGCCGGCGAGGATCTCGTTCACCGCCTGGCCGGTGCCGCGGAAGGGCACATGCGTCATGCGGATGCCGGCGGCGGAGGAAAGCAGCTCCGCCGCCAGGTGCTGCTGGGTGGCGACGCCGGAGGAGGAGTAGTTCAGCCCGCCCGGATCGGCCTTGGCCGCGGCGATCAGCCCCGCCAGGTCGCGCGCCGGGGAGGTGGTGGGAACCACCGCTACCAACGGCACCGTCGCGGCGAGCGCGATGGGCGTTTGGTCCTTGTAGATGTCGAAGGGTGGGGGCGTCATCAGCGGCGGCACAACGGCGGAGGCGCTGACAGTAGACATATAGACCGTGTGGCCATCCGGCGCCGCGCGGCTGCCGGCCAGGGCGGCGAGGGTGCCGCTGGCGCCCGGCCGGTTCTCCACCGCGATAGGCTGGCCGAGCGCTTGCTGCAGCGCCGGCGCCAGTAGCCGGGCGATGATGTCCGTGCCGCCGCCGGGGGCGAAGCCGACCAGCATGGTCACCGGGCGGCTCGGCGACCAGCTTTCCTCGGCGCGGGCGAGTGCGGGGGCGGCGAGGGCGGCGGCGAGCAGCAGGCGGCGCGTGGGCATGGACGATCCTCCGAGGATTGACGATGACTAGCCCGGCGGGATGCGCTGGGGGAGGCCCATTCCACGGGCAGCTCCTGCCCTCGCGCTGGTCATATCGCGCCTCGCGGCGCATAAATTCATGCCGGCATTGGGCGGAAGCCGGTTGCTGCGGCGCAGCATGGCCGGCAGGCTTTCCGATGCCTGTCTCGGGAGCCATCGCCATGCGTCTGGTCCTCCTCCTGCTCCTCGCCTTGCTGTTGCCGGGGCTTGCCGCGGCGCAGGGCGTCACCCGCGATGTCCGCCTCATCGTCCCCTATGCGCCGGGCGGCACGGTGGATCTGCTGGCCCGCATCCTGGCGGAGGGGCTGGCGCCCGCGTTGGGCGGCCGCAATGTCGTGGTGGAGAATCGCAGCGGCGCCGGCACCTTCATCGCCATGCAAGCGGTGGCGAATGCGCCGGCGGATGGCCATACGCTCTCCCTCGCCTCGAACGGCGTGCTCTCCACTGCGCCGGTGCTGCCGGGCATGCAGATGCCGATCGACCCGGACCGCACCCTGCTGCCGCTGACCAACCTGATCCGCGTGCCGATCGTGCTGGTGGGCAAGCCGGACGCGCCCTTCGCCAATCTGCAGGGGCTCATCGACTATGCCCGGGCCAGTCCCGGCAGGCTGAACATCGGCCAGTCCGGGCTCGGCGGCGCCACTCACCTGCTGGCGGCGCGGCTGATGCATGCGGCCGGCATTTCCATGGAGATGATCCAGTATCGCGGCGGCACGCCGGCGCTGCTCGACATCATCTCCGGCAATGCGGACCTGTATTTCAGCCTGCTGCCGGAATCCCTGCCGCATATCCGGGAGGGGCGGCTGCGGGCCATCGCCTTCACCACGGAGGAGCGGAACCCGGCCCTGCCGGCGGTGCCGACGGCGCAGGAGACGCTGCCGGGCTTCACCGGCGATGTCGGCTACGGGGTGGTGATGGCCGCCGGCACCTCCCCCGCCTGGGTCGCCTTCTGGAATGCCGAGATCAACAAGGTGATGCATCGGCCGGAGCTGCGGGCCTGGATGGAGGGGCTGCACTGGATCCTGGTGAATGGCTCGCCCGAGGCCTACCGCGAGGCGCTGATGGAGGAGCGGCGGATCTGGGGCGCCGTCATCGCCGCCGCCCGGATCAGCGGAAGCTGACTCGCTGCGAGGCGGCGCCGTGCGCCGCCTCCAGGCGCATCAGGTCCCCGTCCACGCCATCGGCTGCTTCGCCAGGAAGCGCTCGACGGCCATGCGGAAATCGTTGCTGGTGAAGCACATGGTCACCAGATCGTCGCCCTCCACCTGGCGGGCGGCCAGTCGCAGGCGGCGCATCGCCTCCTTCGTCGCGCGCATGGTCAAGGGCGCATGGCCGGCAATGGTCTTCGCCAGCTCCGCCGCCCGCGCCTGCAGCGCCGCAGGGTCCGGCAGGATCTCGGAGACCAGGCCCATCGCCTTCGCCTCCTCCGCCTCCACCAGCCGCGCGGTATAGACCAGGTCCAGCACCCTGGCCGGGCCGATCAGCGCCGCCAGCCGCCCGTAATTCGCCATGGAAAGGCAGTTGCCCAGCGTCTTGGCGATCGGGAAGCCGAAACGGGCATTCGCGGCGCAGATCCGCAGGTCGCACACCGCGGCGATCGCCGCACCGCCGCCGGTCGCGGCGCCGGCGATGGCGGCGATGGTCGGCTTCGGGCATTCCTCCAGCGCCACCAGGACGCGGTCGATCCGCTCCTCATAGGCCAGCGCATCCTCCGGCGTCCGGAACTCGCGGAACTGGGAGATGTCGGTGCCGGCGGCGAAGGCCTTCTCCCCCGCCCCGGTGATGACGAGGACCTTCAGCGCCTTGTCCTCCCCGGCGCCAAGCGCGATTTCCCGCAGCCTTTCATACATCGGGAAGGTCAGGGCGTTGCGGGCCTGCGGGCGGTTCAGGGTGATCGTCCCGATCCCGTCCCGGATCTCGTACAGCAGCTCGTCCACTCTCTTGCCCTCCCGGCCATCCGCGGGGAAGTTAGCTGGTGAAGGAAAGGGCTCCAACCATGCCGAATTCTGGCCTCCCCCTCGCGCGCTTCACCGTCCTCGACCTCACCCGGGTCCGGTCTGGCCCAACCTGCGTGCGGCAGCTCGCCGATTGGGGCGCCAATGTCATCAAGATCGAGGCGCCGGCGGAGGTGGAGGTCGGCAGCGGCATGGGCGGCGACCGGCACGGGCCGGATTTCCAGCACGTGCACCGCAACAAGCGCGGCATCACCCTGAACCTGAAGAATCCGGACGGCCTCGCCCTGTTCAAGCGCATGGTCGCCAAGGCCGATGTGGTGGTGGAGAATTACCGCCCCGACGTGAAGGACCGGCTGGGTATCAATTTCGAGGCGCTGTCGGCCATCAACCCGCGCATCATCCTCGGCTCCATCAGCGGCTTCGGCCAGACCGGCCCCTATGCCCGCCGCCCGGGCTTCGACCAGATCGCCCAGGGGATGGGCGGGCTGATGAGCGTGACCGGCCTGCCCGGTCAGGGCCCGGTGCGGGTCGGCATCCCGGTCGCGGACCTCACCGCCGGGCTCTACACCGCCATCGGCATCCTGGTGGCGCTGCTGGAGCGGGAGCAGACCGGCCGCGGCCGCTGGGTGCATACCAGCCTGCTGGAGGCCATGGTGGCGATGATGGACTTCCAGGCCACCCGCTGGACCATGAAGCACGAGGTGCCGAAGCAGGCCGGCAACGACCACCCGACGACGGTGCCGACCGGGCTGTTCCGTACCAAGGACGGCATCATGAACCTGGCCGGCGGCGGGCAGGATATGTGGAACCGCATCGTCGCCACGCTTGGCATCGAGGAGCAGGCCAAGGATCCGGCCTTCGCCACGGACAAGTCCCGCGCCCAGAACCGCGAGAAGACCAACGCCCTGCTGCAATCGGTGCTGGAGACCGACACCACGGCGAACTGGATCGAGAAGCTGAACAAGGCCGGCGTGCCGAGCGGCCCCATCTATGCGATGGACGAGGTCTTCGCCGACCCGCAGGTGCAGCATCTGGGCCTGGAATGGGCGGTGCCGCATCCGATGTTCGGCGAGGTGAAGCTGGTGCGGGCGCCGATGAACATCGAGGGTGTGGCCTCACCCCGCCGCCCGACGCCGGAGCGCGGCGAGCACACCGCCGAGGTGCTGGCGGAATTCGGCATCTCGGCCGAGGAGCTGGCGGCGCTGAAGGCGAAGGGAGCCGTCTGAGTTCCCCATGACGTTGCTGCGCAACGCCATGGGGACCCCGGATGTCGCTCGAAGCCTGCGGCTTCGCACAGCCTGGCGCGGCAAAGCCGCGCCAGGGCATCAGGCGGCGCGGGTTGGACTGGGGCGCGCCCGGCTCGGCGGTGGTCGGGCGGCCGGGGGCGGCGACAGGCAGGCCCCTGAACTGCTAGCATAGGGCCCGCGACGGAGGCGGCGATGGACGGTCTCTTGGAACGGGCCCCCTGGGTGAAGCGGCACAAGCTGGATGTCCGTGACTACCACCGCATGGGCGAGGCCGGCATCTTCGCCGAGGGCACGCGGGTCGAGCTGATCGAGGGGGAGATTGTCGACATGGCCCCGATCGGCAGCGAACACACCGGCACCGTCACCAGCCTGACCGAGGCGATCTACGCGACAATCGCAGGACGCGCCACGGTTGCGGTGCAGTCGCCGTTGCGCCTTTCCGAATTCAGCGAGCCGGAGCCCGACCTGCTCCTGCTGAAGCCCCGCGCGGATCGCTACCGCAGCGAGCACCCCACCGCCGCCGACGTCCTCCTCCTCATCGAGGTCGCCAATACCAGCCTGCGCTATGACCGCGATGTGAAGCTGCCGCTCTATGCGAAGCACGGCGTCCCGGAAGTCTGGATCGTCAACCTCACCGAGGGCCTGATCGAAGTGTATCGCGACCCGAAGGACGAAGCCTGGCTCACCACCCGCCGCGTCATGCCGGGCGAGACCGTGGAGCCCGCGGCCCTGCCGGGCCTCCGCCTCGCCGTCGATGCGGTGCTGGGCTGATGCGCATCCTCTCTGTCCGCGATGGCGTCGTCCCGATCGCCTCCGACATCGCCAATGCCTATATCGATTTCTCCAAGATGACCGCCTCGGTCGTCGCGGTGACGGTGGCGGATGGCGCCGGCCGGGAGGTGACGGGCTATGGCTTCAACTCCAATGGCCGCTACGCCCAGCCCGGCCTGCTGAAGGAACGCTTCATCCCCCGCCTGCTGGAGACCCCGCCCGCCGCGCTGGAACATGCGGATGGCGGGCTGGAGCCGGCCGGCGCCTGGGCGGCGATGATGCGGAACGAGAAGCCCGGCGGCCATGGCGAGCGCAGCGTCGCCGTCGGCGTGCTGGACATGGCGCTGTGGGATGCCGCGGCGAAGCTGGCGGGCAAGCCGCTCTGGAAGCTGCTGGCGGATCGCTACCGCGGCGGCGAGGCGGATGAGACCGCCTGGATCTATGCCGCCGGCGGCTACTACTACCCCGGCAAGGGCAATGCCGCGCTGGTCGAGGAAATGCAGCGCTACCTCGATCTCGGCTACAGCGTGGTGAAGATGAAGATCGGCGGCGCGCCCGGCACGCCGCTGCGCGAGGCGCTGAAGGAGGACGTCTCGCGCATCGAGGCGGTGCTGAAGCTGCTCGGCGGCAACGGCTCGCGGCTCTGCGTCGATGTCAATGGCCGCTTCGGCCTGCATGCGGCGCTGGCCTATGGGGCGGCGCTCGAGCCCTACCGGTTGCGCTGGTACGAGGAGCCGCTGGACCCGCTGGACTACGCGACGCATGCGACGCTGGCCGAGCACTACCCTGGCCCGCTGGCGACGGGCGAGAACCTCTTCTCCATGCAGGATGCGCGCAACCTCATCCGCCATGGCGGGTTGCGGCCGGACCGCGACATCCTGCAATTCGACCCCGCCCTCTCCTATGGGCTGGTCGAATACCTGCGCACCCTTTCGATGCTGGAGCAGCATGGCTGGTCGGCCCGCCGTTGCGTGCCGCATGGCGGGCACCAATTCGCGCTCAACATCGCGGTCGGCCTCGGCCTTGGCGGCAATGAGAGCTATCCGGAAGTCTTCGCCCCCTTCGGCGGCTTCGCGGATGCCACCCCGGTGCAGGACAGCCGCATCCGCCTGCCGGATGTCCCGGGCATCGGCTTCGAGGCGAAGGCCAATCTCTGGGCGGTGCTGAAGGATCTCTGATCCGCAGCGACGCAGGGCAGGGGATCACGCCGTCAGCCGTGCCGGCTCCAGGCTCGCATAGAGGTCGCCGCTATTGGCCTCTACCGGCAGGGCGGCGAGCCAGGCCGCCATGGCCTCGGCGCCGGTCGGCGCGGCATGGACGAAGGACATGCTCTCACCGAGGCAGGCATTGAAGGCGCGGTAGCCCAGGGCCTGGAGGCGCGCCAGGCAGTCCCGCGCCATGCCGCGCTGGATGGTGGTGAACTCAGCCGAAAGCGTGCGGGGCGGCCGGCCCAGCCCGACAAGCGCCTCCGCCTCATAGCCCTCGACATCCAGCTTGATGAAATCCGGCGCGCCATGCGCGGCGGCCAGCGCGTCCAGCGTCGTCACAGGCAGGCGCAATTCCCTGTCCCAGCGCTGGCCTTCCCAGCCCGGCGCGCCATCGGCGGCGGCAATGAAGGCCTCGCTCGCCGTCGCCACGGTGGGGTTGGCGGTGTTGAGGCGCAGCATCGCCTCCCCCGGCGCTGCGCCGACCAGCGCCGCGACCAGCGCCACGCCCGGGTCGCGGTGGAACAGCAGCCGCAGCAGCCGGGCCAGGCGCGGCTGCGGCTCTACCGCCACGGCTCGCGCACCCAGGCGGCGGAAGCTCGCCGTCCGGTCCCCGACATGAGCGCCGATGTCGAAGCCCAGCTCCCCGGGCCCGAGGAAGCGGGCGTGGAAGGCGTCCAGCGCCGCCGCCCGGCCGGGGGCGTAGTAGATGCGCAGGCTGCGGCCGAGTGCCGCCGCGCTCATGCGGCGAAGACCAGCGCCGCTCCGCCGGCGTGCTCGGGCGGCACCATCAGCCCTTCGCCCCACAACCCGGAGGCCGGCACCGCCGGGATCCCCTCCGCCGCCAGCAGGGCCCGCACCGCAGCATTGCCGTCGTCCGTGCGCACCACGAAGCCGGCGATGCAGGGCAGGGCAGGGGGGGCGACGCCCGGCAGCACCTGTGGCAGCGCTGCCGGTTCCAGCACCCGCAGCGTCGTCTCCAGCACCGGCGCCTGCGGCCCCGCCGCCCCGGCCGCGCCGGGCAGGCGCAGCAGGAAGCCGCCCGCCGGGTCCGGCGCCAGCGGCAGCCCGGCAAGACGGGAGAGCCGCGCCGCCGTCTCCGCCGCCGGGTCATGCGCCAGGATCACGCTCTCCAGCGCCACCGCGCCGTTGCGGTGGCCCATCCAGCGCGCATCCCAGACCAGCTCGGCCGTCACGTGGCGGATGAGCTGCAGCCGCCCCTCCGGCGCATCCGGCAGGGGCAGCCGGGCGAAGCGGGCGGTCGGCCCCCCCGCCTCCACCGGCCGCTCGAGATAGGCGATGCCCGGAATCGCCACCCCGCCGCGGCGCAGGCGCTCCAGGTTCCCCGCCTCATCCTGCATGGCCAGCGCGATGATATGCGCCCCGGCATAGCGCGCGACGAAGCCATCCACCCCATTGGCGAAGCGCGTCGGGTCCAGGATGGCGATCAGCTCGATATAGCCGTGCTTCAGGAAGGCGCAGCGATTGCCGCTGCCGAACAGCTCCACCTCGCCGCCCGGGTGCCGCCTGCCGCTCTGCTGCGCCATGGGGGAGA
Organism: Siccirubricoccus soli; assembly: GCF_024178315.1. Taxonomy (GTDB): domain Bacteria; phylum Pseudomonadota; class Alphaproteobacteria; order Acetobacterales; family Acetobacteraceae; genus Siccirubricoccus; species Siccirubricoccus soli. The sequence continues at coordinate 105,394 of NZ_JAMZIK010000071.1, read as the reverse complement.
GAGCGAAGCCGAGCCGCTCATAGGCCGCCACCAGCGGTCCGAGATCGCGCGCCGCGACTCCCACATGGTCCAGGGCGACGGCGTGGCTCATGCCGGGGTCTCGTAATGCGGGATCAGCCAGGCATCCGGCTCCTGCAGCGCCGCCTCATACCATGCCACCATCAGCGGGTGTGCCCGCACCGCCGCGACATAGTCCAGGCTGTCCTCCGCCAGCTCCGGCTGCCAGGTGAGGAAGCGCGTCGCCACCGGGGCGTACATCGCATCCACCAGGCCGAATTCGGCGCCGCCCAGGAAGGGGCCGCCGGATTTCGCCCGCGCCTCCCGCCAGATCGCCTCGATCCGGGCGATATCGGCCAGCGCCTCCGGCGTCCGCCCCTGGCCCGGGAAGCGCCTGCCGAGGTTCATCGGCATGGCCTGGCGCAGCCCGCGGAAGCCCGCATGCATCTCCGCCGCGATGGCGCGGCAATGGGCCCGGAGCGCCCGGTCGGCCGGCCAGAGCCCCGGCGCCAGCTCGGCGCAGTATTCGCCGATGGCGAGGCTGTCCCACACCTTCGCCCCGCGATGCTCCAGATAGGGCAGGAGGCCAGAGGGGCTGGCCGCGGCGACGGCCGGGGTGGAACCCGGGCCCTTGCCAGCGATCGGGATCACCACCTCCTCCACCTCCAGCCCGGCCAGCCGCACCGCCAGCCAGCCGCGCAGGCTCCAGGAGGAGTAGCGCTTGTTGCCGATATAGAGGGTGCCTTCGGCCATGGTCCTGTCCCCTGTCCTGGCCCGGTATTTGCCATGCCCGGCGCCCCCAAGGAACCACCGAGGCTTGCTTGCCGCCCGGCCTTGGGCTTGTGTGCCTCAGCCCTGGAGACCGCTGTGATGAACGAAAGCAGCCTGCCCCGCCCGAACAACCTCGACGCCTTCTGGATGCCCTTCTCGGACAACCGGTATTTCAAGGCCAATCCGCGCATGATCGGCCGGGCCGAGGGCATGTCCTACTACACGCCGGAGGGGCGCGAGATCCTGGACGGCACGGCGGGTCTCTGGTGCTGCAATGCCGGCCATGGCCGGCGGGAGATCAAGGAGGCGATCCAGAAGCAGGCTGCCATCCTGGACTACGCGCCCACCTTCCAGCTCGGCCATCCCATCGCCTTCGAGGCCGCCGCGCGCATCGCCGAGATGACGCCGGAGGGGATGGACAAGGTCTTCTTCACCAATAGCGGCTCCGAAAGCGCCGACACCGCGCTGAAGATCGCGCTCGCCTACCACAAGGCCCGTGGCGAGAGCAGCCGGGTGCGGCTGATCGGGCGGGAGCGGGGCTATCACGGCGTCGGCTTCGGCGGCATGTCGGTGGGCGGCATCGGCGGCAACCGCAAGCAATTCGGCGCCCTGCTGCCCTATGTGGACCACCTGCCCCACACCCATGGCCTGAAGGAGAACCTCTTCGCCAAGGGCCAGCCGGAGCAGGGCGCGCATCTGGCCGATGCGCTGGAGAACCTGGTGGCGCTGCATGGCGCCGAGACCATCGCGGCGGTGATGGTGGAGCCGGTGGCGGGCTCCACCGGCGTGCTGGTGCCGCCGAAGGGCTACCTGCAGCGCCTGCGCGAGATCTGCGACAAATACGGCATCCTGCTGATCTTCGACGAGGTCATCACCGGCTTCGGTCGCCTCGGCACCAATTTCGGCGCCGAGCGGCTGGGCGTGGTGCCGGACATCATGACCATGGCGAAGGGCCTGACCAACGCCGCGGTGCCGATGGGCGCCGTCGCGGTGAAGAACGGCGTCTTCGATGCCATCGTGAATGGCGCGCCGGCGGGGATCGAGCTGTTCCACGGCTACACCTATTCCGGCCACCCGCTGGCGGCCGCCGCCGCCATCGCCACGCTGGAGCTGCACCGGGCCGAGGACCTGCCCGGCCGCGCCCGGGCGCTGGAGCCCTACTGGCAGGAGGCGGCGCACAGCCTGCGCGCCGCGCCCCACGTGGTGGACATCCGCGATTGCGGCCTGATCGCCGGCATCGAGCTCGTCTCCCGCCCCGGCGCCGCCGGGGCGCGGGCGATGGAGGTGTTCCGCCGCTGCTTCGATGACGGCGTGCTGATCCGGGTGACGGGCGACATCATCGCCCTCTCCCCGCCGCTGATCTGCGAGAAGCCCCATGTGGACCGGATCATGGGCACGATCGACAAGGCGATCCGGGCGGCGGCCTGAGGTCGGCCCGGCGGAATCCGACCCGGCCAGGAATCGGCCCGGCCCGCGCGCGGCCCCATCAGGCACCGTGCGCAGGCCGGCCATGATCGGGCCGGGGCGCCGGGCAAGCCCATCCAGGCGCTGCCCGAACGCCCCGGGCGGCGGCCTTGGCGCCGCCCCGCGGCTCGACCTTAGCTGGCGTGCAGGCGCTTGCTGGCCGCCATCGCCTGCTGCTCCGCCGCCGGCACATGGCCCTGGCGCAGATCGGCGCGGGCGGTGCCGATCTCCTTCACCACCTCGTCCAGCCTGGCGACGCGCTGCGCATCGGCCGGCGCCGCATCCGGCTTGCCCTGGAGGAAGGCGCGCTCGTTCAGCACGGAGGTCTCGGCCCGCTCCAGCCAGGAATTCGCCGCCAGCTGGCGGTCATGGCTCAGGTCCCGCTCGGCGGCGCGCAGCGCGAAGCCGGGGCTGCGGCCGAAATGGCGGGGCGAGGCGGGCTGGGTGGCCCCAGGCTGCGGTACGGTGGTCCCCTCGGGGGTGGCCGCATGGGCCAGGCCGGTCATCGCGGGCAGGCCGACGGCCAGGGTCAGGGCCAGAACCGCGCCGGTGCGACGAAGCATGCTCATGGTCTGCATCCTTGCTTTCCGCCGGGCGTCGGGGGCGTCCCCAGCGGCAAGGGCGAGGTTCGGCCCGCCAGGCTGCCCCGGCCTTGGCCCCAGCCTTACCGTTTCGTATGCCTGCCCATTCCCCCCCGCCCCCCGGCCCTTTGCCCCAGGCGCCCACTCGCCCCATATTCCGGGCCAACCGAATCCCGCCTGAAGCGGAGCCAATCCCGATGAGCGAAACCGCCCAGATCCCCGTCACCGTCCTCACCGGCTATCTCGGTGCCGGCAAGACCACCCTGCTGAACCGCATCCTCAGCGAGAACCACGGCAAGAAATTCGCCGTCGTCATCAATGAGTTCGGCGAGCTCGGCGTGGACAACGACCTCGTCGTCGATGCCGACGAGGAAGTGTTCGAAATGAACAATGGCTGCATCTGCTGCACGGTGCGGGGCGACCTGATCCGCATCATCGGCGGGCTGATGAAGCGCCGCGGGAAATTCGACGGCATCATCGTCGAGACCACGGGCCTCGCCGACCCCGCCCCGGTCGCCCAGACCTTCTTCGCCGATGAGGATGTGAAGCGCGCCACGCGGCTCGACGCCATCGTCACGGTGGTGGACGCCAAGAACCTCCCCGCCCGGCTGGAGGACAGCAAGGAGGCCGCGGAGCAGATCGCCTTCGCCGACATCATCCTGCTGAACAAGATGGATCTGGTGACGGAGGCGGAGGCCGCCGAGGTCGAGCGCCGCATCCGCGCCATCAACCCCTATGCCGAGATCCGCCGCAGCACGAAGTCCGAGGTGCCGATCGACGCGGTGATCGGCCGCGAGGCCTTCGACCTGAAGCGCATCCTGGAGCGGGAGCCGGAATTCCTCTCCGGCGAGGATGACCACGAGCATGACAGCGACGTGAACAGCGTCTCCTTCGAGGTCTCCCGCCTGATCGACCCCGAGCGCTTCAATGCCTGGATCAGCCAGCTCCTCGCCCAGAAGGGGCAGGACCTGCTGCGCACCAAGGGCATCCTCTACTACGCCAATGACGACCGCCGCTTCGCCTTCCAGGCGGTGCACATGATCGCCGATGGCGATTTCATCGGGCCGGTGAAGGAGGGCGACCCGCGCCGCTCCAAGATCGTCTTCATCGGCCGCGACCTGAACCGCCCGGCGCTGCGCCGCGGCTTCGAAGCCTGCCAGGTGGACGCCTGAGCGAGGCGGCAGGCGTTGGGCCTGCTCAGGCCCATTCGCTCTGCGCCACCGGCACCAATTGATTGACGATCGGGCAGGCTCGGAAGATCGGAAAGGCTCTCGTCGCAAGGCGCAGGCCTGCTGCGCTGTCGCTCGGGTAGTGGAGCCCGGCGATCTCCCGGTTCCTGGCAATGCGCCGGGCGAGCCGCCGCAGCGGCCCGTTCGCTTCCTGCCCGGCAGGCACGGCGGCCGGCATCAGCTGCTCCAGCAGGAAGGCGATGAGATAGGCTTCCGTGGCATGGCCGCTGGGATAGGCCGGGTGTCCCGGATGGTCGAACGGCAGCATGAGCGAGGGCGACAGCCGGGACGGCCGCGGCCGGTTGAACAGATGCTTGTAATGCATGACGAGGAAGCTGCCGACATAGAGGGCCGCGACGCAGAGATAGGTGGTCGCCGGATGCGATGACCGGGTGAAGCTGAGCACGCCGCGGAAATAGGTGACGATGCCGGTCTGCTGCGCCAGGATCTCGGCCATGACGGCGGGCCGGTATTCCACCAGCGCCTCCAGTTCGGCGAGTTCGGCAGCCACGTTCGCCGTGTTGTAGTGATCGGGTCCCGCCGGCGCGGGGTCGAGCAGCGTGGTCCACGCAGGTGGCGGCAGGTTCGCAACCGCTGCCGCTGGCCACGGATTCAAGGCGGGCACACCTGCCACCGCCGGCATGGACGAGGCGAATTCCGCAAGCACGACCTGGGCGAAGAACCGCGGCGCCCAGCCGCCGTAGCGGAACGCTTGCAGGGCGGCGGGATGCGCGAAGGGGGTGGCGGCGGGGGCGGGGGCCCAGACCACGCCCGCCAAGGGTGGCGGCCATTGTTCGCCGTCCCAGATCGGCGGCGCGCCTGGCGGCAATCCGGGAACGGTGTTCAGGGCCGGCGATACGCCTATCGGCCGGCGTGTGGACCGGGCGGGACCGGCTGCGGCATAGGCCGTGCCATCGGTGCCGTCCGTGCCATCGGTCCCATCGGTGCCGTCCGTTCCATCGAAGCCGCTCATTGCTTGCCTCCCTTGTGCCCGGCGGACCGGTATCGGCCTGGCCGCATTCAGTAAGGACACGGCTCCGGCCTCGTATGGGCCAACGATGCCTTCCCCATCGCGCGCCCACCGGGGCACCTACGCGCGGGGCAACCGCGGGCCGGAGCAATCCCCGATCGGGGGACCCGCCCGACCGGGGATTGCTCTCGCGCGCGGTCGGTTGAGGTCGGATCGACCGAAACCGTGAGTCACGCGACCAGTCAGTGCGCCAGAGCGGGATGGTGAGCGAAGCTCGGCCGATCCCGCCCTAGAGTGGTCCGCCGGCGTCCCGCAGATCGCGTTCGAAGCGGGCTCGCAAAGCCGGCTCCCGCATAGGCATGCGGTGCTTCACATAGTTCGCCAGCCGGAATCCCGGTTCCAACTCCAGCAAGCGGGCCATCGCCTCCCTGGCCTCCACGGCCCGGCCGAGCGCCGCCAGGACGGCCGCCAGGACTCGCCAGCTCGACGCATGCGCAGGATTCGAGCCGATGCAGAGCCGTGCCCAGCGCTCCGCCTCCGGCAGGTTCTCGCAGGTGTAATGGGCGATGGAGATGAAATGCTGCTGCGAAAAGCGCAGCGGATCATAGGGCGACAGCCGCATGCCCCGTGTGGCGTGGAGGACCGCGTCCCGCCCTCGGCCGACATAGCTCAGGGTGCCGGCGGAAAGGGTCCAGGCTAGCGCGCTGTTCGGGCAGGCTGCCAGCGCCCGCTCGAAGCAATCCATGGCGGTGTCGCTGTCGTGCAGGAGATAGGCGGTAAGATGTCCATAGGTCGCCAGCGCCATTGCGTTCGTGCCGTCCAACGCAATGGCGCGCTGCGCCAAGGACATGGCCGCCCGGTTGTCGTCCTCGGGGTTGGTGGACCAGCCATACCCGATATTCAGGCTGTGCCATCTTGCCGCCCAGGCCACGGGAAGGGCGAAGCCGGGATCCTCCGCGATGGCTTTCCTGAAGAAGCGGAGAGCGCGGCGAAAGCCTTCGGCGTTGTTTTCGCCCATGGCATGCATGCCGCGCAATGTCAGGTCATAGGCCGTCAGGTTCTCGGGGCGCTTGCGCATGGCGTCGCGCAACGTGGCGGTTCGCAGCTTCGGGACGATTCCGGCCACGATGCCGGTGACGACCTGGTCCTGGACATCGAGGATTTCGTGCGACGCGATGTCGAACCGCTCGCCCCAGATGCTCGCGCCGACTTCGGTATCCACCAGGTCGACCGCGACGCGCAGACCTTGGCCCACCCGCAGCAGCCGTCCCGTGGCGACGAACCGCACGCCCATGACGCGGCCGACGCGCAGTGGATCCAGCCGCTGGGATCGGAACATCCGCACCGAATCCTGGGCGATGACAAAGACCTCGTGCAATCCGGCGAGCGACGCGATGACGTCGGCGCAGATGCCTTCGGCCAGGTAGTCGTCATCCGCCTCTCCCGTCACGTTCGCCAGCGGCAATACGGCGATGGAGGGGAGCCGTGCCGGGGGCGGCGGCAGCGGCACCGGGACGGCGCCTCCCACCGGATCGAAGGAGAAGGCGCGAACGGCCCGCGACATGTTGCGCATCGGCAGTTCGCCCAGGTCCCGCGCTGCGCCGCCCTGTTCCGGGCCCAGCAGCGCCACGGCGTCGGCCGACAGTATCGTCCCGCCGGCGGCGCCGAATTCCTGCAGCCTGGCGGCGAGGTTCACCGCGTCGCCGAACAGGCCATCCTTGCCCGTGAGCGCCCGGCCGAAATGGATGGCGATCCTGAACGCGAGTGGCGCGGATGTCGGCTCCGCCTCCTGTGCTGCCGCCGATGCGGCGTGCAACCCCCTGGCCCAGGAGAGGGCTGCGTGCGGGTCTGGAAACTCGGCCAGGACGCCGTCGCCGCGCAACTCGGCGACACGCCCGCCATGGCGCACGGCCTCCGGCTCGACCACCCTGCGGTAGAGGGACATCCAACGCCGGTGCGTTCCCTCCTCATCGGCGGAGGTGAGAATCGAATAGCCGACGACATCGGCAAAAGCGATCGCGACTTCGCGGCGCACCGGGGCCTGTGCGTCGCAGCCGTCAAACAATCCCGCCTCCCGGGGCTCGCCTGCGAACGGCCCTGCGCATCCGTCTCGTCCTGAAAATGGTGCGATAAATTGATCAAATAATGGTCTTGGTGGGTGCAAGCTCATCTAAGCTTAACACTGTCGTGCCTCGGGTGGAGGACGAAATGCAGGATACCGGACAGATCCGGCTGATTCTGGAACTGCCTGCCGATCCAGCCTTGTTGCAAGCCTATCGCAGCGCCCTCGATGAGAGGCGCGAGAGGCTGGATGCGACGCTCGACCGGCTGAAGCAGCGGGTGAATGAGCGGCTGCAGCAGGGGGGCATCAGCTACGAATTCGGCGATCTGCCTTCCCTCGACTTCACCTTCAGGCCCGGACCCGATTTTCCGGGCGCTGACCTGCCGCCGGTGCTGCCGGAACGCCTGGTCTTCGGAATCATCGTCGATGGACGAGAGAAGGCGGCGGCGTTCATCGCTTCGGCCAGGCGATTGAGCGGCGTTGCGGTGGGCACGGACGTGGCCATCCTCGGCTTCAATTCCTGGTGTCCGGGCCGCGTTTCACCCTCGTTCTTCGGTACGCGAGGCCAGGCCGATCGCCTGATCGAGGCCTCGGTTCTCATGGCGACCTCGCCGCCGATGCAGGGCCAGGGCGTGAACCTGATTGTCGTGGACGAGGGCTTTTCGGAGGGGCGGCTCCGGCTGCGGCATCCCGGTTTCGCCTTCGGCGGCGGCTGGCTGGTGAAGCAGCCAGGGCATCCACTGCGGCTTCCAGGCGCTCCGGCCGACCCGGACAGCCACGGCACAATGGTCGCCCGGAACATCCTTGCCGTCGCGCCCCGCGTCCGCCTGTTCGACTTCCCGCTGCTGCCGGACCGCATCACGGATGTCCTGCAGTACATGCTCTGGGCGCAAGCTCAGTTGAACATCGTCCTGGCCAGCATCGCAGCCTGGCGGGCACTGCATCTGGTCCGGGGGCCTTGGGTGCTGTGCAACGCCTGGGGCATCTACGACCGGCGGCTGGAATTCGTGCCGGGCGATTACACCGACAACGCTAAGCACCCCTACAATTTGAGAGTCACCGATGCGGATGCCAAAAGCATCGACCAGGTCTATGCCGCCGGCAATTGCGGCCAGTTCTGTCCGAATATGCGTTGCGGGCCGGCGGATCACGGGCCGGGGCAGAGCATCTTCGGGGCGAACTCCCACCCGCGGGTGCTGACGGTGGGGGCGGTGCGGGCGGATGGGCTCTGGCTCGGCTACTCCTCGCAGGGGCCCGGCCAGGCGGATTTTCTCTCGCTCGCGCCGGCCGGGGCCAGCGCCGTCGAGAAGCCGGATCTGTGCGCGCCAAGCCATTTCGTGGAGGACGGCGACGCGCATTTCGTCAGCACCGGAACCTCCGCGGCCTGCGGCATCGCCGCCGGAACCGTCGCTGCGCTACGCACCAGCGCCGCCGTCAACGGTGCCGCCGCGACGCCGGCGGCGCTGCGCGCGGCCCTGCGGGCGGGCGCGCGCATGCCGCCCACCGCCCCCGGCCCCTGGAATTTCCGGCATGGGTATGGGATCCTTGACCTGCGACGGACTCTGACGAACATCCTGGGCGTACCCTGAGCTGAAGGCCAACGTGACAACGGACAGCACTGCCGCAGACTTCCTGCTCGACGCCCGCGGCGCCTCGCGCCAATTGGGCGCCTGGGTTGTCGGCACCGCCTTTACGCGCGACGGCACCGCTTGCGCCTTCGCACTCGGGGACGGCACCCTCCGCATCGCCCGCCCACACGAGCTGCGCGATGAGTGGGCCAGCGTGCCTGCCCATGACGGCGCCGTTCTCTCCTTCTGCGTCGATGCCCGCGACGGTTTCCTCTCGGGCGGCGATGACGGCCGGCTGGTCCAGGTCTCCCCCGATGGCGCGGTGACGGAAGTGGCGAAGCTCGGCGCCATGAAATGGGTGGAGCATGTGGCGGCGCATGAAAGCGGGTTGCGCGCTGCCGCCGTCGGCAAGCAGCTCCACCTCTTCGACGGCAAGGGAAAGAAGCTGAAGACGCTGACGACGCCCTCCGCCGTCGCCGGCATCGCCTTCGACGCCAAGGGCAAGCGCGTGGCGGCCAGCCACTACAACGGGGCGTCGCTCTGGTTTGTCGCGGCGAAGGAGGACAAGGCGCGGCTGCTGGAATGGAAAGGCAGCCACACCACCATCGCCATCAGCCCGGACGGCACCCATGTGGTGACGGCGATGCAGGAGAATGCCCTGCATGGCTGGCGGCTTTCGGACAGCCAGCACATGCGCATGTCCGGCTACCCGTCGAAGACCAAATTCCTCTCCTTCACCGCCCGCGGCAAATGGCTGGCGACCAGCGGGGCGGACAGCATCGTCATCTGGCCCTTCTTTGGCGGCGGCCCGATGGGCAAGGCGCCCACCGAGCTGGCGGGCGGCGACGGGGTGCTGTGCAGCGCCGTGGCCTGCCACCCGCAGCATGAGATCGTGGCAGCGGGCTTCGCTGATGGCCTGGTGCTGCTGGCGGAGATCGCCTCCGGCCGGGTGGTGCCGGTGGCGGCGCCGGGGCATGGGCCGGTCTCGGCGCTCGCCTGGAACGCCTCCGGCAGCCATCTCGCCTTCGGCACGGAAACCGGCTTTGCCGGAATTGTGGATCTCTCGAAGCGATAATCGTCACCGAGGGAGTGCTGGGGCCGTGACAGCCCCGGCCATTCCGCTCTAGCCTCTGCCTCGGTTCATCCCTGCCAGCCGAGGCGCCCGCATGTCCGTGACCAACCAGCCCGATTCCGAAGCCCGCGCGCGCGTGGTGGCGCAGGACCTGCAGAACGTGATGCACCCCATCGTGCAGCACCGGGCGCTGGAGAAGTCCCAAATGGTGGTGACCGGGGCCCAGGGCTCCACCATCGTCGATGCCGATGGCACCACCTATCTGGACGCCATGGCCGGCCTCTGGTGCGTCAATATCGGCTATGGCCGGGCGGAGCTGGCGCAGATCGCCGCCGAGCAGATGCAGGCCATGGCCTACTACCCGCACACCGCCATGAACCTGCCCGCTGCCCAGCTCGGCGAGCAGATCAACACCCTGATGGGCGGCGACTACCACACCTACTTCGTCAATTCGGGCTCCGAGGCGAATGAGGCGGGCTTCAAGATCGCCCGGCAATACGCCAAGCACGAATTCCCCGGCGAATTCCGCTACAAGACCATCAGCCGCTATTTCTCCTACCACGGCACCACGCTCGGCACCCTGGCCGCTGGCGGCATGGGCGAGCGGAAGACGAAGTTCGAGCCCTATGACGGCTCCTTCGTCCATGTCCCGGCGCCCACCTGCTACCGCTGCCCGCTCGGCCTGGAATCCGGCAAATGCGGCATGGCCTGCGCCAAGCTGATCGAGACGACGATCCAGGGCGAGGGGCCGCAGACGGTGGCCGAGGTGATCGTCGAGCCCATCATGTCCGCCGTCGGCGTCGCCGTGCCGCCCGATGGCTATCTGGAGACGGTGCAGGAGATCTGCCGGAAATACGACGTGCTGCTGCATGTCGATGAGGTGATCAACGGCTTCGGCCGCACCGGCAAGATGTTCGCCCATCAGCACTGGAACATCAGCCCGGACATCATGGCGGTGGCCAAAGGCATCGTCTCCGCCTACCTGCCCATCGCCGCCACGGTGGTGAAGAACAAGGTGTTCGAGAGCTTCCTCGGCGAGGTCGCCGAGGCCCGCCAGGTGATGCAGGTGAACACCTATGGCGGCCATCCGGCCGCCGCCGCCGTCGCGGTGCGCAACATCGAGATCATGCTGGAGGAGAAGCTGCCGGAGCGCGCCGCCACCATGGGCGCCTATCTGATGGACGGGCTGAAGGACCGGCTCTTCCGCCACGGCATCACCGGCGACATCCGCGGCAAGGGGCTGCTCATCGGCATCGAGCTGGTGACGGACCGCGAGAGCAAGGTGCAGCTCGACGGCAAGCTGGTGCAGGGCGTGGTGGAGTTCTGCAAGGCGAATGGCGTCATCGTCGGCCGCTCCGGCGGCGGCGCGCGGCATTCCAACACCATCGTCCTCTCCCCGCCGCTGGTCATCACCCGCGGCGAATGCGACACGCTGATCGAGGTGCTGGACAAGGCGCTGGCCGAGGCCGCCGCCAAGGCGAAGCCGGTCTGATGCCGATGCAGGTGCCGCTCTTCCGCAGCGCGCGGACGGTGATGCCGCGCCTCGGCTTCGGCACCTGGCCGATGCAGGGGGCGGAGTGCCAGGCGGCGGTGGAGAGCGCCATCGGCCTCGGCTACCGCCATATCGACACGGCGGAGATGTATGGCAACGAGGCGGCGGTCGGCGCCGGCCTCAGGGCCAGCGGCGTGGCGCGGGAGGCGCTGTACCTCACCACCAAGGTCTGGTGGGACAAGCCCGATGGCGCCAGCTTCCGCGCCGCCTTCGAAGCCTGCCTGGCGCGGCTGGCGACGCCCTATGTGGATCTGCTGCTGGTCCATTGGCCGAGCCCGCAGCTTCGGCTCGAATCGGTGCTGGAGGCGCAAGCGAAGATCCTGGCGGAGGGGCTGGCCAAGGCGGTGGGGGTGGCGAATTTCCCGCTGGCGCTGCTCAGGCGGGCGGTGGAGGCGAAGATCGCGCCCATCGCCTGCCTGCAGGTGGAGCATCATGTCTTCCTCGGCCAGCAGAAGCTGCTCGCCTACTGCCAGGCGCAGGATCTGGTGCTGACCAGCTACACGCCTGTGGCCAAGGGCGCGGTGCTGCAGGATGCGACCGTCACCCGCATCGCGGCGAAGCATGGTGCGACGCCGGGTCAGGTGGCGCTCGCCTGGCTGCTGGGCATGGCGAACGTCGCCGCCATCCCGAAGGCCGCCTCGCCCGCGCGGCAGGCGGAGAACCTGAAATCCGTCGAGCTGACCCTGGACGAGGAGGACAGGGCGGCGCTGGCGGCGCTACCGAAGAACCGGCGGATGGTGAACCCCGGCTTCGCGCCGCAATGGGATGGTTGAGAGCGGCGCCGCGGTTCGTCCGTCGCGCCTGAACTCAAGGTTTCCAAAGGCCCTTCGGCCTTTGGCAGGGGGAGTTTGAGGGGGACAGCGTCCCCCTCAATCCGACCGCACCCCCGCCGCCTTGGCGATATCCCGCCAAACGACGCTTTCCTCCTGCACCAGCGCCGCAAATTCCTGCCGGCTGGTCCATGCCGCCTGCGCCCCCTGTGCCAGCAGCGCCTCCCGCAACTGGGCATTCTCGCTGGCCCGGCGCATGGCGGCGGAGAGCTTTTCCGTGATCGGCGCCGGCAGGGCGGGCGGCGCCACCATGCAGTACCAATTCTCCGCCAGCAGCTTCGGGTAGCCATACTCGGCCGTGGTCGCCAGCTCGGGGAGCGACGGGCTGCGCTCCCGCGCCGCCAGGGCCAGCGGGACGATCGCCTTGGCCTGCAGATGCGGCAGCAGCGGCGGCAGGTCCGCGAACAGCAGCTGCACCTGGCCGGCGACCAGATCCGTGATGGCCGGCGCCGCACCGCGATAGGGCACCACCTCCACCTCGGCCCCGGTCAGCGCCTTGAACAGCACGGCGGCGAGGTGGGAGATGCCGGCCGCCCCGGCCGTGCCGATGTTCAGCTTGCCCGGCTGGCGCTTGGCCAGGTCCAGCAGCTCCGGCAGCGTCTTCACCTTCAGGCTGGGATGCGCCACCAGCGCTTCCGGCACCTTGGCCACCACCGTGACCAGCCCCACCTCCTCCGGCACCTTGTAGGGCATGATGGATTGGGTGTGCGGCACGATGACCAGCGACCCGCCATCGCAGATCGCCACCGTGTAGCCGTCCGCCGCGGATTTCAGCGCGTAATCCGTGCCGATCACGCCGGAGCCGCCGGCGCGGTTCTCCACCACCACCTGCTGGCCGACGATCGGCGTCAGCGCCTGGGCGTAAAGCCGGGCGATGATGTCATTCGGCCCGCCGGGCGGGAAGGGTACGACGATCCGTACCGGCTTGTTCGGCCATCCCCCGGCCGGGGCGTTTCCCTGCGCCTGAGCCAGGCCGGGAAGCAGGCCGGCAGCCGCCAATAGTGCGCGACGTTGCATGTTGCATTTCCTCCAGTCGGGCGGAAGCTAGCGTCCCGCCCGGCTTGCCGCCAGCCTTCCCCGGAGTCCGCCATGCAACTCAACCACTGCGCCAATCGCCTGGCGCCCGAGCATTTCGAGACGGTCGTGGAGATGCTGCGCAGCCAGCTTGGCTTCGTGCTGCTGCGGCGGACCGAGCGCGCGGTGTGGCTGCGCCAGCCCGGCGCCAATGTGGACCTGCAATTCAGCCGCAGCCCCACCAGGACGCGGGATGCGGACAAGCTCCGCTCCCAGGTCGCCTTCCTCAGCGAGACGCCGCAGGCGGCGCTGGAGTCGCTCGCCGCCTGGTGCAAGGCGCATGGGCTGCCGGCCGAGGTCGGCGCCTATTCCGACCGGGAATTCTACCTGGATGCGCCGGACGCCTTCGTCGACTTCGTCATCGAGGCGATGCGGCCGGAGCTGGCGGAATACGGGGCGGAGATGTAGGCCTCAGCGCCCCGGCGGCGTCTCCACCAGCTCCACCAGCTCGCCCAGCGACTCGACGGCCTCCGGCGGCAGCGCCGCCAGGTCGAAGTCGCGGCTGTCGAGGAACCTGCCCTCCTTCGTGTAGAGGGCAAGGGTAAGACGCGCCGTGTCGCGTGCGGCGATATGGCCGACGATCGGGGCGCCACCCGCCTCCTGCTCCGCCATCAGGACGAAATCCGCCAGCTCGGCCAGGCTTTCGGGAATCTCCGCCGCTGCCTCCCCGCCCGGCGGGCCGAAATACATCTCCAGCACCTCCTCCAGCTCCGAAGCACCGACAAGGTTCAGCGGGGCGCAGCCCTGGAAGCGGTCGGCGATCTCCTCGGCCCAGGCCTCGAAGGCGGCGTCCAGCGCGTCATCCGCCGCCGCATGCTCCTCCGCCTGCGGATCCGGGGCGGCGCCGCCCTCCGCCAGCGCCGCGAGGTCGGGGGCGGGGCTGCGGTCGATCTGCGCCCATTCCGGCACATCCCAGGCGAGGTTTACCCCGAGCAGCAGGCCGACCCCTTCCTCCGCCAGCTCCGCCTCGGTGGCGGGCGGCAGGGCGGCGGGCTCGCGCCCCGCCAGCATCTCCTCCAGCGCCCGGCGCAGCCCCACCGGGTCCAGCGCCAGCAGCGGGCCCGGTGCGCGCCATGCCGGCAGCAGCCGCAGCTCGGACAGCTCCCCGGCCACCCCGGCGGCGAGGAAGCTTTCGGCGATATAGGCGGCTTCCGGCGCCGGCCCGTCTTCCGGCAGCACCACGGGCAGGACGACGAAGACCGCCCGGCCGGTGGGCGGCACCGCCTTCGCCTCCGCTGTCAGGAAGAGCAGGTTCTCCAGATGCGCGACGGACTCCTCCTCGTAGCGCTCCGCCGCGCGGCGCACCGCCTGGTCCAGCACGCCCTGGCGGCCGGCCTGCAGCAGCTCCTCGGCCAGCGCCTCGAAACCGGGCGGGTCCGGGGCGAAGGCAGCCTGCACCAGCCGCTCCGCCGGGCTGCCCAGGCTGCGGCGCGGCTTCGGCCGCGCCACCTCGCGCAGGTCCAGGCCGAGCGCGGCGAGCGCGGCATCGCCCATCAGCCGCGGCGCGCGGCGGCGCCAGGCCATGGGCGTGCGCGGCTGCTCCGCCGGGCTGTCCAGCCAGGCGCGGAACTCGGCGGCATCGGCCACCTGCACCAGCACCTTGCTGCCGGCGGCGAGGGCGGCCCGGGCCACGGCGCGGTTGATCTCCGCCACCACCGCCAGCGGCGGCGCCTCCGGCCGCAGCGCGTCGAGCGTCGCCTGGTCGGGGAAATGGGTCAGCAGGATGGCGGGCAGCAGCGGCGCCCAGGCGGCGGCATGCGCGGCGGCCTCCTCCGGCGTGCGGGAGGGGGGCTTGCTGGCCTCGGTCATCGCATGTCGTCCTCAGCCATAGGTCATGGTCACTTCGGCGCCGCGGCTCATCTCCCGCGGGATGGGCTGGCTGGTGGCGGAGAGCGCCACCGCCTCCGCCACCCGGATGCCGTCCACCCCGGCGGAGAGGATGCCGCCGGCATAGCCCGCGCCCTCGCCCGCCGGATAGAGGCCGCGCGTGTTCACGCTCTGGAAGTCGAAGCCGCGCCGGATGCGGAGGGGGCTGCTGGTGCGGGTCTCGACGCCGGTCATCACCGCATCGGCGCGGGCGAAGCCGGGAATCTGCTGCGCGAAGGCCGGCAGCGCCTCCCGCATCGCCGCCACGGCGAAATCCGGCAGGCAGCGCGCCAGGTCGGTCGGCGTGACGCCCGGCTTGTAGCTGGGCTCGACATCGCCGAGCGCGGTGCTCGGGCGGCCGGCGAGGAAATCGCCGACGAGCTGCGCCGGCGCGCGGTAGCCGCCGCCGCCCGCCGCATAGGCGAGGCTCTCCCAGCGCCGCTGGAACTCCACGCCGGCCAGCACATCGCCGGGATAATCCTCCGGCGAGATGCCGACGACCATGCCGGCATTGGCGTTGAACTCGGCGCGGCTGTACTGGCTCATGCCGTTGGTCACCACGCGCCCGGCCTCGCTGGTGGCGGCCACCACGCGGCCGCCGGGGCACATGCAGAAGCTGTAGACGCTGCGGCCATTGCTGCAATGGTGCACCAGCTTGTAGTCCGCCGCGCCCAGCGCCTTGTTCCCGGCATTGGGGCCGAATCGGACGCGGTCGATCAGCGATTGCGGATGCTCGATGCGGACGCCGAGGGAGAAGGGCTTCGGCTCGAGGAACACGCCGCGGTCGCGCAGCATGGCGAAGCTGTCCCGCGCGCTGTGGCCGATGGCGAGCACCACCTGATCGGCCTCCAGCACCTCGCCCCCGGCCAGCACCACGCCGCGGACATGGCGCGTGCCCTCGGCATCGGTCTCGATCAGCAGATCCTCGACCCGCGCGCCGAAGCGGTATTCGCCGCCGAGGGATTCGATCTGCTCCCTGATGCTCTCCACCATGGAGACCAGGCGGAAGGTGCCGATATGCGGCTTGGAGAGGTAGAGGATCTCCTCCGGCGCCCCGGCCTTCACGAACTCGGTCAGCACCTTGCGGCCGTAGAAGCGGGGATCCTTGATGCCGGAATAGAGCTTGCCGTCGGAGAAGGTGCCGGCGCCGCCCTCCCCGAACTGCACATTGCTCTCCTCCGTCAGCACGCCGCGGCGCCAGAGCGCCCAGGTATCCTTCGTGCGCTCCCGCACCACCTTGCCGCGTTCCAGGATGAGCGGGCGGAAGCCCATCTGCGCCAGCACCAGGGCAGCGAGCAGCCCGCAGGGGCCGGCGCCGATGACGATGGGGCGGCGGACACCCTCCGGCGCGCGGGCGACGAAGCGGTAGCGCGTATCCGGCGCCGGGCCGATGCGCGGATCCTCCCGGTGGCGCGCCAGCAGCGCGGCTTCCTCCGCCACCTCCAGATCCAGCGTATAGACCAGCATGATGGCGCGCGGGTTCCGCGCGTCGTAGCCGCGGCGGAACACCTGAACCTCGCGCAGCGCCGCATCCGGCACGCCCAGCCGCGCCAGCACGGCGGCGCGCAGCGCCTCCGGCGGGTGGTCGAGGGGCAGGCGCAGCTCGGTCAGGCGGATCATGGGCTTTCGGGACGGGTGGGATAGGATGCAGCGATAGGCCGAAGCGGCGGGGGAGGGAACAGGCAGATGCAGCAACGCAGTCTCGGGCGAACGGGTCTCAAGGTCTCCGCCCTCGGCTATGGCGCCGGGGCGGTCGGCGGGCTGATGGTCCGCGGCAGCGAGGCAGAGCAGGAAGCCTCGCTCGCCCGCGCCTTCGCCGCCGGCATCACCTATGTGGATACCGCCCCGGCCTATGGCGATGGGGAGAGCGAGCGGGTGCTGGGCCGGCTGCTCAAGCGGCTGGCGGCGAAGCCGGTGCTGGGTACCAAGGTGCGGCTGCCCGCGGCGGCGCGGGCCGACATCCCGGGCGCCATCGCCGCCTCGCTGGAGGCGAGCCTGTCCCGCCTCGGGCGGGAGCAGGTGGATCTGTTCCAGCTGCACGACCCGATCGGTTCCCCCGGCGGCTACACCCTGTCGCAGGTGCTGGAGGAGGCGATCCCCGCCATGCAGAAGCTGCGGGAGCAGGGGAAGTGCCGCGTCCTCGGCATCACCGCGCTGGGGGATACGGCGACGCTGGCGGAGCTGCTGGGCAAGGGGCTGATCGATACGGCGCAGATCCCCTTCAATGCCCTGAACCCAAGCTGGCTGGCGCCGAAGCCCGCCCGGCTGCCGGGGCAGGATTTCGCCGGCATCGGCCGCCAGGCGGCGGCGCAGGGGGTGGGGCTGATCGGCATCCGCATCCTGGCGGCGGGCGCCCTTTCGGGGGAAGAGGCGCGGCATCCGGTGGCCATGCCGAAGGTGGCGCCCATCGCCTCCGGCGCCGATTACGCGGCGGATCTGGCCGAGGCGCGGCGGCTGCTGCCGCTGGTGGCGGAGGGGCATGCCGCGAGCCTCGCCGAGCTTGCCATCCGCTACGCCCTGACGCCGCCCGAGATCGGCACCGCGCTGATCGGCACCGCTTCGGTCGAGCAGCTCGAGGTGGCGATCGCGGCGGCGGGGAAAGGCCCGCTGCCGGCCGAGACCCTGGCCCGGATCGGTGCCCTGCTGGCGTGATTTCCGCGCGTTCGCAGGGCTATGCCCTGGTGCTGGTCACCGCCTTCGCCTGGGGCGGCAATTGGCCGGTCATGAAGCTGCTGATGCTGGACTGGCCGCCCTTCGCCTTCCGGGTGCTCTCCGCCGCCTGCTCGGTGACGGTGCTGTCCGCGGTGGCGCTGGCGCAGGGGGAATCGCTGCTGCCGCGGCAATGGGGGCGGCTCGGCATCTCCGCCCTGCTGAACGTGACGAGCTGGGGGGCGCTGGCGCCGCTCTCCATCTTCTGGCTGGAGGCGTCCGAGGCGGCGATCATCGCCTATACCATGCCGGTCTGGGCCACCATGCTGGCCTGGCCCTTCCTGGGGGAGCGGCCAGGCTGGCAGCGACTTGCCGGGCTGGGGATGGGGCTGGCCGGCGTGACGCTGCTGATGGCAGGGCAGCTTGCGGTGGCGCCGGCGGCGGAACTGGTGGGGAAGCTGCCGGGCGTCGCGGCGATCCTCGGCACGGCGATATGCTTCGCCGGCGGGGTGGTCTTCACCAAGCGCTTTCCGGTGGCGATGGCGCCGGTGCCGCTGGTGGCGTGGCAGCTCATCATCGGCATGGCGCCGGTCCTGGTCATCAGCCTGGCCTTCGAGCATCTCTCCTTCGGCGGCGTCACGGTGCGGGGCTGGCTGTGCCTGGCCTATGGGTCGCTGGCGGGGCAGGTGCTGGCCTATCTCGCCTGGTTCCGCGCCATCAAGCTGCTGCCGGCGGGGAATGCGGCGCTGGGCGCGCTGCTGGTGCCGGTGGTGGGGGTGGTGAGCAGCGGGCTGCTGCTGGGGGAGCCGCTGGGCGTGCGGCACGCCATGGCGCTGGTGCTGACCCTGGGCGGTGTGGCACTGGCCTCGCGGGGGTAAGGGCGGCCCGCTTCGGCCGTTCCGGCGGGCGCGCTTCGTGCGCGCTCGACCTTGTCGAGCGCTTCCCGAGCCTGAGTCATGGGGCCGTTTCCGAGTCAAGGACGTAGCCGCGCGAAGCGCGGTGCCGCTGCGCGGCAACCTTGACCCGGAAACGGCCCCATGACCCCAGGCAATGGTCGCCTTCGACGGTGCCGGAGGCGCCGGAAAGCGCCTTCGCAGGCGAGGGAGGCGGCCGAATCTTCGCCCCTTGGTCCCCTCGTTTTCGACCGTGCCACTGGTTGCCCTGACGCGGCCCTGCCGTGGCAGGCTGTGCAAGGCCCCGGGCAGGAAAGCCCGTCCGGGGCCCCGCGGGGCCGCTTCCTGGGGATCAGTCCGCCTTGATCCCCGCGCTCTGGATCACCTCGCGCCAGCGCGTCAGCTCGCCCTGGATCATCGCCGTGTAGGCCGCCGGGTCCATCCGCCCCGGCACCACGCCGATATTGGCGAAGCGTTCCTGCAGCTTCGGGTCCTGCAGCGCCGCGGCGATCACCGCCTGCCAGCGCTCGATGACCGGCGCCGGCACGCCGGCGGCGGTGGAGAAGCCGAACCAATTCGTGCTCTGCACCGCGGGCAGCCCGGCCTCGGCGAAGCTCGGCACCTCCGGCAGCGCCGCGGCGATCACCGCCTGCCAGCGCTCGATGACCGGCCCCGGCACGCCGGCGGCGGTGGAGACGCCGAACCAATTCGTGCTCTGCCCCGCGGGCAGCCCGGCCGCGGCGAAGCTCGGCACCTCCGGCAGCGCCGCGTCGCGCGCTGCCTCGCTGGTTGCCAGCGCCTTCAGCCGCCCGGCCCGGAGATGCGGCAGGGCGATCGGCAGGCTCTCCATCACCGCCGGGATCTGCCCGCCCATCGCATCCGTCAGCGCCGCGGCGGAGCCACGATAGGGCACATGCGTCAGCTCCACCCCCGCTGCCCGCGCCAGCACCTGGCCGATCAGGTGGTTCATCGTGCCGTTGCCGCCGGTGCCATAGGCAAGGCCCCCCGGCCGGCTCTTCGCCAGCGTCAGGAATTCCCGCAGATTCGCCGCCGGCACGCCAGAGCCGACCACCAGCACGCTGGCGAAGGTGCCCACCAGCCCGATATGGATGAAATCCGCCATCGGGTCATAGGGCATGCTCGGGTAGAGCACCGGCCCGATGCCATGCGAGGCAGCGCTGGACATCAGGACGATATGCGCATCGCCGCGCGCCTTGGCCACCAGATCGGCCCCCACCAGCCCGCCGGCGCCCGGCCGGTTCTCGATGACGATGGGCTGGCCGAGCTTGTTGCCGATGCTCTCGCCAAGGGCGCGGGAGAGCGTGTCCGCCGCCCCGCCCGGCGGGAAGTTGACGATCCAGCGGATGGGGCGTTCCGGCCAAGTGCCCTGGGCCTGGGCAAACCGGCCCAGCAGAAGGGCAGGGGAGGCGAGGAGCAGGGCACGGCGTGACGGCAACATCTCAAGGTCCCGGAGTGAGGCCGCTTGCCTAGCCAGCGCCGTGCCACCGGGCGGCCTTGCCGGCGGAGGAACGCTCTCTTCCACCCTGCCACGCTACAAGCCGCCAGGCGCGCACCCTAGCCTTCCGTCGCCTCGATGGAGACGACCATGACCGCCCCGAGCATCACCCTGCACGGCACCCCCTATTCCGGCCATGTGCATCGCGTTGCCCTGCTGCTGCGCATGCTCGGCCTGGAGTACCGCTTCGTGGAGGCGCCGGGGCCGGTGCGGCAGAGCGCGGCATTCCGCGCGCTGAACCCGCTCGGCCAGATCCCGGTGCTGGAGATCGACGGGGCAGTGCTGGCGGATTCCAACGCCATCCTGGTCTATCTGGCGAAGCACTTCGATGCTGGCGGCACCTGGCTGCCGGAGACGCCGGAAGGCGCGGCCGCGGTGCAGCGCTTCCTCTCCCTCGCGGCCGGAGAGCTGGCCTTCGGCCCCGCCATCGCCCGCGCCGTGGCGCAATGGCAGATGGCCGGCGTGCCGGCGGAGGCGCGGCGGGTGGCGGACAAGCTCCTCGCCTTCCTGGAGCCGCATCTGGCGGGGCGGGAATTCCTCGCCGCCCCGCACCCGACCATCGCCGACCTCGCCTGCTACTCCTACCTGGCGCATGCGCCGGAGGGCGGCATTTCCCTGGACCCCTACCCGGCGCTGCGCGCCTGGCTGGCGCGGATGGAGGCGCTGCCGGGCTTCTTCCCGATGCCGCGCCTGCCCCTGCCAGCAGCCTAAAGCATTCGCTTGCAGAGCAGATTCACGCCTGCGGGCGATGCCGCCCTGCGGCGATCTGCTCCGGTCAGCCCATGTGGAAGAGGAAGCGCTCCTCCACGATCTTCCCGTCCCTGACGGTGTAGAGGCCGATCTCCTCCACCTGCATGCGCTGGCCGCTGGCCTTGGCCGTGAGGTCCATCAGGAAGCGCACGGCGAATTGGTCGCCATTCACATAGGGGCCATGCGCTTCGGTGGCATGGATGGTGTGGTTCGCATACCACCATTCGCCCTTGGCCTTCACCGCGGCCCGGCCATGCAGCACGGCCATCTCGCCCTCCATGGGCTCGACGCTGACAATGTCGTCGGACCAGAAGCGCTCCCCGGCAGCGTCGAATTCGCCCTGCTGGCAGAGCTTCACGAATTCCGCGGCAATTTCGGCAGTGGCTTGCATGGCAGCATCTCCTACGGCGCGGCGGGCGCCGTGGAGAACGTATAAAGAACCTTTACCGGCTTCAAGCCGGTGTTTCGTGACGTTCCCGCGTCAGGCCGGCGCGTCGCAGAGGTAGCGCTTCAGGTGATAGGGCTGCGCTGCGATGGCGGGGCAGAAGCTGCCGACGATCGGCTCCAGCTTCCGGTAGAGGTCGCGCCATTCGGCATTCAGCGCCTCCAGCCTTGCCCGCGCCGCCTCCGCCTCCCGCGCCAGCTTCGCCAGGTCGATCATGGTGTGGCGGCCATCCCTGAAGACGAAGGTCCCACCCGTCATCACATGGCGCACGCCATTGCCGTCCTCGGTATGGACGATCTGGTTGGTGGACCAGTGATGCGGGATCCAGTTGATGCTGCCGAGGTCGAGGAAGACGATATCCGCCTTGTAGCCTGGCGCCAGCAGGCCAAGGTCCTTGAAACCCAGCGCCTTGGCCGAACCCAGCGTTGCCGCGCGATAGACCTCGTCGCTGGTCGCCCAGCAGCGCGGATCGGGCGTCTGCACCTTGGAGAGCATGGAGGCGTAGCGCATCGCCTCATACATGTTCTGGTTGTCGGCGCAGGTGGCGCCATCCGTGCCGATGCCCACATTGCAGCCGGCATCCAGCGCCTGGCGCAGCCGGAACATGCCATTGCCGAGGCGCATGTTGGAGCCCGGGTTGTGCGCCATGGAGGCGCCATGGTCGGCCATGCGCCTGAAGTCGTCATCGTCCAGCCAGACGGCATGGGCGGCGGTGAAATTCGGGCCGAGCAGGCCGAGCCCGTCCATATGCGCGATCAGCGTCTTGCCGTATGTCTTGCGGCCGACCACCGCCTGCACCTTGCTCTCGCCGACATGGGAATGCAGGCCGATGCCATGCTCCTTCGCCAGCCGGGCGCAGCCGCACATGAACGCATCGGCGCAATGCAGCGGGATGGTGGGCGCGACGGCGGGCAGGATGTCCTCCCCCGCCCAGCGCCAGTTCTTCAAGATGGCCTCGATGGCCGCAAGCGTCTGCTGCCAGGGCAGCAGCTTCAGCCGGTCCACGGGCTTCTGCAGCGCCTCGGGCAGCGCCTCGTAAAGGCCGGGGATCGCCTCGTAGAAGCTGCGGTCCGCGACCATCGGCGCGATCACTGCGCGCATCCCCGCCTCGGCATAGGCTTCCGCCGCGGCGGCGAAGCCCTCCTGCGTCGGCAGGGGAAATTCGTAGTAGAGATCGTAGGCCGCGGTGCAGCCCTTGGCGATCATCTCCGCGGCGCAGATCAGGGTGGAGAGCTTCTTGTCCTCCGTGGTGCGGCTGCCGCCGATCCAGGGGGCGGTGGCCAGCAGCAGCTCCAGCGTCACCTTGTCGAGCTGCCCCTTGCCGAGGCCGGTATGGCCATGGGTGTGGGCGTTGATCAGGCCGGGATGCAGCAGCATGCCGCTCGCATCCACCTCCGTGGTGCCCTCCGGCGCCTCCAGGTTCGGGCCGACGGCGCGGATGATGCCATCCTCGATCAGGATATCGGCCGGCGTGCCGCGGCGGGCGGCGGTTTCGGCGAGCAGCCCACCCGTGATGTGGGTGAAGCCCTTGGCGGCTTTGGCCATGTTCGTCTCCTCAGAGGGCGGGGTTGGGCGTCTCGACGCCGCTGGACCGGGGAAAGAGCAGGCGCTCGGCGAGTGAGACCGCCCGGAACACCAGGATGCCCATCGGCACCGACGAATTCCGCCACCGCCGCCTTCGGCCCGGTGAAGACGAAGGGGATGGCGAAGGGCAGGCGGATCCGGGTCAACTCCCCGCGGCGACCGGCGCGTCCTGCCGCGACCGCGCCGCAAGCATCGTGCCGAGATCGGCGACGCTGAATTGCGGGACATCGACGACATAGGCCGTGTGCTCGCCGGTGGGGATCCAGTCGAGCTGGACCAGGGCACGGTCAGGTGCAGGCCCTTCGGCCCGGGCGGCAAGGGCGAGCGCGAGGGCGCAGACACCGGCCGCGATGGTCCTGAAACCCATCGACGTCTCCAATCCGTTGTCCGGTGCCAGCGGCCTTCCCGGTGCGGATGGAACGCGAAATGCCGGCGCGGCGCAAGGCCGGGCGCGGGCCGCGAGTCTTCGATCTTCAGGACACGACACCGGCAGCGTCACCGAATGCTGCGTCTGGCGCGCCCCCTGCGCGCCCAGGCGGTGTCGAAGGCGCTTCAGGACGCCTTCGCGGCAGGGGGGACGGCAGGCTGAACCGGACCGCCCATGCCCGCCGTGCCTTTGCCGGGGCGGGCTGTGCGCAGCCTCCGGCGAACAGCGCCACCGGGGGGGGGCCATGGCGTCGCGCAGCAACGCCATGGGGAAATCAAACGCCCGCCGGCGCCCCCACCTTGCCGCTGGCCGCCCGCCCGGCCTCGCCCCGCCGCAGCCGCCCCTCGCCGCTGTACAGCACGATGGGCGCCGCGATGAAAACGGAGGAGGAGGCGCTGACCACGATGCCGAACAGCATGACCCAGGCGAACCCCGCCAGCGTGTCCCCGCCGAAGATCGCCAGCGGCAGGGCCGAGAGCAGCAGCGTCATCGACGTGCCGAGCGAGCGGTTCAGCGTCTCGTTGATCGATTGATCGACGAGCTGCCGCAGCGGCATCTGCTTGTACTTCCGCAGGTTCTCCCGCATCCGGTCGAACACCACCACCTTGTCGTTGGCCGAGAAGCCGACGACCGTCAGGATGGCGGCCACGGTGGTCAGGTTGAACTCCACCCCGAACAGCACCATGAAGCCGACGGTCTTGGTGGTGTCGAGGATCAGCGTCACGATCGCCGCGATGGCGAACTGCCACTCGAACCGGAACCAAATATAGACCAGCATCGCCAGCAGGCTGATGCCGAGCGCGATCATGCCGCCGATGAACAGCTCGTCGGAGACGCGGTTGCCCACCGCCTCCACCCGCAGCAGCCGCGTGCCCGGCGCCACCTGCTCCAGCGCCCCGCGCACCGCGTTCACCGCCTGCTGAGTGCCTGCCTCGTCGCCCTGCACCGGCAGCCGCACCAGCACCGTGTCCGGGCTGCCGAATTCCTGCACGCCGACATCGCCGAGGTTGAGGCCGGAGACGGTGCTGCGGATCTGCGCCAGGTTGGCCGCCTCCGGCGTCCGCACCTCCATCACGATGCCGCCCTTGAAGTCGATGCCCTTGTCCAGCCCCGGATAGAAGGCGCCGATGAGGGAGGCGGTGGAGAGCAGCGCCGAGACCATCAGCCCCGCCCGCGCGCCCTTCATGAAGGGGATCTTCGTCACATCCGGCACCAGCCGGAACATCGGCCGCGCCAGCCGGCCCAGCAGCCCGCGGCCGCGGCCCAGCACCGGCAGCTCCTTCGGCCGCTTCGCCCGGTACCACCAGGAGACCATGAGGCGCACGAGGGTCGTCGCCGTCCACATCTGCACCACGGTACCGATCGCGACCGTCACGGCGAAGCCCTTCACCGGCCCGCTGCCGAAGGCATAGAGGCAGCCCATGGCGATCAGGTTCGTCAGGTTCGAATCCATGATGGTGCCGGAGGCCTTGGTGAAGCCGGCCTCCAGCGCACTCAGCGCCGGGCGGCCGTTCTTCACCTCCTCCCGGATGCGCTCATTGATCAGGATGTTCGCATCCAGCGCGGTGCCGAGGGTCAGCACGATGCCGGCGATGCCCGGCAGGGTCAGCGTTGCCTCCAGCAGGGAGAGCGCCGCGATCATCATGATGATGTTGAAGACCAGGGCGATATCGGCCAGCCAGCCGAACAGCCCATAGGCCAGGCCCATATAGAGGAAGACGAAAAGGGCGCCGGCCGCCAGGGACAGCACGCCGGCGCGGATGGCATCCGCCCCCAGCTCCGGCCCCACCGTCCGCTCCTCCACCACCGTCAGCGGCGCCGGCAGGGCGCCGGCGCGCAGCAGCACGGCCAGCTCGTTCGCCGTGCGGGCGGTGAAGCTGCCGCTGATCTGGCCGCGGCCGCCGGTGATCGGCTCCCGGATATTGGGCGCGGTGATCACCTTCTCATCCAGCACGATGGCGAAGGGGCGGCCGACATTCTGCCGCGTCACCTCGGCGAAGCGGCGGGTGCCGACGGAATCGAAGGTGAAATTCACCACCCATTCACCGTTGCGGCTGTCCTGCCCGGCGCGGGCATCGGTCAGGTTGGCGCCGTCCACCTCGACGCGCCGGCGCACCGCGAAGCGCTCCGGCTGCCCCGGCACCGGGCGTTCCGCCGGCAGGAACATCACCCCGGGCGGCGGGGTGGGGCTCAGCGGGTTCGCGCTCTCATCCAGCAGGTGGAAGGTCATGCGGGCGGTCTTGCCCAGCAGGTCCTTGATCCGGCCGGGATCCTCGACGCCCGGGAGCTGCACCAGGATGCGGCTCTGCCCCTGGCGGGCGATCAGCGCCTCGGCGACGCCGGTCTCGTCGATCCGCCGCCGGACGATCTCGATGGACTGCTCCACCGCGCCGCTTGCCTTGGCGCGCAGCCCGGCCTCGGTCAGGGTCGCCGTCACCGTGCCGTCGGGCGCGGTTGTCACCTCGATATCCGGAACGCTGGTGCCGGTGCTGGCGGTGATCTGGTTCGCCTGCTCCGGCATCACCCCGGCGGCGGCGGCGGCCTGCCCCGCCTCCCGCACCCGGAAGCTGACGCGACGGTTGGCCGGGTCGGCCGCCAGGTTCACATAGCCGATATTCTGCTGCCGCAGCCTTGTGCGGGCGGCATCGGCCAGGCTTTCCAGCCTTTCCCGCACCACCGCGTTCAGATCGACCTCGAGCAGCAGGTAGGAGCCGCCGCGGAGGTCGAGGCCGAGGGAGAATTGCCGGGCCCAGCCCGGCAGCTCGGCGCGGGGGAAGAAATTCGGCACGCAGAGCAGGCTGCTGACCAGCAGCACCGCCAGGATGGCGAGGGTCTTCCAACGCGAAAAGAACATCATGAGGGCGGGCTTCACCTTTCCGGGTGCGGCACCGGGTGGCGGCACCCTGGCCGCCCGGTTAGCGGTGGGGGGGCAGGGATGCAAGCTTTGGCCCCGGCCGGCGGGCCTGCGGCGAGGGGGCCGGGAAACCCCTGGCCCTGCCGCCCCGCATTTCGTCCGGGTCAGCCCCGGTGGAGCGGCGGCCTCGCCGGCCGGCTGAGCCCCGGCCATGGCGATGCGGAACGCCCGGGCTCCGCGCCTTCCGGCTGTGTCAGCCCGCCGCCTCGGCCGGTTCCGCCGCCGCGGCCGGGACGGAGGGCGGGCCCCAGGCGCCGCCCCCGGTCAGCCAATGGTAGAAGCCGGCATACTGCTCCGGCACGGCCTGGGGCGGCGCCGCTCCGGTCCGGGGCTGCTCGGCGGCTCTGATGTCGCGCAGGCGGGCGGCGATGGCGGCGAAATCCTCGGCAATGGGCAGGGTCACGACTCAATCCCTGGGGTTGTGTGGAAACGAAACCATATCCTCTTGCAGGATCATTCCCCATTCCTTGCCGGGCGGCGCCGCGTGCCGGGCGGATGACGCGCCGCCCCCGCTGGTCTAGAGGCCCCTGCGGTTTCGCAGGATGCTCTCCATGGCACTTCGTATCGGCGTCATCGGCACCGGGCATTTCGGGCGCTTCCATGCCCAGAAGCTGGCGGCCCGCGGCTGCCTGATCGGCCTGCATGACGAGAATGCCGCCCGCGCCGCGCGGATCGCGGAGGAGGTGGGGACCACCGCCATGGACCCCACCGCCCTGATCGATGCCGCGGATGCGGTGGTGGTGGCCGTGCCCACCGCCTGGCACTATCAGCACGCCATCGCCGCCATCGCCGCCGGCCGCCACGTCTTCATCGAGAAGCCGATCGCCGCCAGCCTGACGGAGGCCCAGGACCTGGTCGATGCCGCCGCCGCCCGCGGCGTCGTCCTTCAGGTTGGGCATATCGAGCGCTATTCGGCCGCCATCCGCACGCTCCACGCCAGCGGGGCGGGGGAGGGGGCGCTGGCCTTCGAGGCGACCCGCGTCGCCCCCTTCCGGCCGCGCAGCCTCGATGTCTCCGTGGTGCTGGACCTGATGATCCATGACCTGGACCTGGTGCTGTCCCTGGCCGCCTCGCCCCTGGCGGAGGTGCGGGCGGTGGGCCGCCGGGTGATGTCGCCGCATCCGGATTTCGCCGTCGCCCAGCTGCGGTTCGAGAGCGGCGCGGCGGCGACGGTGACCGCCAGCCGCATCAGCGTGGGGCTGGAGCGGCGGCTGCGGGTGCTGGGGCCGGTCGGGGAGACGCGGGTGGACTTCCTCGCCCGCAGCCTGGAGCGGCTGCGGCCCGGCGGGGCGGAGCCGGTGCCGACCATGCCCGGCTGGGGCATCGATCGCGCCACCTGGGAGGAGCATGACAGTCTGGAGGCGGAGCACGCCGCCTTCCTCGCCAGCATCGAGACCGGCGCGCCGGTGGAGGCGAATGGCGAGGTGGCCATCGCCGCCCTGCATGCCGCGTTGCGGGTGGAAGCGGCGATGCGCCAAGGCTGAGGGGGGGCTCGCTCTCCGTTTTGCGGAGGAGGGGCGCCCTGCCCAGGGCGGTGCCGCCCGGCCGCGCTCCTGGCGCGGGACTGGCCGGGCTTCGCGCACCCTCTCGTTCCAATTAGGTGTTGATCGCGTGATCGACGGTTCGGTCGATCCGCCTCGACCGGTCATGCTCCAGGTCTTGCGGGAGAGAGAAGGGGATGGGGCGGCCTGCCCTTGGCTCGGGGGCTGCCCGGTCCCTGGGTATCGGCCGTTACCCCGGTTCCGCCGAGGGGCTCAACCTGCTCGCCCTCCGGACCGCCGGCGCTGCACGGCGTCGGCCGCTTGCCGCTGTAACCGGCATCGGCGGGCGCCCCTCCGTATGGCTTGCCGCCGGCGACCCGGCCCTGCGCCGCCGCTTGCAAACTTGGCTTTCTGCTCATAAAGTTGTACCATACAACCATATTCCCGCTCTATGCCCGAGGCCCTGCCGCCCGACCCCCGCATCCCGCCTATCCGCGACGCCTCCCGCCGGCTGGTGCGGGAGCTGGGCTTCCTGCGGCCCACCCTGGCGGGCACGGAGCTTCCCGCCTCCGCCGTGCATGCGCTGGTGGAGATCGGCCGCGCCGGTCCCCTCCGCGCCGCCGAGCTGGCGGAGCGCCTGGTGCTGGAGAAATCCAGCATCAGCCGGATGCTGGCCAAGCTGGTCGCTTCCGGGGAGCTGGCGGAGACGCCGAGCCCCGAGGATGGCCGCGCCAAGCTGCTCTCCCTGACGCAACGGGGCCGGGCGACCCTCGCCCGCATCGACGCCTTCGCCGAGGCGCAGGTGGCCGCCGCGCTCCGCCGCATGCCGCCGGCCGCCGCCGCAAGCCTCGCCGAAGGGCTGGCCGCCTATGCCGCGGCGCTCGCCGCCTGCCGCCGGGAGAGGGAGAAAGAGGATGGATGAGGCCGAGCTGATCGCCCTGGCCGGGCCGCGCCCCGCCCTGCCGCCCGCCGGCCGGCTGCGCGGGAAGGTCTGCCTCGTCACCGGCGCCACCAGCGGCATCGGCCGCGCCACCGCGCTGCGCATGGCAGGGGAGGGCGCCCGGGCCGTGGTGCTGGGCGGCCGCCGCCAGGCGCTGGGCGAGGCCGTGGCCGCCGAGATCGCCGCCCTCAGCGCCGAGCCCCTCTTCCTCGCCGGCGACGTGACGCGGGAGGCGGATGCGGCGGCGCTGGTCGCTGCCACCCTCGGGCGGTTCGGCCGGCTGGACTGCGCCTTCAACAATGCCGGCTTCCAGGAACGCCGCGCCCCGGTCGCGGCGCAGAGCGACGCCACCTATGCCCAGGTCTTCGACGCCAATGTGCGCTCGCTCTGCCACGCGCTGCGGCACCAGGTGCCGGCGCTGCTGGCAGGGGGCGGCGGGGCCATGGTGGTGAACACCAGCGTCAGCGGGCTGCGCAACCCGAATCCCGGGCTGGCGCTCTATGCCGCCTCCAAGGCCGCCGCCATTGCCCTGATGCGCGCGGCGGCGATGGAGAATGCGCCGCAGGGGCTGCGCATCAACGCCGTGGCGCCGGGGCGGGTGGTGACGGAGATGATGCTGGCCTCCGGCATCGCCGATATGCGCCAGGTGGCGGCCGGGCTGCCGCTGCGCCGCATGGGCCATCCGGAGGAGGTGGCCGCCGCCGTCTGCTGGCTGCTCTCGGCCGAGGCCAGCTTCGTGGTCGGCCATGTGCTGTGTACGGATGGCGGCTTCCTGGCCGGCTGAGAGCCCGTCCAGACGGATCTGCGGCGCGGCTTGGCCGGACTTGCTCCCTGAGGGTATCGGCTGCGTTGCCGCGGCCAGGGTGCCGAATCCCGTACCAGCCCGACGACCTCGTTAAGACAGGCTCCAGCTCTGGCTCAGTCGGCCGATGGCGCGGCCTTACGCCTTCGCCGCCCGGGGGGGGGAAGGGTTTCTCGCCGCATGACCGGCGCGGTATGGCGCCGCCAGTGGCTCATACCGGCCGTGCTGACGGCATGTCCTTGAGTCTGGCGCGCAGCCGCCACACCAACCCTGCGCGCGATCCCCTGTTCGGAACGTCAGGATTTCCCGAGCCGGGCATCAATCCCTCCGAGCGCCGCCACCACCGCCGCCGCGGCCGCCTCGCTGGGCAGCCCCTCCGGCGGCCGCAGCTTTGCCACCACCTCGGCGAAGCCCTCGTGCTGCGCCGCCACTGCCGCCGGGTCCCGCAGCAGGGGCAGCAGGGCGGCGGCCAGGGCCTCCGGCGTGCACCCCTCCTGCAGCTTCTCCGGCACCACCTCCCGCTCCGCCAGCAGGTTCACCAGGGAGGCGAAGCGTACCTTGATCAGCCGCCGGACGATGGCGGCCGTCACCGGGTTCACCCGGTAGCCGATCACATGCGGCACGCCGGCCACCGCCATCTCCAGGCTGGAGGTGCCCGATTTGATCAGCCCCGCCGCCGCCGCCGCATAGGCATCCTGCTTCGCCGCCTGGCTCCGCACCAGGATGGGGCGCACGGGCCAGGATGCGGTGCCCTGCCGCACCGCCTCCTCCACCGGGCCGGCGAGGGCCACCACCGGCCGCAGCCCGGGCTCCGCCGCCAGCAGGCGCTGCACCGCCGCGCCGAAGACGGGCAGCAGCCGCGCCACCTCGCCGCGGCGGCTGCCGGGCATCACCAGCAGCACCTGCTCCGCCGGGCCGAGCCCATGCGCCGCCCGGAAGCGCGCCGCGTCGCCCCGGTCGGCGCCGCTTTCCAGCACCGGATGGCCGACGAAGCTCACCTTGATCCCGGCGGCCTCGAAGAAGGGCGGCTCGAAGGGCAGCAGGGCCAGCAGCCGGTCCACCCGCTGGGCGATCTTCTTCACTCGCCCCGGCCGCCAGGCCCAGAGCTGCGGCGCCACGTAATGCACCACCCGGATGCCGCGGGGCCGCAGGCGGGCGGCGATGCGGAGGGTGAAGCTCGGCGCGTCGATGGTGACCAGCACGGCAGGCTGCCGGGCGAGGATATCCGCCTCCACCTCATCCAGCCGGCGAAGCAGCCGCCGCAGATTGGGCACCACCTCGATGAGCCCCATCAGGGAGAGCTCCCGCATGGGGAAGAGGCTCGTGAGCCCCTCGGCCGCCATGCGCTCCCCGCCGATGCCGGCGAAGGTGACGCCGGGGAGGCGGCGCTTCAGCGCGGCCATGAGGCGGCCGCCGAGGAGGTCGCCGGAGGCTTCGCCGGCGAGGAGGTAGACTAACAACGCGGTGTCGAGGGAGGGCGCTGCCCTCCCCCGAACCCCCACCTGCCAAGGGCCGAAAGGCCCTTGGAACCCTTGAGTCGGCAGGTTGAACCGACGCGCCCAAACTCATGGTTTCCAAAGGCCCTTCGGCCTTTGGCGGAGGGAGCTCGAGGGAGGCAGAGCCTCCCTCGACTCATTGGAACACCCCCAGACCCGGCGCCGCCACCGGCGCCTGCGGCCAGTCCCGGTGGTTCAGCACCGCCCCGTCCCGCCGCACCGCCTCGATCTTGGCCGGGTCCAGCGTGGCGTACACCCAGCCCGGCATGTCCAGCGCCCCGCGCGCCAGCACCCCGTCCTCCGGGAACCCCCGGTCGATCGGCCCGAATACCGCGGCGAAGCCGCGATTGGCATCCAGCGCCGCCGACCACGGGGCATCGCCCACCGTCGGCGCCACGGCGACGAAGCACTGGTTCTCCAGCGCCCGCGCCTGCGCCGCGAAGCGCACGCGGTTGAAGCCATGCATGGTGTCGGTGCAACTCGGCACCAGCACGAGCCAGGCGCCGGCTTCCACCTGCGCCCGCACATGCTTCGGGAATTCCGCGTCGTAGCAGATGGAGATCCCGATCCGGCCCCAGGGCGTCTCGAACACCGCCGGCCCCGCGCCGGCGGAGACCCCCCAGCGCTCCCGCTCGAAGCGCGTCATCGCCATCTTGTCCTGGAAGGCCAGCCGCCCGTCGGGCGCGATCAGCGGCGCCCGGTTCACCACGAGCTCGCCCGCCGCCATGGGCAGGCTGCCCGGCAGCAGCCACACGCCATGCCGCCGCGCGACGCCGCGCATCGCTTCCAGCAGCGCCGGCGCCACCGCCACCATGGCGCGCAGCTCCGCCGCCTCATCCGCCACTTGGCCGGAGAGCTCGGTGCCCAGCTCCACGCAGGCATATTCCGGCATCAGCAGCAGATCGGCCCGCGGCGCCGCCTCCGCCACCAGCGCGTCGAGCTTCGCCGCAAAGGCCGCGACATCCCGCGTGCGCTCCACCCGCCAGGCGAGGCTGGCCAGCCGCAGCGCGCTCATGCCAGGTCCTTCACCCAGAAGCCGAGGCTGTGCGGCGTCTCCCGGTCATCCCCCGGCTCCTTCCAGTGGAAGATGCAGGAGATGTCCGGCCGCGGCGTATAGCCGCGCTTCCGCCAGAACCCGTCCAGCGGCACGTAGCCGGCGGGCTTGCGCGGGTCGTTCCCGTTGCGCACCACGGCGCAGAAGCAGGTGGCGGGCAGGCCCAGCGAGCGCGCATGTGCTTCCCGCGCCGCGAAGAAGCCGACGCCAGCCCCGCGGCCGCGATACTCCGGCAGCAGCACGCTCTCGCCGAAATAGCAGTAGCGCGCCGGGTCCAGCCCGCGCCGCAGGAAGGCGTCGCGCACCTCCGCATGGGTCTCCGCCATGGGCTGGCAGGTGGCCATGCCGACCGGCCGCTCGCCATCGAAGGCGATCACCGCCGCGGCGCCATCCCCCTTGGCATAGGAGGAAAGGTAGTCCTCCTCCGAGGCCGCGTCGCCGGCATAGAGGTAGGGCCATTCCGCGAAAACCGCGATGCGCAGCCCGGCCAGCGCCGGGAAGAGCGGCCGCAGGGCAGGGCCGGAGAGGGTTTCGAGGCGGAGCGGCGGGGCGGGCATGGGCCAGGGATAGGGGCGCGCCCCGCCCGGCGCAACGGCGGCCTCTGCCGCGGCCCCGATGGCCGTTGCCGGTGGTCCCGGCCCGCTCACAGCGCCGCGATGCAGCCGGGGATCGGGGAGGGCCCTTCGCCGCCAGGAATGCCTGCCGCACAGGCTGAGGGGCATCTCTCCCCGCCCCGTGGAGGGCGTCAGGGCTGGAGGTGCGGTGGAGCGGAGCGAAGCCGCATCGGCGCGATGGGTCGGTGGGCGGCATTGCGCGAAGGAAGCCGCGCAAAGGAAAATGGTGTCCCGCTCCTTGGCGGACCGCCGGGCATCGCCCGCGACGCCCGGCACCCACCGCCAGCCCGCCCCTCCCCATCAGCCGGGGAGCGACGGATCAGGGTTCCACCATCCCGCTCACCCAAGCGCAGTACCGCGCCGCACTCTTCGCCAGCGCCGCCTTCGCCCCTGCCACGATCTCCCGCTCCTGGAAGGCACCGTAGATCGCGTCGAATCCCAGCCCCTCGCAATAGGCTGCCATGCGCTGCACCTCCGCGGGCGGCAGCGGGATCAGGCAGGGGTAGCTGCGCATGAAGCCCAGATGCTTGCGGTCCGGCATCACCTGCAGGATGTCGCCGGAGAGCAGCGCCCCGCGCCCGCCCGCCCCAGCCTCCCAATGCGCGATCGTGCCCCCGGCGAAATGCCCGCCGAGGCGGTGCAGGGTCAGCCCCGGCAGTACCGGCTGGCGGTCGCCCTCCCAGAAGCGCAGGCAGGGATCCGGCCGCATCACATGCTGCCGGTCCGCCGCATGCAGCCAGACCGGCACGCCGAATTCCCGGCCCCACTCCACCATGGCGGAATAGTAGTGCGGATGGCTGATCGCCACGCCCGTCAGCCCGCCCAGCGCCCGGACCAGCGTGATCGTCGCCTCGTCCAGCAGGGCGATGCAGTCCCAGAGGAGATTCCCCTGCTGCGTCCGCACCAGCAGCGCCCGCTGATCGATGCCGACCGCCGGCACGCTGCGGATCGCCAGCAGCTCCGGCTCCAGCGCCCGCCAGGTATTCGCATGCCCGCCGCGCAGCCGTTCCAGCGTCGTCCATTGCTGGCCGCGCGCCGGGACATATTGCCGCTCATCCTCGCAGATCGGGCAGGCGGGCTGCGGCGCCGCGCTCTCGGCGAACTGGGTGGAACAGGTCTGGCAGAGGAAGAGCGGCATCAGCGGCGCGCCCGCGCCTCGTCCACCAGCCGCTCCAGCGTGGCGAGATCGACCGCCCCCGGCACCAGCCGCTCCCCGATCACCAGGGCCGGCGTGCCCTCGATGCGCAGCGCCATGGCGAGGCGGCCATTCCCTTCCAGCCGGCGCTGGATCTCGGGGTCTTCCATGTCCCGCCGGATCCGCGCCCAGTCGGCGCCCACCCGCTCCGCCTCCCGCCGCAGCACCGCCTCGGTCGGCTCCTCGCGCAGCCGCATCAGCGCATCCTGCAGCGCGGCGTACTTGCCCTGGGCCTGGGCGGCCAGCAGCGCCCGGCTGGCGCTGCGGCTGTTGGGGCCGAGGATCGGCAGATCCTTCAGCACCAGCCGCACATCCGGCTGGCGGCGCAGCAGCTCCTCCATCACCGGGTGGAGCTGCTTGCAGTAGCCGCAGCGGGCGTCGAAGAACTCCACCAGGGTGACGCTGCCCTGGGGGTTGCCCAGCACCGGGTCCCGCGGGTCCCGGAACAGCGCCGCGGCATTGGCCCGGACGGCGTTGCGCGCGGCGCCGTCCCGCGCCTCGTTCTCGGCCGCCTCCAGCGCGCCCAGCGCATCGCGCAGGATGCTCGGGTCGCGCCGCAGCGCCTCCCGCATGATGTCGACGATGGCGGCGCGCTGCTCGGGCGTGAAGGGCTGCGCGGTGGCCGGCCATGTGATGGCAAGGGGTGGGCAGGCCAGCATGGCCGCCAGCATCAGGCGTTTCATCGCGGCCTCCGGCGCATGGCGTCGTCCTGGTCTCGCTGTTCGCGGGTCAGGTTGTCGCGTTGCGCGGCGAAGCGCAAATCCTGGGCGCGCAACTTCAGGGCACCTGCGGGCAGCGCCTCCTCCGCCCGGCGGGCGAGGAAGCGGGCCCGGGGGTAATCCCCGTTCAGCATCGCCTCCTCCGCCAGCGCCAAGTCGGCCTCCGCGATCTGCCCCAGCCGGCCATGGGCGATGCCGAGCTGCCGCCAGGTGAAGGCGCTGTCCCGCTCGGCCCTGAGGCTCCACTCGAAGGCCGTCACCGCCTCGCGCAGCCGGGCCGGCCCGCCCGCCTCCAGCAACGCCCGGCCATAGAGGGTGCGCAGCAGCGGCTCGTTCGGCGCCAGCCGGACCGCCTCCCGTAGCGGCGGGATCGCCGCCTCCACCCGCCCGGCCTCGAACAGGATCTGCCCCTCCAGCTCGCGCAGCCAGGGGTTGCCCGGCTGCTCCTTGAGCAGCGGCGCCAGCAATTCCAGCGCATTATCCGCCCGGCCGGAACGGTACTGGGCGATCGCCCGGGCATAGCGGGCGGGGGCGGAGGCGTCGCTCTCGGGATAGCGCCGCCAGGTGGTCAGCGGCGGGTCGATGAAGCCGTCGAGCTTGGCGCGCACCATGCGGAAGGCCGGCTCGAATTCCGGCGGGAAGCCGGGACCGCTGGCCCCGGGGCGCCGGGCGACGACGGTGGCGACGAATTCCATCCGGTCGCGGGAGAGCGGGTGGGTGCGGAGATAGGGGTCCTGCCGCGCCACCGCCAGCGCCTCCTGCTCCCGCAGCCGGCCGAGCAGCTTCAGCATCCCCTCCGCCGGCCAGCCCAGCCGGGCGAGGTAGGTGGTGCCGGCCTGGTCGGCCGCCTGTTCCTGCGCCCGGGTGAAGGCGAAGAGTTCCTGCTGCGCCAGGGCCTGGCCGCCCAGGATGGCGGCGCCCGGGTTGCCGCCGACATTCCGGCCCCCGGCCACCGCGGCCGCCCCGCCCAGCAGCATGCCGGCGATGGAGCGGATCAGGGCGTTCCGCATCTCCTCCGGCAGCCGGGCGACATGGCCGCCGGCGATATGCCCGGTCTCATGCGCCAGCACTCCGACCAGCTCCCCCACCTCCCCGGATTGCTGGATCAGCCCGGTATGGACGAAGAGCCGGTTGCCAGTGGTGACGAAGGCGTTTATCGCCCGCGCCTGGATCAATGAGATCCGTACCAGGGCAGGATCGACGCCGGCGGTGCGGAACAGGGGGGTGGTCAGGGTGCGGAGCAGCTTCTCGACCTCCGCATCCCGGATCAGCACCGTATTCTCCGCCTGGGCGCCGGCGCGCCCCGGCAGCAGCCAGGGGGCCAGGAACGCCAGCATGAGGATCAGCGCCGAAGTCCAGCGTGCGGCGAAAGGGGAAAGCGCATTCCGCATGGCCGGCTATCTAGCGCGGGGGCTTCGGCGGCTGCCAGCGCTGCCGCTGCTGGGGGCGCTGCTCGCCCTGCCGGGTTGCGGGACGATCGGCAATCTCGGCCGGGACATCTTCGGCGGCGGCCCGGCGGAGGGCAGCCCGGGCTTCGTCCGCGGCTTCCTCGGCGGGGTGGCGGCGGAGGACCCGGCGGCGGCGCTGGCTGCGCGGCAGGTGCTCTCGGCCGGCGGCTCCGCCACGGATGCGGCGGTGGCGGCCGGCTTCACCATGGCGGTCACCCTGCCATCGCGCGTCGGCCTCGGCGGCGGCGGCGCCTGCCTGGTGTTCGACCCGCAGAAGGGCAGCACCGATGCCGTGATGTTCCTGCCCGGCGCCCGCCCGGCCTCGCCCCAGGCGGACCGCCCGGCGGCGGTGCCGCTGCTGGCCCGCGGCCTCTTCGCCCTGCACACCCGCAAGCCGGTCCGGCCCTTCGAGGAGCTGATGGCGGCGGCGGAGCAGACCGCCCGCTTCGGCACGGAGGTGAGCCGCGGCCTCGCCGCCGACCTCGCCGCCGTCTCCGGCCCCCTCTTCGCCGACCCCGGCGCCCGGGCGGTCTTCGCCCGGCCGGATGGGCGGCCGAAGGGCCAGGGCGAAGCGCTGCTGCAGCCGGAGCTGGCGGCAAGCCTCGGCCAGCTCCGCATCGCCGGCGTTGGCGACCTGCACCAGGGCGCGCTGGCGCGGCGGCTGGAGCAGGTCTCCGCCTCGGCCGGGGCCGGGCTGACCTATGAGATGCTGCGGGCGGCGCTGCCCGACCTGCTGCGGCCCTTCGAGCGGGAGAGCCGCGGCGGCGACCGCATCGCCTTCCTGCCGCCGCCGGCCGATGGCGGCGTGGCCGCAGCCGTGGCCTTCGAGGCGCTGCGCAACGGCGCCTCCTATGAGGCGGCGGCGGCCCAGGCCCTGGCGGTGGCCGGCACGCTGCGCCAGCAGGGCGGCGACCCGGCGGCGCTGGTGACGGCCCAGGGCTTGGCCCCCTGGCGCCCGGCGGCGCTGCCCGCCTCGGCCGGGCTGGTGGTGTTCGACCGCACCGGCACGGCGGTGACCTGCGCCTTCACCCTGAACAACCTGTTCGGCACCGGCCGCATGGCGCCGGGCATGGGCTTCCTGCTGGCCGCCGCGCCGGGGCTCGGCCAGGTGCAGCCGCCGCTGCTCTCGGCCGCCATCGCCTACAACCCGAATCTGCGGGCCTTCCGCATGGGCCTCGCGGGCTCCGGCCAGGAGGCGGCGCCGATGGCGGTGGGGGCCGTGGCGGCGCAGCACCTGCTGAACCGGATGCTGCCGGCGGCGGCGCTGGAGGCGATGCCGGCCGGGCCCGGCCGCACCCAGCTCGGGGCCTGCCTGAACTACCTGCCGGGCTATCCGGATCGCTGCGTGGCGCTGACGGATCCGCGCGGCAGCGGCGTGGCGCTGGGGGCGATCGACGACTGAACCGCTCCGCGGGAGGGCGGTCAGGGGGTGTCGCCGGGCCTGCCTCGACGACTGGGGCGGGGTGGCCGCGGCTGCCCTGTCCAGGGTGAGCGGTGCCGGACCCGCCTGCCGCCTCCGGCAGGCCAAGCGATGGCGTGATGGGCTCCGCCCGTTGGCGGCCGCCTCGCCACCTTGACGGGAGCGGCGGCCGGACCTGTTCCGCCTTCCGCCTTCCGCCTTCCGCCTTCCGCCTTCCGCCTTCCGCCTTCCGCCTTCCGCCTTCCGCCTTCCGCCTTCCGCCTTCCGCCTTCCGCCTTCCGCCTTCCGCCTTCCGCCTTCCGCCTTCCGCCTTCCGCCTTCCGCCTTCCGCCTTCCGCCTTCCGCCTTCCGCCTTCCGCCTTCCGCCTTCCGCCTTCCGCCTTCCGCCTTCCGCCTTCCGCCTTCCGCCTTCCGCCTTCCGCCTTCCGCCTTCCGCCTTCCGCCTTCCGCCTTCCGCCTTCCGCCTTCCGCCTTCCGCCTTCCGCCTTCCGCCTTCCGCCTTCCGCCTTCCGCCTTCCGCCTTCCGCCTTCCGCCTTCCGCCTTCCGCCTTCCGCCTTCCGCCTTCCGCCTTCCGCCTTCCGCCTTCCGCCTTCCGCCTTCCGCCTTCCGCCTTCCGCCTTCCGCCTTCCGCCTTCCGCCTTCCGCCTTCCGCCTTCCGCCTTCCGCCTTCCGCCTTCCGCCTTCCGCCTTCCGCCTTCCGCCTTCCGCCTTCCGCCTTCCGCCTTCCGCCTTCCGCCTTCCGCCTTCCGCCTTCCGCCTTCCGCCTTCCGCCTTCCGCCTTCCGCCTTCCGCCTTCCGCCTTCCGCCTTCCGCCTTCCGCCTTCCGCCTTCCGCCTTCCGCCTTCCGCCTTCCGCCTTCCGCCTTCCGCCTTCCGCCTTCCGCCTTCCGCCTTCCGCCTTCCGCCTTCCGCCTTCCGCCTTCCGCCTTTCGGGTCCGGCAGGCCGGGGAGGGGGTGACGGCGGGATCGGCGCCTCCGCCTGCCGGCGGCGTCAGATGGCCGGCCGGGCCTGCCGGCCCCCCACCTGTCGGCGCCGCCGGCCGGCGCATGTCCGGGGCCTCCGCGCTGGCCGGGGACGCCCTAGAGCAGATCGCGTTCAGGTGGAATCATCTGAACGCGTGAAGATGCTCGCAAACAACGGCCTGGAGCATGCTGCGTGCGCGCAAGCGAACGCAGCATGCTCTAGGTCTTTGTTCGCAGGGCAGAGTCGCGTTTCCGGACCATGCCGCCCCGGCGCGATCTGCTCTAGGATGGCCCCATGCTGAAGACCGGCCGCGGGGCCGAAGCCCCGCCCTTCCTCGTCATGGACGTGATCGCCGCGGCCAATGCCCGCGCCGCCGCCCTGCCGCCGGGCGCGCCCGGCATCCTGCGCATGGAGGTGGGCCAGCCCGGCACCGGCGCCCCGCGCGGCGCCGCCCAGGCGGTGGCCCGCGCGCTCGAGGCCGGGGACCCCATGGGCTACACCGAGGCCTTCGGCCTCCGCAGCCTGCGGGAACGCCTCGCCCGCCACTATGCCGAGCGCTACGGCGCCGCGGTGCCGGTGGAGCGGATCGCGGTGACGCTCGGCGCCTCCGGCGCCTTCCCGCTGGCCTTCCTTGCGGCCTTCGACCCGGGCGACGCCGTTGCCATGGCGGCGCCCTTCTACCCGCCCTATGCGAACATCCTCACCGCCCTCGGCATGCGGCCGCAGCTGCTGGAATGCGGGCCGGAGACGCGCTGGCAGCCGAGCCTCGCCATGCTGGAGGCGCTGGACCCGCGGCCGGAAGGGCTGATCCTCGCCAGCCCCTGCAACCCCGCCGGCACCATGCTGCCGCCCGAGGAATTCGCCGCCATCGCCCGCTGGTGCCACGCCAACGGGGTGCGGCTGGTCTCGGACGAGATCTATCACGGCCTGACCTACGGCACGGTGGCGGAGACCACCGCGGCCGGGCTGACGCCGAGCGCCGTGGTGGTGAACAGCTTCTCCAAATACTTCTCGATGACCGGCTGGCGGATCGGCTGGCTGGTGCTGCCGGAGGATCTGGTCCGGCCGGTGGAATGCCTGGCGCAGAACCTGTTCATCTCGGCGCCGCATGTCTCCCAGGTGGCGGCGGAGACGGCCTTCGACTGCCGGGCGGAGCTGGAGGAGAACCTGGCCCGCTACCGCCGCAGCCGCGCCCTGCTGCTGCGGGAGCTGCCGCGGGCCGGGCTGGACCGGATCGCGGCGGCGGATGGCGCCTTCTATCTCTGGGCCGATATCGGCCACCTGACCAATGACAGCGTGGAATTCTGCCGCCGCCTGCTGGCCGAGGCCGATGTCGCGGCGACCCCGGGGGTGGATTTCGACCCGGCGCGGGGCGCGCGGTTCATGCGCCTGTCCTATTGCGGGCCGGAGGCGGACATGGCCGCGGCGCCGGGGCGGATCGCCCGCTTCCTCGGGCGGTAGAGCGGTCGCCGGCCTGGCGGATCACGGCGTGAGCCTCGGGCGGAAGACCCGATCGGGTGGTCCTGCCCGAGCGGATGTTGCCCTGGCGCGACCGGCTGCGGCCGAAGCCGCGATCCGGCACCGGGCCGGAGCGTGATCGGGTGAGCGAAGCTCGATGAGCCACGCGCCAGGGCGGCGTGCCTTGGACCATGCCGCCACCTGTCCGCTCGACAGCCCCCCGGCCCGGGGCACAGGCTGGCCCCACAACGCCGGTGCCTGAAGGAGACGCCCTTGGCCGCGAAGAGCCCTGTTGCCGCCGCCCTGCTCGCCAAGCTCGATGTCGGCCGTCCGGCGGTCGCGATGGCGGCGCACACGCCGCTCGCGGCGAAGCTGGCGGCCGAGGCCGGATTCAATGCCATCTGGGGCAGCGGCTTCGAGCTTTCCGCCGCCTATGCCGTGCCGGATGCCAGCATCCTGCCCATGGGGACGCATCTGGAGATGATGCGGGCGATGGGGGAGGTCCAGCCGGCGCCGGTCATTGCCGATATCGACACCGGCTTCGGCAACGCCGTCAACGTCGCCTATGCCATCCCGCGCTATGCCGCGGCAGGGGTCGCGGCGGTGGTGATGGAGGATAAGAGCTTCCCGAAGGACAGCAGCCTGCGCCCGGGCGGGCGGCAGGAGCTGGTGTCCATCGCGGAATTCCAGGGCAAGGTCGAGGCGG
Organism: Siccirubricoccus soli; assembly: GCF_024178315.1. Taxonomy (GTDB): domain Bacteria; phylum Pseudomonadota; class Alphaproteobacteria; order Acetobacterales; family Acetobacteraceae; genus Siccirubricoccus; species Siccirubricoccus soli. Next base: position 64,883 of record NZ_JAMZIK010000071.1, on the reverse strand, counting down.
CCCAGGCCACGGGCGACATGCTCGTCATCGCCCGCACCGAGGCGCTGATCGCCGGCCTCGGGCAGGAGGAGGCGCTGCGGCGCGGCGCGGCCTATGCGGAGGCCGGGGCGGATGCCGTGCTGATCCACAGCAAGCAGAAGACGCCGGAGGAGGTCCTGGCCTTCTGCCGCGCCTGGCCGGGGCAGGTGCCGCTGGTGCTGGTGCCGACCAGCTATCCGCAGCTCTCCTTCGCCGAGGTGGCAGCGCTCGGCAAGGTGGGGCTGATCATCTGCGGCAACCACGCGATCCGCGCCGCGGTCGGCGCCATGCGGCGGGTGTTCCGCCGCATCCTGGAGGATGGCGGCATCGGCACGGTCGAGGCCGAGATCGCCTCGGTCGCCGAGGTCTTTGCGCTGCAGGACGATGCGCGCATGCGGGACCTCGAGCGGCGCTACCTCAGGTAGAGGGAGGCGGGGCAGGTTAGCCCAGGAAGGCTAGGTTGCTGTCCGCCGGCGCCTGTTCCCGCCTCTCCTCCAGCGCGTAGTCCCGCAGCACGGCAGCCACGCGCAGCCGGTAGCCGGCGAAGATTCCCGCGCGCCCGGCCGCCTGGCTGGCACGGTGGTCCGCCTGGTTGCGCCAGCGCGCGACCGCCGCCTCGTCCTCCCAGAAGGAGAGGCTGAGCAGCTTCGCCGGGTTGGTCAGGCTGCGGAACCGCTCCACCGAGATGAAGCCCGGGATCCGGGCCAGTTCGGCCTTGAGCCGCCCCGCATGTTCCAGATAGGCGTCGAACTGCCCCTCCGCCGGCTCCACCTCGAAGATCACCGCAATCATCGGACCCATCCCGGACTCATGGTTCCCAAAGGCCTTTCGGCCTATGGCGGGAGGGAGTTTGAGGGAGGGCAGCGCCCTCCCTCAACCCCAGCCATGATCCCTTCGCCCAGGGCCGAAGCGTCGCGGGCCCGCCGCTGCTACTCTCCGCGTCATGACGAGTCCCGCCGCCTTCGCCGGTCTGGCTGCCCTGATGGGCGACCCCGCCCGCGCCGCCATGCTGCAGGCCCTGCTCTCCGGCGAGGCCCTGACTGCCGGCGAGCTGGCCCGCGCCGCCGGCATCGGCGCCCCTGCCGCCAGCGCCCATCTCGCGCGGCTGGTGGAGGGCGGCCTGGTCCTCGTCCATCCCCAGGGCCGCCACCGCTACCACCGCCTGGCCGGGGAGGAGGTGGCCGCGGCCATCGAGATGCTGGGCGGCCTCGCCACCGCCGTCACCCCCGCCCGACGCTGGCCGCATGGCGAGGAATTCCGCCAGGCCCGCCTCTGCTACGACCATCTCGCCGGGCGCCTGGGCGTGGCGCTGTATGGCGCGCTGACCGGACGCGACTGGATCGCCCCCGCCGCCGGCGGCTGGCAGGCGACCGAGGTGGGGGAGTCGGGCCTCGCCGCCCTCGGCGTCGATCTCGCCGCCGCCCGCCGCGCCCGCCGCTTCGCCTGCGACTGCATGGACTGGTCCGAGCGCCGCGCCCATCTGGCCGGCGGGCTGGGGCGGGAGATCGCCGCCTGCTGCCTGCGCCGCCACTGGCTGCGCCGCCTGCCGCCTTTGCGCGAGGGCGATCCGCTCGCCCGCCGCCGCCTGGCCCTGACGCCGGAAGGCGCCCGGCAGCTCGACGCTGCGCTCGGGGTGAGGCTGGTGGCGTGAGGGATGGCGAGCTGCCCCCGGGCGGGGGAGGGACCGACCATGGCGCGAGGCGGCGCCTGTTCTGTGCCCTGGCGCTGATGACCGGGGCCAGCCAGTTCCACCGCTCCGCCCTCGGCGTGGTGGGGCCGGAGCTGGCGGCGGATCTCGGCGCCGGGCCGGGGCTGCTGGGGGCGGCGAATGGCGCCTTTTTCCTGGCCCTCCTGCTGCTGCAGGTGCCGGTCGGCCTGGCGCTGGACCGGCTCGGGCCGCGGTTCACCGTCGCCGCCCTGTCCCTGCCGGCGGCGCTGGGGGCGCTGGGCCAGGGGCTGGCGCCGGAGGGAGACTGGTTCCTGCTCGCCCGCTTCCTCCTCGGCATCGGCTGCGCCGCCTCCTTCATGGGGGCGGTGGTGCTGGCGGCGCGCTGGCATGGCGGGCCGGCGCTGACCACGGCGCTCGCCCGCATCTTCGCCAGCAGCCAGCTCGGCGTGCTGCTGGCCGGGGCGCCCTTCGCCTGGGCATCGGGGCTGCTGGGCTGGCGCGGCGCCTATGCGCTCTCCGGCCTGCTCACCCTCGGCCTCGCCTGGCTCTGGTGGCGCTGGGCGCAGGATGACCCGCCGGACCGCCCCCGCCCCGACCGCCCGGCCGAGGGGCTGGTGGAGGCGCTGCGCGGCCAGCTCACCGTCTGGCGCACCCCCGGCCTGCTGCCGGTGCTGGCCATGCATCTGGTGGGCTATGCCGCCATGGCGACGGTGCTGGCGGTCTGGGCCGGGCCCTATCTTGCGGCGGAATATGGCCTCGCCCCCGGGCCGCGCGGCGCGGTGCTGGGGGCCATGGGGGCTGTGCTGGTGCTCGGCCTGCTCGGCATCGGCCCGCTGGAGCGCTGGCTGAACACCCGCAAATGGCTCGTTGCCGCCTGCTGCCTGGGGGCGGCCCTGTCGCTCGGCCTGCTGGCCGCCTGGCCGGCGCCGCCCCTGGCCGTGGCGGTGGCGCTGCTGGTGCTGCTCTGCCTGTTCAGCTGCTTCCCGGTGGTGGTCGTGGCGCATGGCCGCAGCCTGTTCCCGGACCATCTGGTCGGGCGCGGCGCCACCACGGTGAACCTGGCGCAGACCCTGGGCAGCGCCGCCCTGCCGGCGCTGACGGGCTGGGCGGTGGCGGTGGCACCGGCAGCGGAGGCCTGGCCGATCGCCTTCGGCACGCTCTCCGCCTGCCTGCTGCTCGGCCTCGCCGGCTACCTCACCGGCCGGGACGCACCGCCGCGCCCCTGATGCCCATCCCACCATGCGGCGGGCAAGGCGGCCAGCGTGAACCGCGCCGCCCGCTGCCCTGCCGCAGCAGACCGAGCTGGGCGATGCCGCCGGGCGTCAGGGCCCTTCCACCAGCTTCGTCTCGAACTCGCCCGGGGAGGTGATCTCCACCAGCTCCAGATCGTCGGAATGTTCCAGCTCCCGGTGGGCGATGCCCGGCGCCTGCAGCACACTGTCCCCGGCCTCCAGCCGCACCTCGCCGATATCGGCGTATTCGAACCGGACCCAGCCGCGCAGGACGAAGACGAGCTGGAAGTCCAGCGTATGGGTATGCCAGACGGGATTGGCATGGGTGCCCGGAACGGCCCGGATCACATTCGCCCCGTAGCTTCCCCCGGTGGCGCGGGCGATGCCGAGATCCCGGTAGGCGAAAAAGGGACGCAGCCCGCTGTCGTACTGCGCGCTGGCGGCGTGGGTGACGGTGGTGCGGACCTTCGGGGCCGCGATCGGGGCATCGTCTGGCATGGGCGTCCTCCGCTTTTCGTGTGCAATGCGTCGCGAAGTCGTGTAAAGGCTATTGGATGCCATCGGCGGCGCCTTCCGGGGTGCTGCCAGGCCCGATCCAACCTAAGGCAAGGGACGCATGCAGACACCCCCGAAGGCAGGGGCGGCGACGGAAATCCGTACTCTGGCCGTCGCCATCGCCTGGATGCTGTTGGTTCAGTTCGGCTGCGTCCTGTTGTGGGAATGGGGCATTCTTGCCCGTCAGGCGGCGCTGCTGCACTGGCTGGTGGTAGGCGTCCTACCGCCCGCCCTGGCGCTCTGGAGCACCGGGAACCGTTCGGAATCCGTCTGAGCCGGAGCGGGTGCGGAAAATTCCTCCTGCGGGGAGGCAACCTAAGCGCCGCCGCTGACTTTCAGCCGCGGTATGCATGCGTCCTTTCTACTCCCTCCGCCCCCGTTGGTCCCGGCCTTGGGTCCGTTGGGCCGCGCCGCCCTCTTCCTCGACTTCGACGGAACCTTGGTCGAAATCGCTGAACGACCGGACGCGGTTCGCGTTCCCCCCACCCTGCCCGGCGTGCTGCAGCGCCTGGCGAAGGCGCTGGATGGCGCGCTGGCGATCGTCAGCGGCCGGCCGCTCGCCGATCTCGACCACTTCCTGCCGGTGAAGCTTGCCAAGGCCGGCGAGCATGGCGCGGCGCTGCGCCCCGACCCGGATGCCCCGCCGCTGCGGCCGGACCTGCCCCATCCGCCCGCCGCCTGGCGGCTTGAGGCGGATGCGCTGATCGCCCGGCATCCCGGCGCCTTCATCGAGCCCAAGGCGCATGGCTTCGTCCTGCACTACCGCCAGGCGCCCGAGGCGGGAGAGGAGGCGCACGCGCTGCTGGCCAGGCTGGTGGCCGAGGACCCGACCGGCTTCACCCTGCTGGAAGCCCGCATGGCCTGGGAGATCCGCCCGCGCGGCCCTTCCAAGGCCACCGCGGTGCGCGCCCTGATGGCCCACCCGCCCTTCGCCGGCCGCGTCCCGCTCTTCATCGGCGACGACGTGACGGATGAGGAAGGGATGCAGGCCTGCCGGGAGATGGGCGGGCATGGCTGGCGGCTGGACGAGGTGTTCGGCGCCCCCGGCGCGCTGCGGGACTGGCTGGCCCGCGCCCTTGCCCCCGACCAGCCGGACGAGATTCTGCCACCGCTGGAGGTCACGCCATGAGCCGCCTGGTCCTGGTCGCCAACCGGGTACCGAACCCGAACGATCGTGGCGCCACCGCCGGCGGCCTGGCCGTAGCGCTGAAGGATGCGGTCGCCCGGCGCGACGCCATGTGGTTCGGCTGGAGCGGCAGCACCGCCGAGGCCACCGCGACCACCCCGGAGATCGAGACCCGCGGCCGCCTGACCTATGCCACCCTCGACCTGGGGCGGGAGGATTACCGCCGCTACTACCAGGGCTTCGCCAATGGCTCGCTCTGGCCGACGCTGCACTACCGGCTCGGCCTCTCGCAGTTCGACCGCGCGGATTATGCCGGCTACCGCAAGGTGAACGCGGCCTTTGGCCAAGCCCTGGCGCCCCTGCTGCGGCGGGACGACCTGGTCTGGGTGCATGACTTCCACCTCTTTCCGCTGGGGGCGGAGCTGCGCCGGCTGGGGGTGGGGCAGCGTCTGGGCTTCTTCCTGCACGTGCCCTTCCCGCCCGCCGGCCTGTTCTGTGCCATGCCGCGCGGGGCGGAGCTGGTGGCGGACCTCGCCGCCTATGACGTGATCGGGGTGCAGACGGAGGAGGATGCCGTCAACCTCCGTGCCGCCCTGGTGGCGATCGGGCAGAAATCCGCTGCCGCCCGCGTCGCCGCCTTCCCGGTCGGCATCGACGCGGAAGGCTTCGCCCGCACCGCGGCCAAGGCGGCCTCGGGAATTGAGACGGCACGCTTCCGCCAGAGCCTGGTCGGCCGCACCCTGGTGCTGGGGGTGGACCGGCTGGACTACACCAAGGGGCTGCCGCAGCGTTTCTGCGGCTTCGCCCAGCTCCTCGCCCGCTTCCAGCAGCACCGGCAGCGGGTGACCTACCTGCAGGTGGCCCCCGTCTCCCGCGGCGATGTCGCCCAGTATCGCAGCCTGCGGCGGGAGCTGGACGAATGGGTGGGCCGCATCAACGGGCAGCATGCGGACCCGGACTGGATGCCGCTGCGCTACATGACGCGGGCGGTGGCGCGGCCGACCCTGGCGGGCTTCATGCGCCTTGCCCGGGTCGGGCTGGTGACGCCGCTGCGGGACGGGATGAACCTCGTCGCCAAGGAATATGTGGCGGCGCAGGATCCGGCCGACCCCGGCGTGCTCGTCCTCTCCCGCTTCGCCGGCGCGGTGGCGCAGCTGCCGGGCGCACTGCTGGTCAACCCGCTGGACCCGGACGAGATCGCCGAGGCGCTGGACACCGCGCTCGACATGGGGCGGGAGGAGCGGATCCTCCGCTGGCGCTCCATGGAGGCGGGGGTGCGGGAGCACAGCGCCCATGCCTGGTGCCAGGATTTCATGGCGGCGCTGGAGGGCGACGGGCCGACGGCCATCGCCGCCTAGAGCAGCCGCCGATCCGATGGATCACGCCGTGATCCATCGGATCGGAGATAAGCTGCTCTAGACGGTGACGCCGCCTCTTGTGATTCAGCACCGCGCGAGCGCGCGGGCTGGTGACGCTTCATGTACCAGAACGATGCGATGCTGGTGCGGTCGTCAGCGGGGCGGAGGGCAATGGCTTGGGCAAGCGGGTGATCGTGGCGCGGGGCGCCGACACGGTGCGGACCTGCTATTTCTTCCTGGGCTACCGGGACGACCTCGGCCGGTCCTTCCCGCGCTGGACCAAGGACCGCTACCGCGCCCGCTGGCTGGACGCGGATGAGGCCGAGGTGGAGGCGAAGCTGCTCGCCACGTTGTGCCAGCGCTACGACATCTGCGCCGAGCCGCTGAGCGCCCCGAGCCTGGACTGAGGACCCCGCAACGGCGCCGGGCAAGAGGGCGGAAGGCGCCGCCTTCCCCAGGCCCTCGCAGCCTGCCGCGGCGGGGCTGCGGCAAGCGGCCTTCCTTCTCCCTCCGATCTTGAGCGTTTGGTCATTCCCGCGGCGGCAGGATGGCCTGGACGGGGCTGGCCGCGGCCCCGGGCCTTGCCGATGAGGACCGCCAGGATGGCAGGACGACCGCATGTGATGATCGCGACCCCCTGCTACGGCGCGATGGTGCATCAGGGCTACATGCTCTCCGTGCTGCGGCTGTTGCAGGACGAGCTGGCGAGCGAGGTGGCGTTCACCCTCGAGATGCTCGGCCATGATTCGCTCATCACCCGCAGCCGCAACACCTTGCTCGCACGGTTCCTGCAGCGTCCGGACGCCACCCATATCCTCTTCGTCGATGCCGATATCAGCTTCGAGCCGGTGCAGCTCCGCCGCATGCTGCGGGCGGGGAAGGAGCTGGTCGCCGGCCTGTATCCCCTGAAGGTGCAGCGCTGGGACGCGGCGGCGCGGCGCCAGGCGATGCAGGGGGAAAGCCTGGCGACGGCGCCGCTGCTCTATGTCGGCCAGCCCTGCAGCGGGGCGGAGGCGGAGCGGGAGGGGGATTTCGTCACCGGCACCTATGCCGGCTCCGGCTTCATGCTGGCGCGGCGGGACATGGTGGAGCGGATGGCCGCCAGCTATCCCGAGACCGGCTACCGCCATGTCGATGCCGCCAACCCGGCGGTGCCGGACGGCACCGCCTGCCACGCCCTGTTCGACTGCGTGATCGACCCCGAGAGCGGCACCTATCTGAGCGAGGATTTCACCTTCTGCCGCCGCTGGCGGGCCATCGGCGGCAAGCTGTGGCTGGATACGCGGGGCCGGCTGACCCATACCGGCGCGCATGACTTCGCCGGCGACCCAACGCTGCGCTTCCTCGACATTCCCGCCCATCCGCTGCGGGAGAGGGCGGAAGCCTAGGATCTCCCCATGAAGCCGCGATGCGGCTTCATGGGGGGCGGAGGCGCCGGATCCCGAGGCTTCGCGCAGCCTGCCGGAGCAAGGCCGCGGAAAGCCAGCCGGCCCGTCAGGGTTTGGCGGGGGTGCTAGCCCTTCCGCCCCAGCACCTCCGCCGTGTGCTCGCCGAGCGTCGGCGCCGAGCGCTCCGACCAGGGGCGCTTGCGGTCGAAGCTGATCGGCAGGCCGAGCACCTTCACCCCGCTTCCCGGCAGGCTCTGCACCATCTCGACGGCGGCGAATTGCTCCGTCGCCACCACCTCGCCGATATCGTTCACCGGCGCGCAGGGCACGCCCACCGCTTCCAGCGCGGCGATCCAGTGGGCGCGGGACTTCGTCCGCAGGATCTCGGCGATCAGCGGCACCAGCACGGCGCGGTTCCGCACCCTTTCGCGGCTGCGGCCGAAGCGCGGATCCTCCGCCCATTCCGGATGGCCGAGCACCGCGGCGCAGCGCGCCCAGAGCCGGTCATTCCCGGCGGCGAGGCAGAGCGGGCGGTCCGCCGTCTCGAACACCTGGTAGGGCACGATGACGGCAGCGCCGGTGCCGTGGCGCTTCGGCACCTCGCCGGTCGCCAGGTGCTGGTTGATCTGCCCTTCCACCCAGAAGGCCGCCGTCTCGAACAGCGAGGTATCGACGATGCAGCCCCGCCCGGTGCGGTCCCGCTGCCGCAGCGCGGCCAGCGCGCCGATGGTGCAGAACAGGCCCGTCGCCTTGTCGTTGATCGAGGCGCCGCAGAAGGTGGGCGGGTCCTCCGGCCGGCCGGTCATGCTCATCATGCCGCCATAGGCCTGCAGCAGCGGGTCGAAGCCCGGCTTCAGGCGCAGCGGCCCCTGGTAGCCGAAGGCCCAGATGGAGCAGTAGACGAGGCGCGGATGGCGCTCCAGCATCGCCTCCGGCCCGATGCCGATCTCATCGACCACGCCGGGGCGGAGGTTCTGGATCAGCACATCCGCGGTCTCGCAGAGCCTGTGCAGCGCCTCGACATCCTCGGCCTTCTTCAGGTCCAGCACCACGCTGCGCTTGTTGCGGTTCTGGCTGTAGAAATAGAGGCTGGTCTCGCCATCCGGCCCGAAGGGCGGGCCCCAGATGCGGGCGTCGTCGCCGCCATCGGGCTTCTCGATCTTGATGACCTCGGCGCCCATGTCGGCCAGGAGCACGCCCGCCAGCGGCCCGGCCAGCGCCTGCCCCACCTCGATCACCCGCAGCCCGTCCAGCGGCCCCGACATGCGCATCCTCCTCTACCGGCGCGGCCAGCATAGAACGGGTCTCCCTGGGCGTGAACGCCCGGCGGCGCAAATCCGCCCTGCCGCGGATGCGCATGGCTGTCCGTGCCGGGGCGGCTGGCGCCGCCCTGCGAGATGGGTATCCTGCGCGCCAGGGTTCCAAGGGAGAGAGACGATGAGCGGCAACAACGCCAACGCCCATTACGTGCCGGTGCGGGAGGATTGGCTGGCCCGCCGCATCGAGCCGGCGCTGGAGCCGGACCTGCCGATCATCGATCCGCACCACCATCTGTGGGACCGGCCGGGCTGGCGCTACCAGCTGGACGAGCTGCTGGCGGATACCAGGCAGGGCCACAACATCGTCTCCACCGTCTTCGTGCAGTGCCGCGCCATGCACCGCGCCGCGGGGCCGGAGGCCTACAAGCCGGTGGGCGAGACGGAATACGTCACCGGCATCGCGGCGATGAGCGCCTCCGGCGAGTATGGCCCGACGCGCGTGGCGGAGGGCATCGTCGGCCATGTGAACCTGCAGATCGGCGAGGAGGCGCGGGATGTGCTGCAGGCGCATATCGCTGCGGCCGGCGGGCGCTTCCGCGGCATCCGCCACATCACCGCCTGGGACCCCGACCCGGTCATCATGAACCCGGCCTACCAGCCGCCGCAGGACATCCTGTTCCGCAAGGATTTCCGCGCCGGCTTCAGGCAGCTGGCGCCGCTGGGGCTGAGCTTCGACGCCTGGCTGTACCACCCGCAGATCCCGGACCTGACGGCGCTGGCGCGGGCCTTCCCGGAGACGCCGATCGTGCTGGACCATGTCGGCGGGCCGCTCGGCATCCGCGGCTATGCCGGACAGCGGGATGAGGTGTTCCGAAGCTGGCGCGCGGCGATGGCGGAGCTGGCCACCTGCCCGAATGTGCACATGAAGCTCGGCGGCCTCGGCATGCGCATCAACGGCATGGGCTTCGAGGACAAGGCGGACCCGCCCTCCTCCGACGAACTGGCGGCGGCGTGGAAGCCCTGGATGCACACCACCATCGAGCTCTTCGGCGCGACGCGCTGCATGTTCGAGAGCAATTTCCCGGTGGACAAGGGCAGCTACAGCTACGGCGTGTTCTGGAATGCCTGCAAGAAGCTGGCGGCAGGCGCGAGCGCGGCGGAGAAGGCGGCGCTGTTCGCGGGGACGGCGCGGAGCTTCTACAAGCTGTCTTGAGGGAGGCTCTGCCTCCCTCAAACCCCCTCCGCCAAGGGCCGAAAGGCCCTTGGGACCCTTGAGTTTGCAGGTCGAACCATCGGGTCTGGAACTCAAGGTTTCCAAAGGCCCTTCGGCCTTTGGTGGGGCGGGGCCGGGAGGGGCAAAGCCCCTCCCGACGCACCCCTTTCAGCAGTCCGAGGATCCGGCCCTTATCCGCCCAGGGCGCGCCCGCGATGCCCACTCCGGCGTGCGGCGAAGAGCCGGGCCGCGGTCCCTCAGCCCAGCGGCTTCAGCGGCTCCGCCACCCCCGGCGGCAGCGGCACCTGCGCCACGTTCAGCGTCATCCCCACCGCCACGTAGTAGCCGCTGACGGCGATGAGATCGATGATGCCGTTCTCCCCGAACCGCGCCTTGGTCTGTTCGTAGGTGGCGTCGGAGACGGTGCGGGTGCGGTACAGCTCCGTGCAGAATTCCCAGATGATCCGCTGGTCCTCCGTCATCCCGTCCGGCTTCCTGCCCTCCGCGATCGCTGCCGCGATGGCGGGCGGCAGCCCGGCCTTCATGGCCAGGATGTGGTGGGCGTACCATTCATACTGCGCCGACCATTCCCGCGCCGTGATCAGGATGGCCATCTCGTTCAGGTCGGGCGGGATGGAGGAGTTGAAGCGCAGATACTCGCCAAGAAGCTGGAAGCGTTCCGCCACCACCGGGCTGCGCAGCATGGCGTTGAAGGGGCCGCGGATGCCGCCGCGCGGCCCGCCGGCGATGCCGGCCGCGACGCGCTTCTGCTCCTCCGTCATCTGCTCCGGCGGTAGAGGCGGCAGGCGGCCACCGCCCTTGCCGCTATCGGCGGGCAGCCCGGTGTCGCTCGGCATGGCATCCTCCCTTTTCGGTTCGCCGGGGATCATCGCCGCCCCGGGGCGATGCGGCAAGCTGCCCGGCCCGGCGGCGTTCTGCCGCCCGTCAAGGCGCCCGCCGGGCCGGACCGCCATTTTCTTTCCTTGCCGGCCGTTTACGCCCTGGCGCGATCTGCTCTAGCCTCCCCGGGACAGGGAATGGCTGCCGGGAGAACCGCTTGGCCTATGCGCTGCAGCAGCTGATCAACGGGATCAGCCTGGGGATGATCTACGGCCTCATCGCCGTGGGTTACACCATGGTCTACGGCATCATCGGCATGATCAATTTCGCCCATGGCGATGTGTTCATGGTGGGGGCCTTCGTCGCCTTGATCTCGCTGCTGCTGCTGCAGGCCGGGGGCGTGCTGGACGGGCCGGCGGCGATCCTCGTCATGCTGCTGGTCTCCATGGCCATCACCGCGCTCTATGGCTGGACGGCGGAGCGGGTGGCCTACCGGCCGCTGCGCGGCAGCTTCCGCCTGGCGCCGCTCATCACCGCCATCGGGCTGTCCATCGTCCTGCAGAATTTCGTCCAGGTCAGCCAGGGCGCCCGGCCGAAGCCGACCGAGACCCTGCTGCCCGGCGGGTGGGAGGTGATGCGGGACGGCGCCTTCGTGGTGCAATTCTCCTACAGCCAGATGCTCATCATCGGCATCACCCTGGCGGTGCTCGCGGTGTTCACCGTGCTGGTCACCCGCACCCCGCTCGGCCGCGCCATGCGGGCCTGCGAGCAGGACCGGAAGATGGCGGCGCTGCTCGGCATCGACACGGACCGCACCATCAGCCTCACCTTCGTCATCGGCGCGGCGCTGGCCGCCGTGGCAGGCACCATGTACCTGCTGCGCTACGGCGTGATCGATTTCTACATCGGCTTCCTGGCCGGGGTGAAAGCCTTCACCGCCGCGGTGCTGGGCGGCATCGGCAGCCTGCCGGGCGCGGTGCTGGGCGGGTTGCTGATCGGCCTGATCGAGACCTTCTGGTCGGCCTATTTCAGCGTCCAGTACAAGGATGTCGCGGCCTTCTCCGTCCTGGTGCTGACCTTGATCTTCCTCCCCACCGGCCTGCTCGGCCGGCAGGAGGTGGAGAAGGTATGAGCCCCACCCGACCGCCGGAGGGCGAGCAGCTGGGCGCCGGGGGCGCGATGCGGCTGGGCCGCACGGTGCCGCCCACCGCAGGCAGGCGCCTGCAGGCAGCGGGGGCGTGACGCGGATGGGCAGGACGAACCCCGTCGCCGCCGTGAAGGATGCGGCGCTGGCCGCCCTCGTCGCCTTCGGCCTCTTCGCCATGATGGTCGGGCTGCGGACCGAGATCGGGCCCGAGGGCGCGCTGGTGCTGCGCCAGCGCTGGGGGGATGTGGCGATCCTCTGCGGCCTCGTCTTCCTCGGCCGGCTGCTGCTGACGCTCTGGCTCGGCCGCCGGCGCGTCGCCGCCTCCACCAAACCGGGGCGCTGGACGGCGCGGCTGCAGCAGGCGGGGCGCCTGTTTGCCCCGGCCATGCTGGCGGTGGCGCTGACGCTGCCGGTGCTCTCGGGCGGGGACCGCTACATCCTCGACCTCGGCATCCTGGTGCTGACCTATGTCATGCTCGGCTGGGGGCTGAACATCGTGGTCGGGCTCGCCGGGCTGCTCGACCTCGGCTATGTCGCCTTCTACGGCATCGGCGCCTATTCCTATGCGCTGCTCGCCACGGAATTCGGCCTCTCCTTCTGGCTCTGCCTGCCGCTCGCCGGCATCCTCGCCGCCTTCTGGGGCGTGCTGCTGGGCTTTCCCGTGCTCCGGCTGCGCGGCGACTACCTGGCCATTGTGACGCTCGCCTTCGGCGAGATCATCCGCGTGGTGCTGCTGAACTGGGTGAGCCTGACCGGCGGCCCGAACGGCATCGCCGGCATCCCCCGCCCCAGCTTCTTCGGCCTGCCCTTCAGCGCGGCGGGCGGGGAGGGGAGCTTCGCCGGCTTCTTCGGGCTGGAGCCCTCGCCGAGCCACCGCGTCATCTTCCTCTACTACCTGATCCTCGGCCTCGCCCTGCTGACGAACTGGGTCACCATCCGGCTGCGCCGCCAGCCCCTCGGCCGCGCCTGGGAGGCGCTGCGGGAGGATGAGATCGCCTGCCGGGCGCTCGGCATCAACGTGACGGTGACGAAGCTCTCCGCCTTCGCCATCGGCGCCATGTTCGGCGGCTTCGCCGGCGCCTTCTTCGCCACCCGCCAGGCCTTCGTCAGCCCGGAGAGCTTCACCTTCATCGAGAGCGCCATCATCCTCGCGATCGTCGTCCTCGGCGGGCTCGGCAGCCAAGTGGGCGTCGCCGTCGCCGCCCTGGTGATGATCGGCGGGTTCGAGGTGTTCCGCGATCTCGGTGACTACCGCATGCTGGTCTTCGGCGGTGCCATGGTCGTCATCATGGTGCTCCGGCCGCGCGGCCTGGTCGGCACCCGCACCCCTTCCATCGCCCTTGGCGAGAAGCGCGCCATCAGCGGGGAGCTGGTGGGGGAGGGGCATGGCTGATGCTGCTGCAAGTGCAGGATGTGACGATGCGCTTCGGCGGCCTCACCGCCGTGGACCGCGTGACCTTCGCCGCCGCCGCGGGGCAGATCACCGCCCTCATCGGCCCGAACGGTGCGGGCAAGACCACGCTGTTCAACTGCATCACCGGCTTCTACCGGCCGAGCGGGGGCGCCATCCTGCTGCATCCCCCCGGGGCCGAGACGGGCGCGGCGCCCGTCGCGCTGCACCGGCTGGCCGGCCACCGCATCGCCCGCGCCGGCGTGGCACGCACCTTCCAGAACATCCGCCTCTTCCCCGGCATGACGGCGCTGGAGAACCTGCTGGTCGCGCAGCACAACGCGCTGATGGCGACCACCGGCTGGGGCATCGGCGCGGTGCTTGGCCTTTCCCGCTACCCGGCGGCGGAGCGCGCGGCGGTGGAGAAGGCGAAGCAGTGGCTGCAGGCGACGCAATTGCTGGACCGCGCCGATGATCCCGCCGGCGCGCTGCCCTATGGCGCGCAAAGGCGGCTGGAGATCGCGCGCGCCATGTGCACCTCCCCGGACGGGCCGGCGCTGCTCTGCCTGGATGAGCCGGCGGCGGGGCTGAATCCGCGCGAATCGGAGGAGCTGGCGAAGCTGCTGCTGCAGATCCGTGCGGGGGGCACCTCCATCCTGCTGATCGAGCACGATATGGGCGTGGTGATGCGCATCAGCGACCGGGTGGTGGTGCTGGACCATGGCCAGCGCATCGCCGACGGCCCGCCCGCCGAGGTGCGCGCCGACCCCAGGGTGATCGCCGCCTATCTGGGCGAGGAGGAGGTAGAGTGACCGCGTCCGATGACCGGAGCGGCGCAGGCCGCGGAGGTCTGAATCGGCCGCATCAGGCGACCGCGCCCCTTCTCGAAGTCGATGGCCTCTCCGCCGCCTATGGCGCGGTGCAGGCCCTCACCGACGTCTCCCTGCAGGTGATGCCGGGGGAGATCGTGACGCTGATCGGCGCCAATGGCGCCGGCAAATCCACCCTGCTGATGACCCTGTGCGGCGAGCCGAAGCCCCGCGCCGGCCGCGTGGTGCTGGCCGGCGAGGACATCACCGGCGCCCCCACCCACGCCATCATGCGCCGCGGCGTCGCGCAATCGCCGGAAGGCCGCCGCGTCTTCCCCCGCATGACGGTGCGGGAGAACCTGCTGATGGGCGCCGAGGCGCTGACGCGGGGCGACCCCACGCCGCAATTGGAACGCGTCTTCGTCCTCTTCCCCCGGTTGAAGGAACGCCTGGCCCAGCGTGGCGGCACGCTTTCGGGCGGGGAGCAGCAGATGCTGGCCATCGGCCGCGCCCTGATGTCCAGGCCGCGGCTGCTGCTGCTGGACGAGCCCTCGCTCGGCCTCGCCCCGCTGGTGGTGAAGCAGATCTTCGAGGCGATCCGCGCCCTGAACGCCGAGACCGGCCTGACCGTGCTGCTGGTGGAGCAGAACGCCTTCCAGGCGCTGCGGCTGGCGCATCGGGGCTATGTGCTGGTCAATGGCCGCATCACCATGGCCGGCACCGGGCAGGAGCTGCTGGCGCGGCCGGAGATCCGCGCGGCCTATCTCGGCGGGCACTAGGCCCCTCTGCCCTCGCAACCCGTTGGAACTGCGCAACCCTCTGACGTAAGCTTCGCGCCACGCCGCCCGCCGAGGCGGCCCACCAGGGAGAGCAAGGACATGTTGACCCGCCGCGGCCTCGTCGCCGCCTCCGCCGGCCTCGCCATCGCTACCGAATCGCTGGCCCAGGGCTCCGGCCCCATCCGCATCGCCTGCGCCGGTCCGCTCACCGGCTCCAACGCCGCGGCGGGAGACCAGATGAAGACCGGCGCCCAGCAGGCGGTGGAGGATTTCAACCGCGCCGGCGGCGTGCTCGGCCGCCAGCTCGCGCTCGAGCTGGGCGACGATGCCTGCGACCCGCGCCAGGCCGTTTCCGTCGCCAACCAGATGGCCGGGCGGCGCGTGGTCATGGTCGCCGGGCATTACTGCTCCGGCAGTTCCATCCCCGCCAGCAAGGTCTATGCGGAGGAGGGCGTGCTGCAGATCAGCCCGGCCAGCACCAATCCGCGCTACACGGATGAGGGCAGCTGGAACACCTTCCGCACCTGCGGCCGGGACGACCAGCAGGGCCAGATCGCCGGCAAGTACATCGCCGAGAATTTCAAGGGCAAGCGCGTCGCCATCCTCCATGACAACCAAGCCTACGGCAAGGGCCTGGCGGAGGAGACCAAGAAGGCGATGAACGCCGCCGGGATGCAGGAAGCGCTCTTCGCCGCCTACAACCCCGGGGAGCGCGACTACAACGCCCTCGTCTCCCGCCTCAAGGGCGCGAATATCGAGGTGATGTACATCGGCGGCTACTACACCGAAGCCGGCCTCATCCTGCGCCAGGCGAAGGAGCAGGGCATGCCGGTGACGCTGATCGGCGGCGACGCGCTGGTGACGCGCGATTTCTGGCAGATCACCGGCGCCGCCGGCGAGGGCGCGCTGATGACCTTCAGCTCCGACCCCCGCACCCGGCCGAGCGCGGCGGACGTGGTGGCACGCTTCAAGGCGAAGAACATCGATCCGGAGGGCTATGTCCTCTACACCTATGCCGCGGTGCAGATCTGGGCGGCGGCGGCGGCGAAGATCAACAGCATCGACCCGCGCAAGGTGGCGGAGGCGATGAAGGCGCAGGGCCCGTGGCAGACGGTGCTCGGCCCCATCAGCTTCGACCGCAAGGGCGATGTGACGGTGCCGGACTACGTCTTCTACATCTGGCGCAACGGCAGCTACGCGCAGATCTGAGGCGGAGGACCAGGCGGCTCCGCCCGTTGGCGGCAGCGCCACGCGGCGGACTCAGGGCGGGGCCCGGGGGGAAGCCCTTCCCCCCGGTGGTGGTCTGGGGGCAAAGCCCCCATCCGCGACGGGATCGTAAAGGCGCCGCCGGCGCGGTTTCCCCTCCACCCGAATCCGGTACTCTTCCCGGGCAACGGCCGGCATACCGGCCAAGGGAGAGAGACGATGCCGGAATTCGCCCCTTCGCGGCGGCAGGCGTTGCGCCTTGCTGCGCTCGCCGCCCCTGTCCTTGCCGCACGCCCCGGCCGCGCCGCCGGCTTTCCGGACCGGCCCATCCGCCTGATCATCCCCTGGGCCGCCGGCGGATCGACCGATGCGCAGATGCGCACCATGTGCGAGATCGCCGCCCGGCATCTCGGCCAGCCCATCGTCATCGAGAACCGCCCCGGCGCCCGCGGCACCTTCGCCGCCAGCATCCTCCACACCCAGGCGCGGCCGGATGGCTACACCATCGGCCAGATCCACCAGGGCGTGCTCAGCCACCCCTTCATGACCCGCTCCGCCACCTGGGATTCGCTGAACGACTTCACCTACATCCTGGCCATCACCGGTTATCTCTCGGGGATCGTGGTGCGCGAGGACTCGCCGGTCCGCGACTGGCCCGGGCTGATGGCGCATATGCGTGCCAATCCCGGCCAGGTCTCGGTCGGCACCTCCGGCGTCGGCGGCGCCAGCCACCTCGTCATCTCCCAGCTTTTCGAGAAGGAGAAGGTGACCTATCTGCACGTGCCCTATCGCGGCGTGGCGGAGACGACGACGGCGCTGCTCTCCGGCCAGGTGGACGCCGTGGCGGACAGCAGCGGCTGGGCCCCGCATGTCGAGGCGGGGCGGATGCGGCTGCTGGCGGTCTGGGCGAATGAGCGGCCGAAGCGCTTCCCGGACGTGCCCTCCATCCGCGAATTCGGCCATGATGTCGGCGGCATCGCGCCCTATGGGCTGGCCGGCCCGAAGGGCATGGACCCGGAGGTGACGGCGCGGCTGCACGACGCCTTCAAGGCCGCGCTGTACGACCCGCAGCACCTGGCGGTGCTGGAGCGCTACGACATGCCGGTGCTGTACATGACCGGCGAGGAGTACCGCGCCTGGAACGCCGCCCGCCTGCCGGTGGAGCGCGACCTCATCCGCCGCCTCGGCATCAGCTTCGAGGGCGGCTGAGGCGGAACGCCGGCCCAGCGGGCAGGGGCCGGCGGCCGCTTTCCGGGGCCACCTGTCGCCGATCCAGCCGAAGATGCGGTCATCCCGCCTGCCGGGACGCTTCCTGCCCCGGCCGACAACCGGGCCATGCTCCGCGGAGCGGAGTGGAACGCCGCCGCGGCGCGGGCTTGGCAGGGCAGGGCAGGGCAGGGAGGTTCCCGGCCGTGGCTGGGCGTACGAATCGCGTGCGACTAACTCGGGAGTGACTCAAGCGCATGGCAGCCATGCGATGTTGTCTATCGCGTGCGATCTAATCGCTGCCTAAGTAGGAACCAACAAGGCGGCGCCTTCGGAGCTTCCGGGCGCCCCATCCTACGGAGACAGCCATGTTCCGCACCGCGATCCTTGCCTCCGCCCTGGCCCTGGCCGCCTTTGGCGGCGCCCAGGCCGCCCCTCGCCTGGTCGGCGGCGGCGACAACGCCGAGGTGGTCTATGACGCCCCCAGCGCGAACCTCGCCGGCGGCGGCACCGCGCAGCTCCTCGGCGGCGGCGATGACAGCCGCCTGATCTATACCGGCCCGGTGGTGACCGCGCCCCGCACCGGCCTTGCCGCCCGGCTGGTCGGCGGCGGCCGGGACCACCAGCTGGTCTATGGCGATCAGGGCACGGGCGGCGCCAACCTCGCCGGCAGCCCGGCCCGTCACGGCGGCTGAGCCCTCCCCTCGGCCTGCCGCTGGCTGAGCGCCCCCCTCTCAGCCAGCCGACCAGCCGCGCGAGGCCGCACGCCTCGCGCGGCTGGCGCAATTCCAACCCGTTCCGCCGCCCGGAGCCAGATCCGGAGCAGGCTGCGACCTGACCGATCACGCCGCGATCCATCAGGTCGGAGATAAGCTGCTCCGGTGCTTGCGGCGGCCCCATCGCCGCCCCATCTAGGGGTCAGTCGTCAACAACCGAAAGGAGGTGATCCAGTGTCTCATTGCCATACGCCGCGTGCCCTGCCTGCGGCCTGGATCATCGTCTCCGCCACTGCGGGGATGGCTTCCTGAGCTGAGCCGGCCGGCAACGGCTGACGCAATGGGAAGGCCCGGGCGGCGACGCCCGGGCCTTCCGCATATCCGGGCCCCGAAGGCCCGCCCCGAGGGCCTACCCCGCCGTTGCCGCCTTGCCCACCGGGTGGTAGTCGCGGCCGAAATAGATCAGCCCGTGGTCGTGCACGCTGCCGGCGCGGATGCCCTGCACCTCGCCGAAGACGACGAGATGCGTTCCCTTCTCGACGACATCCACCACCTTGCAGTCGAAGCTCACCACCGCGCCCTGCAGCACCGGCGCGCCGGTGGCCAGCGTCGCCCAGGTGCCGGCCTCGAAGCGTTCCAGCATGGTGCATTTGGTCACGCCGGCGAAGACCATGGCGGTATCCTTCTGCCCGGCCGCCACCACGTTCACGCAGACATTGCCATTGGCCTTCAGCGCCGGCGCCGCGGTGGCGTTGCGGTTCATGCAGACCAGCAGGGTCGGCGGCTCGTCCGTCACGCTGCACACCGCGCTGGCGGTGAAGCCGCCGCGGCCGCCCGGGCCGTCCGTGGTGATGATGTTCACCGCCGCGCCCAGCCGCGCCATGGCGTCGCGGAAATCCTGCTTGCTCACCGTCATCTCGGCCTGCCCCGTAGCTTCCGGCAAAAGTTAAGCACGTGCCCGGCCCCAGGAAACCCCATCCCCGGCCCTGGCCCGCGCCCCGCCGTCACCGGGCGCGGGAGAGCGGCGGCGCCACATCCTCCAGCGAGCGCCCTTCCGCCGCGAAGCCGAGGCGCCATTCCGTCGCCGCCGCCAGCAGCATCAGCGCCGCCGCCAGCAGATAGCCCCAGAGGATGTCGAACCGCTCCCCACCCTCGATCAGCCAGCCGAACAGCGCCGGCCCCACCACCCCGCCCATGGCGGTGCCGAGGGCGTAGAACAGCGCGATCGCCATGGCCCGCATCTCCAGCGGGAAGCTCTCGCCCACTGTGAGATAGGCCGCCGAGGCCGCCGCCGAGGCGAAGAAGAAGATCACCGTCCAGGCCGCCGTCTGTTCCCAGGCGGAGAGCCAGCCCGCGGCGAAGGCCGCGCCGGTCGCCGCCATCAGCAGCCCGGCGAGGGCATAGGTCGCGGTGATCATCGGCTTCCGCCCGACGGTGTCGAAGAACCGCCCCAGCAGCAGCGGCCCGGCGAGATTGCCGAGGGCGAAGGGCAGCATGAACCAGCCCACCTCGGCGGCCGGGATGCCGTAGAACTTCGTCAGCACCAGCGCATAGGTGAAGAAGACGGCATTGTAGCAGAAGGCCTGGCAGGACATCAGCACCAGCCCGAGCACCGCCCGGTCGCGATGCGTGGCGAACATGGCGTGCCAGACGTCGGCCAGGGCGGCATGGCCGCGGCGGTGGAAGATGGTGGGGCCGCCGGTCAGCGGGGGCAGGGACCCGTGCCGCGCCGCCACCTCCCGCTCGATCTGTCCCACCACCGTCTCCGCTTCCTCGGCCCGGCCATGCAGCATCAGCCAGCGCGGGCTTTCCGGCAGGTGGCGCCGCAGCAGCAGGACGATGAGCGCCAGCGCGCCCCCCACCACGAAGGCGGCGCGCCAGCCGATCTCGGGGTCGATCAGCGCCGGGTCCAGCACCACCAGCGCCGCGACGGCGCCGATCGCCGCCCCGCCCCAGAAGGTGCCGTTCACCGCAAGGTCCGTGGTGCCGCGCAGCCGCGCCGGGATCAGCTCCTGGATCGCGGAATTCACCGCCGCGTATTCCCCGCCGATCCCCGCCCCGGTCAGCGCCCGGCACAGCGCGAAGCTCCAGAAATCCCAGGTGAAGCCGGTGGCGATGCTGGCTGCCATGTAGAGCATCAGGGTGATGAAGAAGAGCCGCCGCCGCCCGATCCGGTCCGCCAGCCAGCCGAAGAACAGCGCGCCGCTCACCGCGCCGATGAGATAGGCGGAGGCGCTGAGCCCGATCTGCGTCTCGCTCAGCGCCAGCGTCGGGCTCTGATGGATGGCGCCGGCCAGGCTGCCGACCAGCGTCACCTCCAGCCCGTCCAGGATCCAGGTGATGCCGAGGGCGATGACGACCCGCCAATGGAAGCCGCTGAAGGGCAGCCGGTCCAGCCTTGCCGGGATATCGGTCTGGAACCGTTCGCCCGTATCCGTCCCTGGCGTATCGCGCATGCGCACCTCCGTCGGGCAGAACGCCGGCGGGCGGAATGGTTGCGGGCGGATGGAGAGGGGCGGAGGCCTCGCCCATTCGCTGTCCGAGAAGGTGAGGCACAGCCGCGCCCGCGCGCCTGCCGCACCACCGCTGCGCCAGCGCTCTCTGGCGGGGCCATGGGGCACCCGGCGGAGTTACGCCGCCCGCTGCCCTGCCGCGGCTCTACCGTGGCAGGCGGTGCGACACCTCAAGCACTCGGCGAAGGAGGGCATCTAGCGGCATGGCCCGAAGCGGATCGCCTCCACCCGCGCCTCCAGCCGGCTCGCCGTATCCTCCGCATCGGTGCCGATGACCAGCTCCTGCAAGGGCGGCGGCTCCCCGCCGAAGCTCGCGCGCCAGGCCGCGGCGAGGTCCACCCTTTCCTCGAACCAGCGGCCGCGCGGCGCATCGGCCGGGCGCAGCACCCAGGCCTTGCCGAGCCCGGCCATGTAGGGGCTGGGAAAGGGCCTCGGCTCCCGCCCCGTGCCGCCCCAGACGAAAAGCACCACGCTGCGCGGCAAGGGGTGGCTGCCCGCCGCGGCCTGGGCGACGGCGTGCTGGCTGCGCTGCCAGAGCGTGGCCTGCGGCGGCCAGCCCGCGAAGCCGATACCGAGGGACAGGGCGCGGTCATCGCCGCCGCGCCGGGTGAGGTCGGTCGGCGGCGGACCATGGTCCACCCGCCAGCGCCAGCTCAGGCATTGCGCCGGGCCCTGCACCGGGCGCCAGATGAAGCTGCCCTGGCCCTGGCCCTCCACCAGCACGCCGCCCTCCGGCAGCGGGCGGAACCGTGCCGGCGGCAGGCCATGCCATTCCGCATGGCGCCAGCCCGCCTCTTCCAGCGCGGTGGGCAGATGCACGGAGCCGGCCCCGGTCAGCAGGCCAGCGGCAATTGTCACGGCGAGGGACGTGGCAAGCTGGCGCATGGGTGGTTAGATGCCTGCCCGGACGCCCGGGACAAGGAGGGGATGCGCAATGGCCGAGATCAAGATCAGCGCGAGCGATGGCAGCGGCAGCTTCGCGGCCTATCTGGCGATGCCGAAGACGAAGCCCGCGGGCGCCGTGGTGATGATCCAGGAGATCTTCGGGGTGAACGCCACCATGCGCGCGCTGAGCGACTGGGTGGCGGAGATGGGCTTCATCGCCGTCAGCCCCGACCTCTTCTGGCGGCAGCAGGCAGGCGTGCAGCTCGACCCCGATGCCGGCCAGGACCAATGGGACAAGGCCTTCGCGCTGATGAAGGGCATGGACCAGGACAAGGCGATCGAGGACATCCAGGCGACCATCGCCGCGGCGCGCAAGCTGGACGGCGCCTCCGGCAAGGTGGCGACGATGGGCTTCTGCCTCGGCGGCCGGCTGGTGTTCATGGCGGCGGCGCGCACCGATGCGGAGGCGCATGTCAGCTACTACGGCGTCGGCCTCGAAGGCCTGCTGGGCGAGGCCGGCAAGATCAAGGCGCCGACCATCCTGCATATCGCCGAGAAGGACAAATTCGTCCCGCCCGAGGCGCAGGCGAAGATCCTCGATGGGCTGAAGGGCCATCCGCAGGTGCAGGCCTATGTCTATCCCGGCGTGGACCACGCCTTCGCGCGCATGGGCGGGCATTCCTGGGACGCCCGCGCGGCGACCATCGCCAATGGGCGGACGGCGGAGCTGCTGGCCAAGGTGCTCGGCTGATCCCAGGAGGGGCTTTGCCCCTCCCGGACCCACCCCACCAAAGGCCGAAGGGCCTTTGGAAGCCACGAGTTCAGGCACGTGGGTTCGAACAGCGGATTCACGGGTTCAAAGGGCCCTTCGGCCCTTTGCGGGAGGGAGTTCGAGGGAGGGCAGCGTCCTCCCTCGATACCCAAGGGAGGATAGAGAGCATGGCCGATCACGACCCGCTGCTGGTCACGCGCGAAGGCCCGGTGGTGCGCGCCACCATGAACCGTCCGGAGCGGCGCAACGCGCTGAGCACGGCGATGGGCGAGGCCTGGGATGCGCTGCTGACCGAGCTGGCGGCCGACACCACCGCGCGCGTGCTCGTCATCGGCGGGGCCGGCGGGCATTTCTGCGCCGGGCTCGACCTGACGGAAGTGGCGAGCGACGAGACGCCGGAGCAGAAGCTGGCGCGGCAGACCGTGCGCAACCGTCGCACCGGGCAGCGCTTCCTCGACATTTCCATGCTGCCCCAGGTGGTGATCGCGGCGGTGGAGGGGAGCTGCCATGCCGGGGGCCTCGGCTTCTGCTGCTCCTCGGACATCGCCTTCGCCACCGCCACGGCGCGCTTCGCGGCGCCGGAGGTGCGGCGCGGCCTGGTGCCGGCGCAGATCCTGCCCTGGCTCGCCCGCCGCGCCGGCCGCGCGGCGGTGACGCGGCTGGTGCTGGAAGCCGGCGTGATCGACGCGACGGAGGCCGGGCGGATCGGGCTGGTGCACCAGGTGGTGCCGGATGCCGTGGCGCTGGAAGCGCAGGTGCAGAAGACCATCGCCGCGGTGCTGGAAGGCGCGCCGATGGCGCTGGCCGAGACCAAGGGGCTGCTCGCCGCGCTCGGCCCCGTCTCGCCGGAGGGCTATGCCGAGGCGGGCGCCGCCAGCTTCGCCCGCACGGCATCGAGCCCTGAGGCGGCAGAGGGCATCGCCGCCTTCAAGGCGAAGCGCAAGCCGAGCTGGTCGCCCGCCGCATAGGGACCGGCCCGGGAAGGGGCCCGTGGTGGGCTGACGGCATCGGCCGGCATGCAGCCCCCCTGGCAGGAGCCCGCGTGGCCTGCTGCCCTGCCGCGGCAGGCTGTGCGAGGCTTCGGCACCGGAGCGACTGCGTGGGGCACCACCATGAGGGGCCGCCCGGGGGGCACCACCGGCGCGGCCGGCCGGGCTATCGCCGCTGCGGCCCCGCCTCGTTCAGCGCCAGGTTCTGCAGCGCCAGATCGGCGGTCGGGCTGTCCGGGGCCAGGCTCACCGCCTTCTCCCAATCCTCCCGCGCCCCGGCCACGTCGCCCTTGAGCTGGCGAATGATCCCGCGCTCCAGCAGCGCCTCCGCATTGTCCGGCGCCAGGGCCAGCGCCCGGTCCACATCGCTCGCCGCCTGATCCACCCGGTCCAGCCGGCGCTGCGCCGCGGCGCGGAACACCCAGGCCTCCGCCCGGCTTGGCGCCAGGGCGATCACCCGGTCCACATCCTCCAGCGCCTCGGCATAGCGGCCGAGCGTGCCCAGCGCCACGGCACGGTCCAGCAGCAGGTCCACATCGGCGGGCGCCAGGGTCAGCCCCATGGTGGCGGCGGCGAAGGCGCGGCCGGCCTCGCCCGCCAGCATCCAGGCCTGCACCGCCTGGGCGAACACCGCCGCCCGCGCGCCGCTGCCCGCCCGGCTGACCCGCGCCAGCCCTTCCAGCCGCTCCGCCGCCCGCGGCGCCTCTCCCATGCCCAGCAGGGCCAGCGCGGCGCAATGCCGCGCGCCCTCGCCGCCGCCATTCGCCTCCCAGGCCTCGGCCTGGGCCAGGGCCTCATCGGGGTCGCCGCGCAGCAGGCCGAGGCAGCGCTCATATTCCGGCCCCTGGCTCAGCCGGGGCAGGCTCGGCGGCATGGGCAGCGCCTCATCCGCCGCCTCGGCCGCCGGCCCCTGCATCACCAGGAAGGTGGCGCCGGAGCCAAGGGCCAACGCGGCTGCCAGGGCAGCCCCCAGCAGGACGGAACGGGGTGGGATCACACCGCCAGTCTAGCGGGCGACGATGAAAGATGCCAGATCGGGCACATGACGGTGGCGAGTGCAGCGGAATCGGGCAGGCTGCTCATTGCCGGCCTGGGCTACAGCGGCAGCGCCGTGGCACGGGCAGCGGCGGCGGCCGGCTGGCAGGTGGCCGGCACGGCGCGCGACCCTGCCCGGACCGCGCCGCCCCCCGGCGTTGCCTGCCTGGCCTTTGCCGAGGCCGGCCCGGCGATCCGGGCCGCCACCCATCTCCTCGTCACCGCCGCGCCAGGGGAGGGCGGGGACCCCGTCCTCGCCGCCCATGCGGCGGCGATCCGCGCCGCGCCGGCGCTGCGCTGGATCGGCTACCTCTCCACCACCGGGGTCTATGGCGACCGCGGCGGCGCCTGGGTGGAGGAGACCACCGAGCCCGCCCCCGGCCAGGAGCGCAGCCGGCGCCGGCTGGCCGCCGAGCAGGCCTGGCGCGCGGCTGCCGCCGGCCGGGCGCTGGACCTCTTCCGGGCGGGCGGTATCTACGGCCCCGGCCGCAGCGTGCTGGACGAGCTCCGCGCCGGCACCGCCCGCCGTATCGTGAAGCCCGGCCACGCCTTCGGCCGCATCCACCGCGACGACATCGCCCTGGCCGTGCTGGTGGCGCTGCGCCAGGCGCCGCCGCCCGGGGTGCGCGTGCTGCACCTGGTGGATGACGCGCCCGCCGAAAGCGCCGAGGTCATGGCCGGCGCCGCCGCCCTGCTCGGCCTGGAACCGCCCCCCGCCATCCCCTTCGAGGCGGCCGCCGGGATCATGTCCCCCATGGCGCGCAGCTTCTGGGCGGAGAACCGCAAGGTGGCCAATGCCGCGACCAAGCGGGCCCTCGGCATCGCCTGGCGCTATCCGAGCTGGCGGGAGGGGCTAGAGGCGATCCTCGCCGAGGAGCGCGGCGAGGGTCCGGCGTAGCAGCGCCAGATCCTCGGGGCGGGAGAGGCGGTGATCGCCATCCTTCACCAGTATCACCTGCACATCCGGGGTGGCGAGCTTCGCCGCGACCTCCAGCGAGAGCTGCCAGGGCACGTCCGGATCCTCCTGCCCATGCAGCAGCCGCACCGGCGCCCCGATGGGGATGGGCCCGCCGAGCAGCAGATGGTTCCGCCCTTCCTCCAGCAAATGGCGGGTGATGGGGTAGGGGTCGCCATAGGCGCTCGGCCGGCGCCACATCCCGGTCGCCGCCATCTCGGCCCGCGCCGCCTCGGGCAGGGCGGCCTCGATGCGCGTGACGAAATCCGGCGCGGCGGCGATGCCGATCAGCCCCGCCACCGGCACCAATTGGCGCGCGGCCAGCAGCAGCGCCATCCAGCCGCCCATGGAGGAGCCGACCAGCACCTGCGGCCCCTCGCTCTGCGCCGCGATCACCGCCGCGGCGTCGGCGAGCCAGGTGCCGATGCTGCCCGCCTCGAAGCGCCCGCCGCTCTCGCCATGGCCGCTGTAGTCGAAGCGGAGGAAGGCACGGCCGGTCGCGGCGCACCAGGCGGCCAGCTCGGTCGCCTTGCCGCCCTGCATGTCGCTGTTGAAGCCGGGCAGGAACACCACGCCCGGCCCGCGGCCCCGCAGCCGCCGCCAGGCCAGCGCCACGCCCTCGCGGTGCAGGACGCCGCTTTCCTCCCCGCTCATGTCCGCGGCAGCCCCCGCCGCGCCAAGCTGGCGAACAGCGCGCCGATGCCGAATTCCCAGGGCGGGCAGGCATCCGTCCGGTCCACCTCATTCGCCAGCGCGCCCAGGCGCGGCGAGGCGATGCGCACCACATCGCCCGGCTTGTGGGTGAAGCCCATGCCCGGCGCGCCGCGATCCTTGCTCGGCGAGAAGGGCGTGCCGAGGAACAGCACCGCGCCATCCGGGTAGTGGTGATGCGGCCCGATCAGCTGCGCCACCACATCCTCCGGGTCGCGGCTGATGGCACCCACCGCGCCGGTCTCCGCCAGGGCGAAGCCATCCTCGCCGGTGATGGAGAGCGCGATCTCCGCTTGCCGCACGTCGTCCAGCGAGAAGCCGGCATCGAACAGCCGCAGCACCGGGCCGAGGGCGCAGGAGGCGTTGTTGTCCTTCGCGCGGCCGAGCAGCAGCGCGCTGCGGCCCTCGACGTCGCGCAGGTTCACGTCATTGCCCAGCATGGCGCCGAGGATTTCTCCACGTGCATTCACCGCCAGAACCGCTTCCGGTTCGGGGTTCGACCATTGGCTGTTCGGGTGCACGCCGATCTTCGCCCCCGGCCCGACCGAGGCCATGGGCGGGCACTTCGAAAAGATCTCGGCATCCGGGCCGATGCCGACTTCCAGGTACTGGCTCCACCAGCCCTTCGCCACCAGCGCGGCCTTCAGCGCCATCGCCTCCGCGCTGCCCGGCTTCACCGCGGAGAGATCATCGCCGATGATCCCGCGGACTTCGGCCCGCACCTGCTCGGCCTGGGTCGCATCGCCACGGCAGCGCTCCTCGATGACGCGCTCCAGCATCGACCGCACATAGGTGACGCCGCAGGCCTTCACCGCCTGCAGGTCGATCGGCGCCAGCAGATAGGGCTTCGCGGGGTCGCAGGCGCCATGCGCGCTGTTGGCCAGCGTCGCCGGCAGGTCGAAGGCCAGCGGCACGCCGCGGGCGCGGATGGCGGCGACGGGATCCGGCGCGTTGAACCAGGCGGAGACGGTGCCGAAGGCCGGCGTCATGTCGAAGGCCGCGCCCTGCAGCAGCGCGATGGCGATCGGCCCTTCCGGCGTCATCGCCCGCGCCGCGAAACTTCCCTGGCGCCAATCCTCGGGCAGCGCATTCGCATCCGGCCGCAGCATCGCTTTTCCCCCGTCAAGGCGGGCAGAGTAGCGGGGGGCGGAGATTTCCGAAACTGCCCGGCCCGGCGGCGGCAAGGCCCGGCGGATGCGGCGAAAGGGCAGGGGGCGCCAGTCATGGAGCGTGATCGGTCGAGGCGGGATCGGCCGATGCCGTGACACGCGCGGCCGGACAAGGCGCCGGAGCGGGAGGGTTGAGCGAAGCTCAACCGATCACGCTCCGGCCGCCCTGCCGGAACCGCGCCGGCAGTGGCGGCGCCCTGCTACCCCGGCGGCCAGGGGCCATGCGCCGCGAACTTCCCGGCTGCGCCGATGTTGCTGCCGCATGGAGCGGGACGGCATGCGCATGGGCTGGGCCGGGGCGCTGATGGGCTTCGCCTTCGGCGGCTTCCTGGACGGCATCCTGCTGCACCAGATCCTGCAATGGCATCACCTGCTCAGCGGCTGGCGTCCGGGCGGCACCATCGGGCTGCTGCGCTGGCATGTGCAGTGGGACGGCGTCTTCCACGCGGCGCATTACCTGGTGCTGGCGTTCGGCCTCGCGTTGCTCTGGCCGCGGCCGGGCCATGGCCGGGTGTTCGGCGCCGGCTTCGCCATCGGCTTCGGCGCCTGGCATGTGCTGGATGCGGTGGTGAACCATTGGGCGCTCGGCCTGCACCGCATCCGGCAGGATGCCGCCCAGCCCTTGTGGTGGGACCTCGTCTTCTTCGGCCTCGGCCTTGCCGCGATCGCCCTCGGTCTGCTCTGGCGCCGGCGTGGCCCGGCGTTGCGGCCGGAGGGGTTTGCGGTGCTGGTGCTGGCCGCCGGGCTCGGCGCCGCCCGCCCCGCCCCGGGCCCGGCGCTACTGGCCTTCGCGCTTCCGGACGAGGCGGCGCTGCACCTCGCCGCCAGCTCCGGCGCTGCCCTGGTGGCGGCGCAGGACGGCCTCTGGGTCTTCGCCACGCCGGACCCCGCCGGGCTCGTCCGCCTCGCCGGCACCCGCCCCCTGCCGGCGCTCCCCGGCGGCTGCCTCTCCCGCATCTGAGCGCCGCCCTTCCGCTTCCCTGTGCGGCCGAAGGGCTGCTTCCCGTCCCGGCCGACGCCTTGGGACGGGGCGCGCGCAGCCTCGGTCAGGACTGGCTGCCTGCGGCCACCGCCGGGATCCCGCACCCCTTCGGATTGACGCCAGCCTTGCCCCGGGCAAGGAAATGCCATGTCCGCGCGCTACGCCCCCGCCACCCTCACCGCCTTCGCCGCCACGCTGTTCGAGCGCGGCAGCCTGGCCCCCGACCGTGCCGCCATCATGGCGGAGACGCTGGTGGAGGGCGACCTGATGGGCCATGACACCCATGGCCTCGCCTTGCTCGGCCCCTATCTGGACAGCCTGGCCAGCGGTGACATGCAGGCCGCGGGGGAGCCCGAAATCCTCTCCGGCACCCCGGTGGTGGAGACCTGGGATGGCGGCAAGCTCCCCGGCCCCTGGCTGGTGCGCCGCGCCGCCGATCTCGCCAGCGCGCGCGCCGCAGAATTCGGCCTTGCTGCCATTGCCATCCGCCGCAGCCACCACATCGCCTGCCTCGCCGCCTACCTGCCGCGGGTGGTGGAGCGGGGGCAGATCCTGCTGATCTGGTCCTCGGACCCCGCCACCGCCTCCGTCGCCCCCTGGGGCGGGACGCGGCGGATCATCACCCCCAACCCGGTCGCGGCCGGCTGGCCGAGCCCGGATGGGCCGGTGATGATCGACGTCTCCATGTCCATCACCACCAACGGCATGACGGCGCGCCGCCGCGCCGAAGGCACGGAGTTCCCCTTCGACGCCCTGCTGACCGCCGAGGGCCAGCCCACCGCCGACCCCAACGCCTTCTTCTCCGAGCCGGCCGGCACGCTGCTGCCGCTGGGCGGCATGGCGGCCGGGCACAAGGGCTTCGGCCTCGGCCTGCTGGTGGAGGCGCTGACCTCGGGCCTGGCCGGCGGCGGGCGCGTCACCGAGCCCACCGGCTGGGGCGCCGCGCTGCTGATCCTGGTGCTGGACCCCGCCCGCTTTGCCGGCGCCGAGTCCTTCCTGGCGGAATCCGGCTGGATGGCAGCGGCGGTGAAGGCCAACCCGCCCATCCCTGGCGGCAAGCCGCCCCGCCTGCCCGGCGCCCGCGCCTGGACGCGGCGGGCCGAGGCGCTCGCCCGCGGCGTCGAGCTGCACCCCTCCATCCCGCCGGTGCTCGCCGCCCGCGCCGCCGCCGCCGGCCTCGCCGCGCCGGCACCGCTTTGAGCCTGACGGTCCTGCAGGTGCTGCCCGCGCTGGTCTCCGGCGGGGTGGAGCGCGGCACGCTGGAGATCGCCGAGGCCATCATTGCCGCTGGCGGCCGCGCCCTGGTGGCGTCTGCCGGCGGGCCGATGGTGGCGGGGCTGGAGGCGCTGGGGGCGCGGCATGTGACGCTGCCGCTCGCCACCAAGAACCCGGCGCGGATCCTCGCCAATGCCAGGGCGCTGGCGCGGCTGGCGCGGGCGGAGGGCGTGCGCATCCTGCATGCCCGCTCCCGCGCCCCGGCCTGGTCCGCGCTGCTGGCGGCGCGGCGGGCGGGCGCCGGCTTCGTCACCACCTATCACGGCACCTACAACGAAGGCTTCCCGGGCAAGCGCCTCTACAACTCCGTCATGGCGCGGGGGGACCGGGTCATCGCCATCAGCGAGTTCATCGCGGCGCATATCCGGGCCCGGCACGGCGTGCCGGCGGCACGGCTCAGGGTGATCCCGCGCGGCGTCGACCCGCGCGCCTTCAGCCCGGCTTCGGTGCCGGCCGAGCGCCTTGCCGCGCTGCGCGCCGCCTGGGGGGTGCCGGAGGGGCGCCAGGTGGTGATGCTCCCCGGCCGGCTGACGCGCTGGAAGGGCCAGGGCGTGCTGCTGGAGGCCATGGCGAGGCTGCCGGGCGATGCCCTGGCGCTGCTGGTGGGCGAGGGCGGCTACCGCGCCGAGCTGGAGGCCCGCATCGCCGCCCGTGGCCTTGGCAACCGGGCCAAGCTGGCCGGCCAGACCGAGGACATGCCCGCCGCCCTGCTGCTGGCCGATGTGGTGGTGCATGCCTCGACCGATGCCGAGGCCTTCGGGCGGACGGTGATCGAGGCCCAGGCGATGGAGCGCCCGGTCATCGCCGCCGATCTCGGCGCGCCGCGGGAAACCGTGGTGGAGGGGGAGACCGGCTGGCGCGTGCCCCCCGGCGATCCGGCGGCGCTGGCGGCGAAGCTGGCGGAGGTGCTGGCCCTGCCGGCGGAAGCCCGCGCCGCGATCGGCGCCCGCGCCCGGGCCGCGGTGCTGGCCCGCTACACCACGGCGGCGATGCAGCAGGCGACGCTCGCCGTGTACCGGGAGCTGCTGTGAGCGCCGCGCCCGCCTGCTCCGCCGCGGTGCGGGACAGGGCCGGGGCGGCGATGTGCCCGGCATCCCGCCACGCCCTTCGTCCACCCCAACCTGGCCCCCGGCCACGCGCCGCGGTCCTTGGCGCCCGCCCTGCCGGAGGCAGCCTGCCCGCCCCAGCGCGGGAGGGCAGGGCGGGACGGATGGCCCCGCGGCAAGCCGGCACTTGGCCATACTCGACGGCTTCCGGCGCCAGCCCTGGCGCGCGCGGCGGGAGAGGGAGCCGGGGCCGATGACCCGCATCCTCGTCATCAAGCTCGCCGCCCTCGGCGATGTGGTGCAGGCCTTCGGGCCCTTCGCCGCCATCCGCGCCCATCATCCGGGCGCCGAGATCACCCTGCTCACCACCCCGCCCTATGCCGCACTGCTGCGGGACAGCCCCTGGTTCGACCGCATCTGGGCGGATGGCCGGCCCTCCTGGTCCGACCTGCCCGCGGTGGTTCGCCTCGCCCGCAGGCTGCGCGGCGCCGGCTTCGCCCGGGTCTATGATCTGCAGACCTCCGCCCGCTCCTCCCGCTATCGCTGGTTCGTCGGCCGGCGGGCCGAGTGGTCCGGCATCGCCAGCGGCGCGAGCCACCCGCATGCCAACCCGGCGCGCGATTCCATGCACACGCTGGAACGCCAGCGGGAGCAGCTGGAGATGGCCGGCATCCAGGACTTCCCGCCGCCCGACCTCTCCTGGCTGGAGGCCGACCTCTCCGGCTTCGCCCTGCCGGAGCGCTTCTGCCTGCTGGTCCCCGGCGCCTCGCCGCTGCGGCCGGGCAAGCGCTGGCCGGCGGAGCGCTTCGGCGCGCTGGCGGCGGGGCTCGACCTGCCCTCCGTCATCATCGGCGCCGGGGCAGAGGCGAAGCTGGCCGCCGCCATACGCGCCGCCGCGCCCGGCGCCATCGACCTGACGGGCCGCACCAGCTTCGCCGCCATCGGGGCGCTGGCGCGGCGGGCGGAATTCGCCGTAGGGAACGATACCGGGCCCAGCCACCTCATCGCCGCCACGGGCTGCCCGACCCTGACGCTGTTCGGGCCGGACAGCGACCCGGCGCTCTGCGCCCCGCGCGGGCGGGCGGTGGCGGTGCTGCGGCACGCACCGCTGGCGGGGCTGGAAGTGGCGGCGGTGCGGCAGGCGCTGGCGGCGTTGCGGGTGGGGTAGGTCGGGGGCGCTGCCCCCGTTGAACGCAGGCGTTCAACCCCCAACGGGGCCAGGACCTGGCCCCGGACCCCGGTGTGAGTTTCAGGCCCATCGGTCGAACTTGACCGCAAACCAAGCCAGAACTCGCCGAACGGCCCTGGCGAGCCAAGCGCCCTGTTGCCAATCCGGTCATCCTCCCCTTCCATGTCTGGAACCAAAACCTTCCGGGAGGATGCGACGTCCATGACCCTGACCACCACGCGCCGCGGATGGCTCGCGGCCACCACTGCCGCCGCCGGAGCCCCGCTCCTTGCCGCCCGCAGGACCCGGGCGCAGGGCACAGCGCCCGTCATCCGCCTCGGCGTCATGTCCGACTATTCCGGCCCCTACCGCGACTGGTCGGGCCCGACGAACCTCGCCTGCGTGCAGCAGGCGGTGGAGGAGTTCCGCGCCCAGCGTCCCGACATCCCGGTGGAGGTCATCAATGCCGACCACCAGAACAAGACCGATGTCGGCGCCAATGTCGTGCGGGAATGGTTCGACCGGCGCGACGTCGATGCGGTGGTGGACGTGAACAACTCCGCCGTCGGCCTCGCGGTGAACAACGTGGTGCGGGAGAAGAACAAGGTGTTCCTCTGCTCCGGCGCCTCGACCGCGGCGCTGACCGGGGAGCAGTGCAGCCCGAACACCGTGCAGTGGACCTACGACACCTACATGCTGGCCAAGGCGACCAGCACGGCGATGGTGAAGGCCGGCGGCGATAGCTGGTTCTTCATCGTCGCGGACTACGCCTTCGGCCACCAGATCGAGCGCGACGCGCGGCGCTTCATCGAGGCGGCCGGCGGCAAGGTGCTGGGCGCCGTCCGCTACCCCTTCCCCCAGACCACCGATTTCTCCGCGCTGCTCCTGCAGGCGCAGGCGAGCGGGGCGAAGGTGCTGGCCCTGGCGAATGCCGGCAACGACACGGTCAACTCCATCAAGCAGGCCAAGGAGTTCGGCCTGCAGCGGCGTGGCATGAAGATCGCGCTGATGCTCGCCTATCTGACGGATGTCCACACCATAGGGCTGGAGACCGCCCAGGGGCTGGTGCTGTCCGAGACCTTCTACTGGGACCTCAACGACCGCACCCGGGCCTTCATGAACCGCGTCAAGCCGAAGGTCGGCAACAACTGGCCCAACCAGATGGGCGCCGGCGCCTATTCGGTGACGCTGCACTACCTGAAGACGGTGGCGGCCATGGGCGGCGCCGCCGCGGCCAAGGCGAGCGGTCGCGACACCGTCGCGCGCATGAAGACGATCCCGACCGATGATGACTGCTTCGGCCCCGGCACCGTCCGTGCCGATGGGCGCAAGATGCACCCGGCCTATCTGTTCCAGGTGAAGGCGCCGGCGGAATCGAAGGGGCCCTTCGACTACTACAAGCTCATCGGCACGACGCCGCCGGAGGAGGCCTTCCGCCCCATGGCGGAGGGCGGCTGCCCGCTGGTCTGACCGCCATCCGGCGGTGGGACGATAGCCACCCAGCAGGACCCAAGGCCGAGCTTCGAGCGGAGCGGGGCTGAGCTTTCCCCTCCCATCCGGGCCAGACCCTCTCTCACACCGGGGTCCGGGGACCGGTCCGGTCCCCGGCGGGGTCCAGGGGCAGAGCCCCGGGCGGGGGTTCACGGGGGCGGAGCCCCCGTCCTCCTCCCCAGGCCACTCGCCGCCACCAGTGCCAGCAGCTCCGCCCCCACCCACCATTCCTGCCAGGCGCCGAAGCTCAGCATCCCGGTCACGCTTCCCGCCGCCAGCATCGCCGTCGCCACCGCCGGCGCGGCGGAGCGTGCGGCCGCCACCCCCAGCCACCAGGCCAGCAGCGCCGCCAGCAGCACACCGGGGATCCCCAGCTCCAACCGCAATTGCAGCGCGCCGTTATGCGGGTGCAGTGGCAGCCGCTCCGCCTGGTGGATCCAGGTGGCGGCATGCGGCGTGGTCAGGCCGAAGCGCGCCAGCACCTCGGGCGGGGCGGGGTCGCGGTGGCCGGGGATGTTGCGACTCGCCTCCATCCCCCAACCGAACAGCGGCTTCTCCGCAATGCGGGTGCCGACGAAATCCCAGATCAGCAGCCGGTGCGCCGCCGAGGGCGGCCAGCCCGCCGCCGGTATGCCGCGCGCCAGCACCGGCCCCAGCACATAGGGCGTCAGCAGCAGCACCAGGGCCAGCCCCGCCCCCACCAGCCGCGGCCCGCGCCGCGGCGCCAGCCAGGCCAGCGCACCGGCCAGCGCCCCCACCGCCACCGCGATCTTTGCCGACTCCCCCGGCAGCCAGGCCAGCACCGCCGCCCCCGCCAGCAGCCCCGCCACCCGCAGCCAGCGCGGCAAGGGCGCCACCGCCAGCAGCGGCAGCCAGAGGCCCATGGCGGAGGCCGCGGGCTTCAGCCCGAACATCAGCGTGTCGGGCGGCTCCCTCAGCCCGCGGACGAAGCCGCGGATGGCATGGCCGGTGGCGTAGTCCAGCCCCGCCGCCGCAATGCCAAGAGCCAGCCCGATGCTGGCCGAGCGCAGGAGGCGCTGCCGCGCCCCCTCCTCCTCCTCCGCCACGGCCCGCGCCGCCGCGGCGCCGAGGGCGACGAAGGCGCCGATCTGCACCGCGGTGAAGGCCGCGAGCCCCGCCACCGGCGCCCAGAGCGCCGTCACCAGCGCCCAGCCGAACAGGCCGAGCGCCGCCGCGGTGGCCGCCCCACCCGGCCAGGGCCAGGCGCCGCGCCGCAGGCGGTGGAGCACCACCACGCCCAGCAGGCCGCACAGCGCGATCGGCGCCAATGCCTTGGATTGCAGCACGCCGGCCAGCGGCGCGACGAGCAGCGCCACCCCCAGCGCATCGGCCGGTGCGGCCGCCCGCCGGCGCAGCCCGCCCTTCACGGCGCCGGGGCGGGACGCGCCCGCGCGCCCCGCCCCGGCATCCTCTCCCGTCATCTGGGTCACGCCCTTCGGTGACCCCGCTTCAAGCGCATACGTCCTGTCCGGCTCAAACCGCCGCGATGCTCTCGCGCCGGACGGTGACGGCGATCTCCTCGATCGACTTCGCCACCCGGTCGAGCATCTCGTCGACCTCGGATTCGGTGATGATGAGCGGCGGGGAGAAGCCCAGCGCGTCATTGGTCATGGCGCGCAGGATGACGCCGTTCGCCTCGCCGATCTTGGTCAGGCGCGGGCCGACCTTCCTGGCGGGGTCGAAATTCTTCTTCGCCGCCTTGTCCTCCACCAGCTCCACGGCGCCGATCAGGCCGGTGCCGCGCACCTCGCCCACCATGGGGTGGTCGGCGAAGCGGGCGCGGAGCTGCGCCTGCATATAGGCGCCGACCTTCTGGACGTGCTTCCCGATCTCCATCTCGTCGTAGATCTTCAGCGTCTCGATCGCGACGGCGGCGGGCACCGGGTGGCCGGAATAGGTGAAGCCATGGCCCCAGGTGCCGATGGAGGAGGAGCCCTCGGCGATGCCCTGGAACACCTTCTCATTCACCATCACGGCCGAGATCGGCAGGTAGGAAGCCGAGAGCGCCTTGGCGCAGACCAGGATGTCCGGCTCGATCCCGAAGGTCTGGGTGCCCCAGTAATTGCCGGTGCGCCAGAAGCCGCAGATCACCTCATCCACCACGAAGAGCACGTCGTACTTCCGCAGCACGGCCTGGATCTTCGGGAAGTAGGTCTCGGGCGGCAGGATCACGCCGCCGGCGCCCATGATCGGCTCGGCCCAGAAGGCGGCGACCGTCTCCGGCCCCTCGGCCAGGATCTTCTGCTCCAGCTCCTCGGCCAGGCGGGTGGCGAAATCCTCCTCGGACTCGCCGGGCTTCGCGTTGTGGTAGTAATGCGGCGTGCCGACATGGTGGAAGCCGGGCAGCGGCAGGTCGAACAGCTTGTGGTTGGCCGGCAGGCCGGTGAGCGAAGCGGCGGCGAGGGTGATGCCGTGGTAGCCCTTCAGCCGGGCGATGATCTTCTTCTTCTCCGGCCGGCCGATGGCGTTGTTCATGTACCAGATCATCTTGATGGCGCTGTCATTCGCCTCGGATCCGGAATTGGCGAAGAACACCTTGCTCATCGGCACCGGCGCGCGCTCGATCAGCATCTCGCTCAGGTCGATCAGCGGCTCGTGCGACTTGGCCGTGAAGGCATGGTAGAAGGGCAGCTTGCGCATCTGCGCCGCGGCGGCTTCCACCAGCCGCTCATTGTCGAAGCCGAGGCTGGCGCACCAGAGGCCGGCGACGCTCTCGATGTATTCCTTGCCCTGCTCGTCGAAGACGCGCACGCCCTTGCCGCGGCCGATGACCAGCGGCCCGTCCTTCAGATGCGCCTTGTGGTCCGTATAGGGATGCAGCGCATAGGCGATGTCGCGGGCGGCATTGGAATTGCGGGGCGGGGTCATGGGCGGGCCTTCTTTCCGGTGGGCGCGGCCTGAGGCCGGCGCCGTCCCGTCGCGGGCGGGACGCCGGGCCAGGGACGGCGTGCGGCCGCACCGCGCCGGGGGCGGGGCAGCAGCGGCGCGGAAAGTGTAAAGCATTTTTATGCGCGGCGGAAACCGTCCGGCCCGCTGCGTCGCGCCGCGCTGGCCCCGTCCCGGGGCGATCGCCGGGCGGTCTTCGGACCGTGTCCGGCCGCCATCACGCAGGCGTGTGCGCCCTATACCGTTCTGTAACCCTTCACAGCTCAACCATATGTTGCGGAAACCGGTCCTTCCGGTCCAATTACGTCACCGTTCGCCCCGGGGGAAACGATGTCCGATCAGGCCACCACGCCGCCCGAGGGGGGCACCGGCACCGGCTGGCAGGCCGGGATCTCGCCGGCCAAGCTGGAATGGACCCGCCGCGTGCTCGGCATCGACCCGCCGGTGCGCAGCAACATCCGCATCGGCGCCCAGCGCGACCCGGAGACCGCCTTCAACCGTGCCCTGCAGGGCTCGCTGGACGGGCTGCAGGCGGCGCGCGGCACCCCGGCCGTGGATGCCGCGACGGAGCAGGCCAAGGCGCTGCTGGAGAACGCCCTCGGCCGCATGGCCCAGGCGGCGAAGGCCAAGGATTTCACCACCGCCGCCGCCGCGCTGGAGGAGGCGCGCACCGCCGCCGCCACGGTGCAGGAAGGCTTCGCGACGGCGCGGGATGGCTGGCCCGCCGCGCTGGAGAAGGCGGCGGCGCCGCTCGAGGAGGCGCTCGGCCTGGCGGCGGAGCTGCGGGCGGAGGCACCGCTGGACGGGCCGCTCGACATCGCCCGGGTGAAGGCCGAGGGGCTGCGGGAGGCGGCGGAGAAGGCGGCCGCGACGGAGGATTTCCGCACCGCCTATGCCACCCTGCCGGAGCTGGCCGAGGCGACCATCGCGCTGGAGGAGGCGGCGCGGGCCGAGGCGCGGCTCCAGGATGCCGGCGGGCTGTTCCGGGCGCGGCTCGGCAAGGCGATGGACCGGCTGGAGACCGCCGGCCAGGGTGCGCCTGCGAGCGACGAGGCCGAGACGGCCCAGGGGGTGCTGGCCGAGCAGCGCGCCCGCATGGTGCAGGCGGCCAAGGCGCGGGACTATGCGGCGGCCGGCGAGGCGCTCGACCTCTGCGAAGCCGCCGCGACCACGGTGCTGGAGGCGCTGGAGGCCGCGATCGGCCGGTTCCGCGAGGCCTTCGCCCCGGCCCAGCGCGCGCTCGATGCGCTGCCCGCCCGCGTCGAGGCCCTGCCGCGGCCGGTGCCGGGCGTGGCCGAGGCGATGGCGGAGGCGGAGCGCCAGCTCCTCGCCGCCGACAAGGCTTCGGACGAGGGCGACTACCGCGCCGCGCTCGCCGCCTGCGCCGCCTGCCAGCGGGCGGCGGAGCAGGCAGCCGGGCTGCTCGACGCGGCGGAGAAGGCGCTGGCCGAGGCCAGGGCGAAATACGAGGAGAAGGCCAAGGCGATCCAGGCCAGCCTCGACGCCGCGAAGAACCTCAAGCCGGCGAGCGAGGCTGCCGATACCGCGATGGCCGAATTGCTGCGTGCCATGCAGGCCATGGAGGCGGCCGCCGGCGAGCGGCGCTACGAGGATGCGCTGAAGGCAGCCGGGGAGGCCGAGGCGGCGGCGAAGATCGTGACGGCGGAGCGGGACAAGGCGAAGCAGGCCTTCGAGACCGCCTTCGCCCTCTCCACCCAGGCCTACGCCGCCGCCACCGGCAAGCACGGCACCACGCCGGCGATCGACAAGGCGGTGCTGGCCCTGCTGAAGCAGGCGGAGGAGGCGAAGGCGGCGGCGGAGAAGGCCCGGGACGCCGGCGACTGGCGCGCCGCCAATGCCGCCATCACGCCGCTGGACGAGGCGGTGAAGGCCTTCGAGACGGCCTATGCCGAGGAGCGCCGGATCCGCGACGAGACGGCGCAGAAGATCGCCGATTTCGAGCAGCGCTGGGGGACTGCCTCCGGTCTTGCGGCGCTGGGCGGTGCGCAGGTCAAGGCGCAGAACGCCTATCTTGCCGCCAAGAAGAAGCTGGATGCGCTGCGCGACAAGGACCCGGCGAGCGCCGCCGCAGCGGCCTGCAGCACGGTCGAGGCCGCGCTCGGCAGGGTCGAGGGAATGGCGGCGCTGACGCCGCAGCAGAAGACCGAGCTCGTCACCGCGGCGACGGACCGGCTGAAGACCCTCTCGGACACCGATTTCGACAAGCAGACCACGGAGGAGCGCGCCACGGCGGTCTATGACCTGATCGCCGATGGCGAGCCGACCGGCGAGGCGCTGGCGCAGCTCAAGCGGCTCTACGACCGCAGCAAGAACGACCCCGAATTCGTCGAGCAGCGCAAGGAGCAGCGGAAGAAGATCGCCACCAAGGTCGCCGCCCTGCCGGATGCCGAGGACATGCGCGACAACTGGGACACCAAGAGCCCGGATGAGCGGAAGGCCTTCCTCGGCAAGGTGCTGAAGGCGCAGGCCGAGGAACTCGGCATCCCGGAGGTTCCGCTCGATACCTTCTCGCAGCCGCGGGACGGCGGCGGCAGCCTGCTCTTCGGCTCCTACGATCCAGGCTTGAAGCGGATCAACCTCAACACCCATCCCGATGCGATGCCGGATTTCCGCGAGGCAGTGAACACGGTGCTGCACGAGAACACCCATGCGCAGCAGGATGTGCTGGTGCAGAAGCTGCTGGATGGCGAGATCGGGCCGGGCGACCCAAACTACAACCAAGTGCTCTACTTCGCTGCCAATTTCGCCCCCGGCGCCTATGTGAATGACGGCACGGCGACCTACGACCTGCAGCCCATCGAGGCCGATGCCTGGCGCGAGGGCAATGAGGGCTCGCAGGCCGTGCTCGATATTCTCGACGGCATCACCTGAAGGCCCAGGCCGAGAAGAACGGAGAATCCATCCCATGTCGGCAACATCCGAAGCGAAGGCCGCCTTCCGTGTCTCCTACCGGCCGGCGGGGGAGGAGAGCCTGGTGCCGGCGGGCGTCATCGCCATCGGCGCCGGCAATATCGTCACCGTGGAGCAGGCGGAGGAGCGTTTCGCCCGAATGCTGGCGCGCATGGCGAAGGAGGTGAACGCGCTCAGCCACTTCACGGTGAAGACTGCGCCGCCGCCGGAGGCGGAGCGTTTCACCCTCTGGGGCAAGTCGGTGGCCCGGGATGCGCCGGAGGCGGCAGCGACGCTGAAGCGGCTGCTGGAACAGAAATACGGGCTCACCCTCGACCCCGTGTGATGGACGGGCCCGGCCCGGCAGTGGCACAACGCCCTGCCGGGAAGGGACGAGAGCATGACCGAAATCAAGCCGCACGCCGCCCATTGGGGCTATTTCGATGCCGTGGTCGAGGATGGCCGCGTCACCGGCGTGCGCCCCTTCGGGCGCGACCCCTTTCCCGGCTCGCTGATCCAGGCGGTGCCGGATGCGGTGCATTCCGCCGCCCGGATCGACCGGCCCCATGTCCGGAAGGGCTGGCTGGAAGGGAAGCGGCGCGGGGTTCTCCGCGGCGGCGACCCCTTCGTACCGGTCTCCTGGGACCGGGTGACGCGGCTGCTGGCGGAGGAGACGGCGCGGGTGCGGGCCGAGCATGGCCCGACCGCCATCTATGGCGGCTCCTATGGCTGGTCCTCGGCGGGCCGCTACCATCACGCCAAGACGCAGCTCCAGCGCTTCCTCGGCCTCGGCGGCGGCTTCACCACCTCGGTCAACGCCTATTCCTACGCCACCGGCCAGGCGCTGCTGCCGCATCTCCTCGGCACCAATGAGGTGCTGCTGGGCCGCACCACGGATTGGGCGGCGATCGCCCGCCATGCGAAGCTCATGCTCTGCTTCGGCGGGCTCGCGGCGAAGAACGGCATGGTCACCTCCGGCGGCGCCGGGCA
This sequence comes from Siccirubricoccus soli, assembly GCF_024178315.1. Taxonomy (GTDB): domain Bacteria; phylum Pseudomonadota; class Alphaproteobacteria; order Acetobacterales; family Acetobacteraceae; genus Siccirubricoccus; species Siccirubricoccus soli. The sequence goes on along the minus strand of NZ_JAMZIK010000071.1, from coordinate 25,174 downwards.
GCACGCCTATCTGCCGCTGATGCGCCAGGCCGCCGCCGCCGGCGTCCGCTTCGTCAATATCAGCCCCTACAAGGGCGATACCGAGGATGCGCTCGGCGCCGAATGGGTGCCGATCCGCCCCGGCACGGATGCCGCCATGATGCTCGCCATGGCGCATGCCGTCCTGGCAGCGGGGCAGGAGGATCGCGGCTATCTGGCGACGCATTGCGTCGGCTGGGAGAAGCTCCGCCCCTACATCACCGGCGAGAGCGACGGCACGCCGAAGACGCCCGAATGGGCGGCTTCCATCACCGGCGTCCCGGCCGCCACCATCACCCGCCTCGCCCTGGAATGCGCGGCGCAGCCCTGCATGCTGACCGCCGCCTGGTCCCTGCAGCGCGCCGATTACGGCGAGCAGCCCTATTGGATGCTGGTGGCGCTGGCCGCCATGCTCGGGCGCATCGGCAGGCCGGGCCAGGGCGTCGCCTTCGGCTATGGCAGCATCAACGGCATGGGCACGCCGCGGCGGGAAACCCCCACCGTTTCCACCCCCGCCATCCGCAACCCGGTTGGGCTCTACATCCCGGTGGCGCGGGTGACGGAGATGCTGGAACGCCCGGGCGAGGTGCTGCATTTCAACGGCAACGCCATCACCCTGCCGGACATCCGCCTCATCTGGTGGGCCGGCGGCAACCCCTTCCATCACCACCAGGATTTGCCGCGCTTCCTCCGCGCCTGGTCCCGCGCCGAGACCATCGTGGTGCAGGAGCCCTGGTGGACCGCGCTGGCCCGCCATGCCGATATCGTGCTGCCGGCGACCACCACGCTGGAGCGGAACGACATCGCCTGCGCTGGCCGCGACCGCTTCCTCCGCGCCATGCACCAGGCCATCCCGCCCGTCGCCCAGGCGCGGAACGACGTGGACATGCTGGCCGATATCGCCGAGGCGCTGGGCTACCGCGACCGCTTCACCGAGCAGCGCGACGAGATGGGCTGGCTGCGCCACCTCTATGACCGCTTCCGCCAGGCTTCGGCGGCCACCGGCTTCGCCGCGCCCTCCTTCGACGAATTCTGGGCCGCCGGCCATCTCGAGGTGCCGGATATCGAACCCGGCGAGGAATACACCCAATTCGCCGAATTCGCCGCGGACCCGGAGGCCAACCCGCTCGACACCCCCTCCGGCAAGGTGGAGCTGTTCTCCGAGACCATCGCCAGCTTCAACTATGCCGACTGCCCCGGCCACCCGGTCTGGATCCCGCCCCGGGAATGGCTCGGCGCCAAGGCGGCGGCGGACTACCCGCTGCATCTCCTCTCCTTCCAGCCCGCCACCCGGCTGCACGGCCAGCTCGATACCGGCCGCGTCGCCGCGGCCGACAAGATCCAGGGGCGGGAGCCGATCCTGATGCACCCGCAGGACGCCGCGGCGCGCGGCCTGGCGGAGGGCGACATCGTCCGCATCTTCAACGCCCGCGGCGCCTGCCTCGGCGGGGTGCGCCTCAAGCCGGACATCCTGCCCGGCGTCGTCGCCATGGCCACCGGCGCCTGGTACGACCCGCTGGTGCCGGGCGACCCGGACAGTATCTGCGTCCATGGCAATCCGAACGTGCTGACGGCGGATGTGGGCACCTCCACCCTCGGCCAGGGCCCCTCGGCGCAATCCTGCCTGGTGCAGATCGAGAAATGGCAGGGCCCGCTGCCGCCCGTCACCGTCCACCTGCCGCCGCGCATCGAGGAGCCCCCGGCGTGATCCGTCGCCGCACCGCCCTGGGCGCGGCGCTCGCGGCCCCGTTGCTGGCCGTGCCCCGCCTCGCCGCCGCCCAGCGTGCCCGTGCCCCGCTCGGCCCGCTGCCCCTGCCGGTGAAGCAGGATGACAGCACCGCCCCCGGCTGGCAGCGGGATCTGCTGATGCGCTGGGGCGACCGCGTCGCCTTCGACGCCGCCGCCTGGAACCCGGCGGCCCAGGATGCCGAGGGCGCCTCCGGCCAATTCGGCTGGGATGCCCGCATCCTCGCCCTCGCCACCCCGCGCCAGCCGGCGACGGACGGGCTGCCGCGCGGCGTGCTCGCGGTGGGCCACCCCACCGTGGATCCCGCCATGGCCTTCCCCGGCGGGGAGGGATCGCCCGCCATGCTCGCCGCGTTGCAGGGCGCCTCCCTGCTGAACCTGGAACGCCAGGGCGGCCGCTGGGTGGTGGTGGATGGCGGCTATCAGAGCCGCCGCCTCGGCCTCGGCACCCTCTGTCGCCTGGGCGCTGGCAGCGTGCGCGGCCTGCTCGGCATCGGTGGCGGCTGCGTCACCCCCTGGGGCACGCTGCTGCTGGCGGAGGGCGATCCCGGCTTCTGGACCAGCCGCATCCCCGGCCTCGACCCCGCCGGCTACGGCTTCGTCGCGGAGCTCGACCCCTTCGACCCGCAATCCGTGCCGGCCAAGCGCGCGGCGCTGGGCCGCTTCCCGCATGGCGACGTGGCGGCGACGCTGGCGCGGGACGGCCGCGCGGTGGTGTATCTGACGGACCGGCGGGTGGGCGGCTTCCTGTTCCGCTTCGTCTCCGCCGGCCCCGCCACCAGCGACGGCGCGCTGGAGGCCGGCACCCTCTCCGTCTGCCGGATGACGGGGGAGAACGTGCTTTGGCTGCCCCTGCCGGCAGGCGCGGACCCCCTGTCGGCGGCCGCCGCCGCCGGCGGCACCGGCCTCGACACCCCCTCCGGCCTCGGGCTCGACCCCGGCAAGCCGCGGCTGCTGCTGGCCTGCCAGGGCAGCCCCGCCCGGCCCTCCGGCCATGTGATCGAGCTGACGGCGCAGGGCGGCGACGATGCGGCGCCCGGGGCCAGCGCCGCCCTGCTCTTCGCCGCCGGGCCGCCGGGCAGTTCCGCGGCGCGCTATGGCGGCGCCGGCCTGCCGCCGGGCAGCGCCTGGCCGGAGAACCCGGATACGGTGACGGTGGACGCCAATGGCCGGGCCTGGGTGGGCACGGACCGCGGCAGCCGCGACCCGCAGCAGCCGGATGCGCTGTTCGGCGTGGCACTGGACGGGCCGGCCCGCGGGGTGCCCCTGCCGCTCTACGGCGCGCCGCGCGGCGCGGCGGTGGGCGGGGCGGCGGTCTCGCCGGATGGCGGCACGATCTTCACCGGGGTGCGGCACCCGGGGGCGGTGCCGGGCGCGCGCTTCACGCGGCCGGGGACGCGCTGGCCGGATTTCCGCGCCGGGGTGCCGCCGCGGAGTGCGGTGATCGGGCTGCGGGGGTAGGGGAGGGGGCTCCGCCGGGCAGAGGGCGCTGCCCCCTGCACTCCCGCCGGGGCCAGGACCTGGCCCTGGACCCCGGGCTGAGTTTGCTGGTTCAACCAGCAGACTTGCACAAAGCCGCGCGGCGGTTTTGTGGGCGTTCTAGAGCATGCTGCGTTCGCCTGCGCTCACGCAGCATGCTCTAGAGCGTTTTCGGTTTACATGCGTTCACCGAAAACGCTCTACGCCTTTGCTTGCAGAGCGGATTCACGCCTTCGGGCGATGCCGCCCTACGGCGATCTGCTCTAGGCCGTTGTTTCTCGAGCATCTTCACGCGTTCAGATGATTCCATCTGAACGCGATCTGCTCTAAACCTCTCCAAGCCGCCGCCGCAGCGCCTCCACATCCTCCTTCCGCGGACGCGCCGTGCCTTCCTGCATCACCGCGGCGGCGCCGGTGGCCATGCCCCAGGCGAAGGCCTCCTTCGGGCTGTCGCCGCGCGCCAGCGCCACTACCATGCCGGCGAGGAAACTGTCCCCCGCTCCCACCGCCCCCTTCACCGGCACATCCAGCGCCGGCAGGCGGGTGACCCCCTCCTCCGTCGCCAGCACGGCGCCCTGATGGCCGAGCGAGACCGCCACCATCCCCACCTGGCCGCTGCGCACCACCTGCAGCGCCGCCTCGTTCAGCGCCCGGGGCGTGCCGAGCGGGCGGCCCACCAGCGTCTCGAACTCCCCGCGGCTCGGCTTGACCAGGAACACCCCCTTGCCCATGGCGGCCTTCAGCGCCGCGCCCGAGGTATCGAGCACCAGCTTCCGCCCCTGGCGCCGGGCGATCGCCGCGCAGCGGACATAGAAATCATCCGGCACGCCGCGCGGCAGGCTGCCGCTGCCGATCACCCAATCCCCCGCCTCCTCGGCCAGCAGGTCCAGCATCGCCTGCCATTCCGCCTCGCCGAGCACCGGGCCTTCCGGCACGAAGCGGAATTCCTTGCCGGTGGAGAGGTCGTTCACCGTCTGCGCCATGCGGGTCCAGCCGGCGATGGCCACCTTGCGGTAGGGCAGGCCATCCCGTTGCAGCAGATCCTCCACCACCGCGCCGGGCAGGCCGCCGCTGACGATCAGCGCCAGCGTCTCCCCGCCCAGGATCCGGACGACGCGGGAGACATTGATGCCGCCGCCGCCGGGATCGAGGCGCTCATTCCTGGTGCGCACCTTGCGCACCGCCACCACCGCCTCGGCGTCCGCGGCGATGTCGAGGCTGGGGTTCATCGTCAGGGTCAGGATGCGGCGGGACAGGATCACCTCCGATGCCGGGTTGCAGCCAGGTTGACGGGGCCGGCGAATGCCGGCGCGCCCTCTCACATGGTTCGATACGCCAAACCGGTGACCGGTTTCCTCCCGGCTTCGGCGCCCGATGGGCCGATCCGTCGCCCCTGAAGCCCATACCGGGGTCCGGGGCCAGGTCCTGGCCCCGGCGGAGGTGCAGGGTCGCGGGCACTGCCCAGGGCGGAGCCCCGCCTATTGCCGCAGCACCCCCTCGATCTCCTCCAGGATCGCCGGGTCGTCGATGGTCGGCGGCACGGTGTAGCTTTCTGCATCGGCGATCCTGCGGATGGTCGCCCGCAGGATCTTGCCGCTGCGCGTCTTCGGCAGCCGGGCCACCACCCGCGCCTCCTTGAAGGCGGCAACGGGTCCGATCCGCTCCCGCACCAGCGCCACCAGCTCGCGCGTCAGCTCCGCCTCCGGCTTGGCGACGCCGGATTTCAGCACCACCAGCCCCAGCGGCACCTGGCCCTTCAGGCTGTCCTTCGCCCCTACCACCGCGCATTCCGCGACGTCGGGATGAGAGGCCAGCACCTCCTCGATCGCGCCCGTTGAAAGCCGGTGGCCGGCGACGTTGATGATGTCGTCGGTGCGGGACATGACGGAGACATAGCCCTCCGCATCCACCACCCCGGCGTCGGAGGTGTTGTACCAGCCGGGGAAGGCGGTGAGGTAGGCCTCGCGGAACCGTTCCTCCGCCTGCCACAGCGTCGGCAGGCAGGCCGGCGGCAGGGGCAGCCTGATGGCGAGCGTCCCGGTCTCGCCGGGCGGCAGCGGGTTGCCCGCCTGGTCCAGCGCCTTCACCGCATAGCCGGGGGCGGGCTTGCCGCCGCTGCCGAAGCGGGTGGGGAAGAGGCCGAGGCCGCGGAAATTGCCGGTGATGGACCAGCCCGTCTCGGTCTGCCACCAATGGTCGATCACCGGCTTGTCCAGCAGCGCCGCGGCCCATTCGGCGGTCGGCGGGTCGCAGCGCTCTCCGGCCAGGAACAGCGCCTCCAGCTTCGAGAGGTCGTGGCGCGCCAGCAGCTTGCCGTCCGGGTCGTCCCGCTTGATGGCGCGGATGGCGGTGGGGGCGGTGAACATCGCCTTCACGCCGTACTCCGCGCAGACCCGCCAGAAGGTGCCGGCATCCGGCGTGCCGACCGGCTTGCCCTCGAACAGCACCGTGGTCGCGCCGGCCAGCAGCGGCGCATAGACGATGTAGCTGTGCCCCACCACCCAGCCGACATCGGAGGCGGTGAACATGACGTCGCCGGCGCCGATGCCATAGAGCAGCCCCATGGAGTTGTGCAGCGCGACGGCATGGCCGCCATTGTCCCGCACGATGCCCTTGGGCTTTCCCGTCGTGCCGCTGGTGTAGAGGATATAGAGCGGGTCCGTCGCCGCCACCGGCACGCAAGCCTGCGGCGTACCCTCGGCCTCCGCCTCCAGCAGGTCCCGGTCGCGGCCTGGGGTCAGCTCGCAGGGCAGTTCCGGCCGCTGCAGGATGAGGCAGGCGGCCGGCTTGTGTGGCGACAGGGCGATCGCCGCATCCAGCAGCGGCTTGTAGGCGACGACCCGCCCCGGCTCGATCCCGCAGGAGGCGCTGATGATGACCTTCGGCTCGGCATCGGCGATGCGCGCCGCCAGCTCCGCCGCCGCGAAGCCGCCGAAGACCACGGAATGGATGGCGCCGAGCCGGGCGCAGGCGAGCATGGCGACGGGCGCTTCCGGCACCATCGGCAGGTAGATCACCACCCGGTCCCCGGCCGCGACGCCGAGGGCGGCGAGCGCCCCGGCGAGCTTCGCCACGCGCTGCTGGAGCTGGGCGTAGGTGAGGGTGGCACGCCGCCCGGTGACCGGGCTGTCGTAGAGGATGGCGGCCTGCTCCGCGCGCCCCGCCGCCACGTGCCGGTCCACCGCATTGTGGCAGGTGTTCAGCCGGCCATCCGGGAACCAGCGCCCATAGGCGCCGAGCGAGGGGTCGAAGATGCGGGAGGGCGGCGTTGCCCAGTCGATGCCCTCGGCCGCCTTGCCCCAGTAGGCGGTGGGATCCGCCATGGCTGCGGCATAGACCTCATCGTAGCGGCTCGGCATGCGGTTCCTCCCTCTCTGGCCGGCGAGTCCGGCTTGGGGTGAAGCATGCCACGTCCCGCCCGGCTTTGCGCCGGGTCAACGCCATCCGTGATATGTCGGGTTTGAGGCGAAAGCGCGGGCGCCTGCCGCCCGCGCCGCCCGTTGCGCCGCCGCGGCTTTGCCGCGGCGGCCTGTGCTGGATCCCCGGAGCCAGGCGACTCCGGGGCCCCCATGACGGCGCGCAGCGCCGTCATGGGAAGTATCAGACGCTGGCGCTGGCCGGCCGGCCCTGCGGCTTCTCCGCCACGTCCTGGGCGTAGATGTCCACATCCTTGGTCTCCGGCACGAAGAGCAGGCCGATGACCACCGTCGCCCCGGCGATGACGATGGGATACCAGAGCCCGTAATAGACATCGCCCGTCTGGGCGATCATCGCGAAGCTCGTCGCCGGCAGCAGCCCGCCGAACCAGCCATTGCCGATATGGTAGGGCAGGGACATGGAGGTGTAGCGGATGCGGGTCGGGAAGAGCTCGACCAGCGCCGCGGCGATCGGGCCATAGACCATGGTCACGTAGATCACCAGCAGGGTCAGCACGCCAACGAGGACGGCCGGCTGCTCGCGGAAGATGTCGAAGGGATGCGCCATCTTCACCACAGTCGGGTTGCTGGCCGCCGGGTAGCCCGCGGCGGCCAGCGCCGCGCCCAGGTCGCGGGCGAAGCTCGGGCTGTCCGCCGGGATGGGCGCGGCGCCCTGGATGCGCACCGCGGCGACGCTGCCGGGCGGCGCATCCTCCACCGTGTAGTTCACCGAGGCGCGGGCGAGCGCCGCCTTGGCCATGTCGCAGGGCTGGGTGAAGCGGGCGGTGCCGGTCGGGTTGAACTGGAAGGAGCAGGTGGAGCGGTCCGCCAGCACCTGCACCGAGATCTCGCTATGCGCCTTGTGCAGCGCCGGATTCGCCTCCGCACTCATCAGCTTGAACAGCGGGAAGTAGGTCAGCGCCGCGATCAGGCAGCCGCCGAGGATGATCGGCTTGCGGCCGATCTTGTCGGACAGCCAGCCGAAGAAGACGAAGCCGCCGGAGCCGAGCAGCAGCGCCCAGGCGATCAGCAGGTTGGTCGTGTAGGCATCCACCTTCAGCACGCTGCCCATGAAGAACAGGGCGTAGAACTGGCCCGTGTACCAGACCACCGCCTGCCCCATGACCAGGCCGAGCAGGGCGAGGAGGGCGATCTTCGCGTTCTTCCACTGGCCGAAGGCCTCGGTCAGCGGCGCCTTGGAATGGGTGCCCTCCGCCTTCATCCGCTGGAAGGCCGGGCTTTCCTCCATCTGCAGCCGGATCCAGACGGAGATGCCGAGCAGCAGGATGGAGACGAGGAAGGGCACGCGCCAGCCCCAGGCGCGGAACGCCGCATCGCCCAGCGCGAGCTGGGTGAAGAGGATCACCAGCAGGGAGAGGAAGAGGCCGGCGGTCGCGGTGATCTGGATGAAGCTGGTGTAGAAGCCGCGCCTGCCATGCGGCGCGTGCTCCGCCACATAGGTCGCGGCGCCGCCGTATTCGCCGCCGAGGGCGAGGCCCTGCAGCATGCGCAGCCCGATCAGGATGATGGCGGCGGCGATGCCGATATCGGCCGAGGTGGGCAGGATGCCGACGATGAAGGTCGAGCTGCCCATGATGAGGATGGTGACGAGGAAGGTGTATTTCCGCCCGACCAGGTCGCCCAGCCGGCCGAAGACCAGGGCGCCGAAGGGCCGCACCAGGAAGCCCGCGGCGAAGGCCAGCAGGGCGAAGATGTTGCGCGTCGCCTCGTTGAAGATCGGCTGGTTGTTGGCGTCGAGCGGGTTGAAGAAATTCGTCCCGATCACCGCCGCAAGCGAGCCGAAGAGATAGAAATCATACCATTCGAAGACCGTGCCGAGGGAGGAGGCGATGATGACCTTCCGCTCCTCGCGGGTCATCGGCGGCACCTCGGTATCGCTGCGCAGGATCGCTGTTCGTTCGGACATTCCTCGCCCCTGTCGTGTTATCCCGCCGTCGCGCCTTCCGACGGCGGGGCAGGTTCACTTCCTGCCTCTTGGCTGGCGCCGGGCAGGTCATTGGCAGGCTAGCAGGCTCTTCGGCACGCCGCCGCATCGAAGACGCGGCCGGGGTGACGATGGTCCGCCGCGCAAGATGACATATCGTTCACGCAAGGGCGAGGTAAACATCCATCCCTCGTCACGGAGGCGGCGGCCCTCAGGGGCAGATCGGGCGAAGCGGGACGGCAGCCCCCCGGCCCCGGCTGGCAGGATGCGGGCGACGCGGCGCGGGCGCACGGCAGCCGGGCCCGAAGCCCGGCACCCCCCGCAGCGCCAGGGCGGGTAGGGGCCAGCGGGCTCAACCCGCCCCGCTCTTGCCGTGACCCGGATGCCGCCGGCCGGCAGGAGCTATCGAAGTCTTCACCCTTCCTTCATGTATCGCCGGGTCAGGCCAGGGCCCGGGCCGGCGGTCGGATGACCCAATTCGCGGCCACAGCCACCGCGCCCACCAGGATCATCACCGGCCAGAAGGCATCGTAGTTGCCGGCGAATTCCAGCAGCAGCGCCCCGGCCGCGGCGCCGAGGAAGCCCCCCACCTGATGGCTGAAAAAGCAGACGCCGTAGAGCGCGCCCAGATCCGTCACCCCGAAGCGGCGGGCGATGGCGGCATTGGTCAGCGGGATGGAGCCGAGCCAGACGAAGCCCATCACCGCGGCGAAGACCACGGTGCCGAGCGGCGTCGGCGCGGTATAGGCGAAGACCGCGATCGCCACGCTCCGCACCAGGTAGATCCAGCCCAGTGCCAGCTCCGGCCGCATCACGTTGCTGACGCGGCCGCACAGCCAGCTCCCGGGGATGTTGAACAGCCCGACCGTCATCAGCGCCGTGGCCCCCAGCCCCGCCGGCATGCCGCAGAGCTGCAGATGGCTGGGCAGATGCATGGTGAGGAAGGCGAGCTGGAAGCCGCAGGCGAAGAAGCCGAGGGTGAGCAGCGCATAGCCGCGATTCGCCAGCGCTTCCCGCGCCAGGGCGGGCAGGCCGGCGAGGCCGGTGGCCGTCACGCCCGGCCGTGCCGGCGGCGGCCGCCATTCGATGCTGCGGGCGATGGGCAGGATGGCCAGCATGGTCAGGCCGAGCACGCCGAGGCTTGCCGTCGCCCCGACCCAGCCGATCAGGTTCTGCGCCAGCGGCACCAGCGCCGCCTGGCCCAGCGAGCCGCCGGCCGAGGCGAGGCCGATCAGCTCCCCCCGCCGCTCCGGCGGCGCGGCGCGGCCGATGGCCGCCAGCGCCGCGCCGGTGCCGCAGCAGGAGACGCCGATGCCGGTGAACAGGCCGACGCCGAGCAGCACCGCCCAGGGCACCGGCAGCAGCGCCGGCAGGGCGAGGCCCGCCAGGTAGAAGAGGGCGCCGCCGGCGATGACGCGGCCGGCGCCGTGGCGGTCCGCCAGCGCGCCGGTCACCGGCTGGGCGAGGCCCCAGACCAGGTTGTGCAGCGCGACGGCCAGGCCGAGCACGGTCGGCGGCAGCGCCGCTTCCTGGGCCAGGGGCAGCAGGAAGAGGCCGAAGGTCTGCCGCACCCCGAGCGCGAGGCTGATGGAGGCGGCGGCGGCGGCGATGAGCATCCAGAGCGCGGCAGGCATGCTGTCATCCGACCAGTTCGTGCCCGGGCCGTACAAATGCCATCCGCGCCGGGGCTGCCATGCGTGGCGGTCCGGGCTGTGCGGGCCGCTGCGCGGCAGGGCGGGCCGGGGCGTCTCCTCCCGGCCGCCGAGGGGTGCCGCAGGATATCTGCTGGTGGTCGCCGATGGGCGCTTGATCCCCGGCCGCGTCGCCGCTACAAGCCCGCCTCGCCTCAGTCCCCTTCGTCTAGAGGCCTAGGACACCGCCCTCTCACGGCGGCAACAGGGGTTCGAATCCCCTAGGGGACGCCAGGCTTTCCGGCGTCATGGTGGCTGCAATGACCGGCTCGGCCCGATATCGCCGGGCGACGGCAAGGGCTGCCTCCGCCATGACCCTGTCGGCGCCATGCGCCTTGGGCCATGCCCCCTACCTGGAAGCATCGTCCGGACGGCCGTGGGGCGCGTCGGAAAAGTCGTGCGATCGTCCCGCCGCGGTGCCGCACGCGATGTTTCCAGCCGCGGCCCGAAGGCGACCAGCGGCGCCCAATCCACCGCCGCCATCATGACATGAAGCGCGCCGCCTCACCGGGCGGAAACCTCTGCCGCGCATTCACCCGCAACAGAAAAATCGATACCAACTCAAGGGACCGGATTGTAACGCCAAGCTACCACCCCTCCCGGCCACATGGAGAATCGGTCATCCCGCCAGGATATGCTAGGCGGGGTCGGGCGTTTCCCCGACCAGCAAGGGTGGGTTTTCAGATGGCCATCGCAGATCTCTTTCCGGCGCCGGACGCAATCCTGTCTCTCTCGCCGTCCGGCAGGAAAGATCTGTTCGACATGCTGGCCTCCGAGGTGGCGGCCCGGCACGGCCTGCCGGAGGACAAGGTCCTCGATGCGATCCAGGCCCGGGAGCGGCTGGGCTCCACCGCGCTCGGCCGTGGCGTCGCCCTGCCGCATGCCCGGGTGGACTGGCTCGACGCCCCGGTCGCAGTCCTCGCCCGCCTGACCCACCCCATCGACCTCGAGGCGCGTGACGGCGAGCCGGTGGACCTGGTCTTCCTCGTCCTCTGGCCGGAGGCGGCCTCGGAAGGCTTCCTGCCGGCGCTTTCGAATATCTGCCGCGCCCTGCGCGACAACCAGATCCCCCGGCAGCTCCGCCGCGCCCGCTCCGCCGCCGAAGCCTTGCAGACTCTCCAGGCCGCGGACCGCTCCGCGCCCTGACCGCGCCCCTGTAAGGTCCCGATGCCCCTCCGTGCCCCGGGCGAGGCTGGGCACGGACCACGAACCTGCGGAGAGCCAGGCGCCCGATGCAAGACGCCTTCCACCTACTCGCTGCGGTCCTGCTCCCCTATGCGGGTGCGCTGATCGCCTGCCTGCTGCCGGCCCGGGCCCGCACCATCGCTTGGCTCGCCGGGGGCACCGCGCTGCTGACGCTGCTGATGGTGCTGCTGGGCTATGCGGACATCACGGCCGGCCAGATCCCCCGCGTCGCGCTGCCCTGGGCGCCGGAGCTCGGCCTCTCCTTCACCCTGCGGATGGACGGCTTCGCCGCCACCTTCGCCCTGATGGCCTCCGGCATCGGCTTCCTCGTCGTCCTCTACAGCCGCTACTACATGTCGCCGGACGACCCGATCCCGCGCTTCTTCGCCTTCCTGCTGGCTTTCATGGGCTCGATGATGGGGCTGGTGCTCTCGGCCAACCTCATCCAGCTCGTCTTCTTCTGGGAGCTGACCAGCCTCTTCTCCTTCCTGCTGATCGGCTACTGGCAGAACCTCGCCGCGGCGCGGGACGGCGCCCGCATGGCGCTGACCGTCACCGCCGGCGGCGGCCTCGCGCTCTTCGCCGGCGTGCTCGTGCTGGGCCACATCGTCGGCAGCTATGAGCTGGATGACGTGCTGGCGGCCGGCCATGTCATCCGCGCGCATCCGCTCTACCTGCCGGCGCTGATCCTGATCCTGCTCGGCGCCCTGACCAAGAGCGCGCAATTCCCGTTCCATTTCTGGCTGCCGCACGCCATGTCGGCGCCGACGCCGGTCTCCGCCTATCTGCATTCCGCCACGCTGGTGAAGGCCGGCATCTTCCTCATGGCGCGGCTCTGGCCGGTGCTGGCCGGGACCGATGCCTGGTTCTGGATCCTCTGCCCGGCCGGCCTCATCACCCTGGTGGTCGGCGCCTACGTCGCCATCTTCCAGCACGACATGAAGGCGCTGCTGGCCTACTCCACCATCAGCCATCTCGGCCTGATCACGCTGCTGCTCAGCCTGAACAGCGACCTCGCCATGGTCGCCGCCGTCTTCCACACGATCAACCACGCGACCTTCAAGGCCTCGCTCTTCATGGCGGCCGGCATCATCGACCATGAGACCAGCACCCGCGACATCCGCCGCCTCTCGGGCCTCAACCAGTCCATGCCCTTCACCGCCCGGCTGGCGCTGGTGGCGGCCGCGGCCATGGCCGGCGTGCCGCTGCTCAACGGCTTCATCTCCAAGGAGATGTTCTTCACCGAGGCGCTGACCGCCGCGACCACCCCCACCCTGCTGCACAGCATCCTGCCGGTGGCCGCGGCGCTGGCCAGCATCCTCGCCGTCACCTACTCGCTCCGCTTCATCCATGGCGCCTTCTTCGGGCCGGAGACGGACGACCTGCCGAAGACGCCGCACGAGCCGCCGCAATTCATGCGCGTGCCGGTGGAGATCCTGGTCTTCGCCTGCATGGTCGTCGGCATCCTGCCCTCCGCCACGGTGGGGCCGGTGCTCGACCTCGCGGCGCGCTCCATCCTGGGCGAGGCCACGCCGGACTACAGCCTGGCCGTCTGGCACGGCTTCAACCTGCCGCTGGTGATGAGCCTCATCGCCCTCGCCGGCGGGGTAGTGCTCTACCGCCTGCTCTACCGGCACCTGAATGCCGGCATCGACGGCACGCCGCTGCTGGAGCGGCTGGACGGCCGCCGGGCCTTCGACCAGGTGATGGTCTTCATCTCCTGGCGCTTCGCCCGCGCGCTGGAACGGCTGGTCGCCACGGACCGGCTGCAGATGCAGCTCCGGCTGCTGGTCTGCATCGCCTTCCTCGCCGCCACTCTGGCGCTGCTGCCGCACGGCCTGGCCCCTGGCGGCGTGGAGCTCACCCGGCCCGATCCGGTGGTGGCGCTGCTCTGGGTGGTGGGCGGCGCCTGTGCCATCGCCGCCGCCTACCAGGCCAAGTACCACCGGCTCGCGGCGCTCGTCATGCTGGGCGGCGCCGGGCTCGCCACCTGCCTGACCTTCGTCTGGTTCTCGGCGCCCGACCTCGCGCTGACCCAGCTCCTGGTCGAGATCGTGACCACGGTGCTGATGCTGCTCGGCCTCCGCTGGATGCCGAAGCGCATGGAAAGCGCGAGCTCGGGCCACATCCTCGCCCGGCTGCGGCGCGGGCGGGACCTCGTCATCGCCGCCGCCGCCGGCCTCGGCCTCGCGGCCATCTCCTACGCCACCATGACGCGCGTCTCGCCCGACGGCATCTCCCGCCAATTCCTCGAGCGCGCCTATACCGAGGGCGGCGGGACCAATGTGGTGAACGTGATCCTGGTGGATTTCCGCGGCTTCGACACCATGGGCGAGATCACCGTCCTCGGCATCGTGGCGCTGACGGTCTATGCGCTGCTGCGCCGCTTCCGCCCGGCCGCCGAAAGCGTCGGCATGCCGGAGCAGCAGCAGGGCGAGGCGCGGGACTGGCTGCTGGTGCCGGCCGTCACCATGCGCCTGCTCTTCCCGGTGATCATCGCCGTCTCGCTCTACCTGCTGCTGCGCGGGCACGACCAGCCGGGCGGCGGCTTCGTCGCCGGGCTGATGCTCGCCATCGGCGTCCTGCTGCAATACATGGCCGGCGGGACGCGCTGGGTGGAGGACCGGCTGCGCGTGCTGCCGCTGCGCTGGATGGGCTTCGGCCTGCTGCTGGCGGCCGGCACCGGGGCGGCGGCGGTCGCCTTCGGCAAGCCCTTCCTGACCTCCTACTTCGCCTATGCGGATCTCGGCCCGCTCGGCAGGCTGCCCCTGGCGAGCGCGGTGATCTTCGACCTCGGGGTCTTCGCCCTGGTCTTCGGCGCCACGGTGCTGATGCTCATCGCCCTCGCGCACCAGTCGGTCCGCCGGCCGCGCCCGGCGCCGCCGCCCCTGGTCACCGCCCGGCCCGAGCCTGCCGTCGCGGGAGAGAATTGATGGAACTCATCCTGGCCCTCGCCATCGGCATCCTCGGCGGCTCCGGTGTCTGGCTGCTCATGCGGCCGCGCACCTTCCAGCTCATCATCGGGCTCTCGCTGCTCTCCTATGCGGTGAACCTCTTCATCTTCAGCATGGGGCGCTTCCCGGTCGGCGCGGCGCCGATCCTGGAGGCGGGCGGCAAGGGCGACCCCGCCCATTTCGCCGACCCGCTGCCGCAATCCCTGGTGCTGACGGCCATCGTCATCGGCTTCGCCACCACCGCGCTCTTCCTCGTCGTCATGCTGGCCGCCAGAGGCCTCACCGGCGGCGACCATGTGGATGGGAGGCCGCCGCGGTGACCGGCTGGCTGCAGCACCTCGCCATCCTGCCCATCGCGCTGCCGCTCATCGCCGGCGCGGTCATGGTCGCGCTGGATGAGAGCCGGTCGCGGCTGAAGGCGGCGATGGGCATCGGCTCCATCCTCGTCATGCTTGCCGCCGCGGTGGCGCTGGCCGTGCAGGCGCATGCCGGCGGGGCGGCCGCGGTGCAGGTCTATCGCCTCGGCAATTGGCCAGCCAGCTTCGGCATCGTGCTGATGGTGGACCGGCTCTCCGCCCTGCTCCTGCTCGTCACCGCGTTGCTCGGCTTCGCGGCGCTGCTCTACGCGCTGGCGCATTGGCAGCGGATGGGCGCGCATTTCCACGCCCTGCTGCAATTCCAGCTCATGGGGCTGAATGGCGCCTTCCTCACCGGGGATCTGTTCAACCTCTTCGTCTTCTTCGAGGTCCTGCTCGCCGCCTCCTACGGGCTCGCGCTGCACGGCTCGGGAGTCGCGCGGGTGAAGGCGGGGCTGCACTACATCTCGATGAACCTCGCCGCCTCGCTGCTGTTCCTGATCGGCGTCAGCATGATCTACGGCGTCGCCGGCACGCTGAACATGGCCGACCTCGCCGCCCGCATCCCGCGAATGCCGGCGGCGGACCGGCCGCTGCTGGAGGCGGGCGCCGCCATCCTCGGCGTCGCCTTCCTGGTGAAGGCGGCGATGTGGCCGCTCGGCTTCTGGCTGATGCCCACCTACGCCGCCGCCAGCCCGCCCGCGGCGGCCATCTTCTCGATGATGAGCAAGGTCGGCGTCTATGCCGTGCTGCGGCTCGTCCTGCTGCTCTTCGGGCCGGAGACGGGGGTCTCCGCCGGCTTCGGCAGCACCTGGCTGATGGCCGGCGGCGTCCTGACGGTGATCTTCGGCGCCATCAGCGTCCTCGGCACCCAGGACCTGCCGCGCCTTGCCGGCGGCTGCGTCATCATCTCCTCCGGCACCCTGCTCGCGGCCGTCGGCGCCGGGCAGACGGCGGTGACCGGCGGCGCGCTGTTCTACCTGGTCAGCTCGGCGCTGGCGATCGGCGCCCTCTTCCTGCTGATCGAGCTGCTGGACCGCGGCCGCGACCTCGGCGCCGACGTCCTCGCCGTGACGGCGGAAGCCTTCGGCGAGGGCGATGACGAGGAGGAGCAGCAGGGCGATGACGGGATCGGCGTGCCCATCCCCATGACCATGGCGACCCTCGCCACCTGCTTCCTCTGCTGCGCCCTGGTGCTCGCGGGCCTGCCGCCGCTCTCTGGCTTCATCGCCAAATTCGCCATGCTCGACGGCATCCTCAACCCCCGGGGGCTGGGCCAGGGGCCGGTGCTGGTCTCGCCGGGAAGCTGGTCCCTGCTGATCGTGCTGGTCCTCTCGGGCTTCGCCACGCTGCTGGCGATGACGCGCGCCGGCATCCGCAACCTGTGGGCGGATGCCGACCGTGCCGTGCCGCGGATCGGCGCGGTCGAGATCGCGCCGGTGCTGCTGCTGATCTTCGTCTGCATCGGCATGACCGTCGCCGCGGGCCCGGTGATGCGCTACATGCAGGCGACGGCCGCCGCGCTCCACGCGCCGGACCATCCGCGCCAGCCGGGACGGGGCGCGCGATGAGGCGGCTGCTGCCCCATCCGCTGGTCTCGGCCGCCTTGCTGGCCCTGTGGCTGCTGCTGAACCAGACCCTCGCCCCCGGGCCGGCGCTGGTCGGCATCGTGGTCGCGCTGCTCGGGGGGCGGGCCTACGACCGGCTGGAGCAGGGCCGGCCCCGGCTGCGGCGCCCGGGCATCGCGCTGCGGCTGGCCGGGCTGGTGCTGGTGGATGTGGCCAGGTCCAACCTCGCCGTGGCGCGCCTCATCCTGAACCGGCGCCAGGATCCCCCGGCCGGCTTCATCCGGATTCCCCTGGCCCTGCGGGACCCGCGGGCGCTGGCCGTGCTGGCCGCCATCCTCACCGCGACGCCCGGCTCCGCCTGGGTGGAGTTCGATGCGGAGGAGGGCTGGCTCCTGCTGCACGTGCTCGACCTGGGGGAGGAGGGGGAGTGGGTGCGCCTCGTCAAGGACCGCTACGAGCAGCCTCTGCTGGAGATTTTCGCATGACGGCAACCCTGCTGGGTTGGGCGCTCCTGCTCGCGCAGCTGATGATCGGCGGCGCGATGCTGTGCGCGAGCTGGCGCGTGCTGCGCGGGCCGCGGGCCCAGGACCGCGTGGTGGGGCTGGATGCGCTGTATGTGAACGCGATGCTGCTGCTCGTCACCTTCGGCATCCGCTCCGGCACCCAGGTCTATTTCGAGGCGGCCCTGCTCATCGGGCTGCTCGGCTTCGTCGGCACGGCGGCCCTGGCGAAATTCCTGATGCGCGGCGAGGTGATCGAATGATCCCGCAGGTGGCGGAGCTTCCCTGGTTCGTGGCGCTGCCGGTGGCGCTGCTGCTGCTGGCCGGCGCGGGCCTGACGCTGATCGGCTCCATCGGGCTGCTGCGCCTGCGCAGCTTCTATGAGCGCGTGCACGCCCCGACCCTGGCCACCTCCTATGGCATGGGCTGCATCCTGGTCGCCTCGATGCTCTTCTTCTCCGTGCTGCAGACGCGGCTCGTCCTGCATGAGGTCGCGATCGGCCTCTTCATCCTGCTGACCACGCCCGTCACGCTGATGCTGGTCGCCCGCGCCGCGCTCCACCGGGACCGGCTGGAGCGGAACGCGGCGGTGCCGCCCACGATCGACCGGCGCGCCGCCTGACATGCCTGGCATGGGGTGGCGTTCAGCCGCCCTCGCTGCCCTGCCCGGCAGCGAGCCGCGCTGTCCGGCGCATCTCCTCGGCGATCTCCCGCTGCGCCTGCGCCTGCGCCGCGGCGCGTTCGGCTTCGGCTTCGTTGCGGTCCCATGATCACCGCGCGCTGTCGGTACAGCGATACCGCCGACGCTGCGACGCCATCTCTCCCGCAGCGTTGCGCAGCCGGTGTGGCGGGTCCTGGCGCCTTTCCCATCCCGGCGGGGCTCCGCTAGAGCAGCCTCCGACCTGATGGATCACCGCGTGATCCATCAGGTCGGAGATAAGCTGCTCTAGATGTTGTACTATCTAGAGCAAGAGATCCGATCAGGTGAGTCCACCTGATCGGATATTGCTCTAGGCTCCGCGGCGGCAACCAGGCGGGCCGCAGAGCCCGGAAGGAGACGCAGATGGATGACGTGACGATCCGGCCGGCTGCGGCACGGGCGACCAAGACCGCACCCGCCGAGAACTTCACCGGGACCGTGTTGCAGGATGCCTATGCCGCGCCGACGGCAACATCGCGCACCAGCGCCACTCTGGTAACCTTCGCCCCCGGCGCGCGCACCAACTGGCACACCCACAAGACCCGGCAGGTGCTGGTGGCCACGCTGGGGACCGGCATGGTGGAGGTGCGCGGCAAGCCGCCCCGCATCCTGCGCGCCGGCGATGTCGCGGAGGTGCCGCCGGGCGTGGTGCACTGGCATGGCGCGGTGGCCGGACACCTCTTCGCGCATATCTCCTTCCTCGAGATCGAGGGGCCGGACAACAACAATTGGATGGAGCCGGTGGACGAGGCGCATTACCGCAAGGTGGCGGTCGCGCCGGAGGCCTAGAGCGGATCGCCGTAGGGCGGCATCGCCCGAAGGCGCGAATCTGCTCTGCAGGCAACGGCGTAGAGCGTTTTCGGTGAACGCATGTGAACCGAAGACGCTCTAGCGTCCTGGTTTCGAACTCCTGCGGACTTCGTTCTCAGGCCACTGCCCATTGTCTTCAGCGGCCTGCCGATCCGCTGCGTACGTGGGGAATCCCACGAACGTCGCGGGCAGGACACTGGCCGGAACGCGGCGGGGCCGCATCTCCGGCCGCGATCCCCAGGGCCGGCTCGCCCGGAAACGCGAAGGGCGGGACCTCCGTCGCGGTAACGGGACCTTGCGGCCAATGCGGCACGGTGTCCCGTCGGCGCAGGTGCCTTTCAACGACACGAAGCGCGCTCGCGATGTTGCGTGCTTCGGCATCCCGAATGGGCGCCGCCGCTGCGCCGCGAAACATCGGCCGCCCCCTCGGGGCTGCACGCGACCAGGGCAGTTTCAGCCCCCGCCGCGTGCCGTCAGCCGAAGCGCAGCGGGGTCAGATCGCCAGATCCTTGGTGTTGTAGTCGCGGATCACGCGATCGAAGGTCTCGGGCGTGAAGCGGAACTGGTCCTCCAGCCCGGCGAAGGGCTGGTAGCGGAAGACCGGCTCCTCCGGGTGTGCCTGGTGCCGCGCATCGATCGCCACCTGGATCACCGCGGAGCGCTCGAAGATGCGCTGCTCGTCATAGACCGCCTGGGTCTCCGCCATGGAGAGCGCCGCCTTCTGCCCCAGCACAGAGCGGCGCCGGTGGAAGCCGAAGGTCAGCGAGATGCGGATGTCCGGCGAGCTGTTGGCGAAGGAGCCATGCACCATCTGGCGGTTCACCATGGTCACGTCGCCCGCGGCGCAGACCAGCGGCACCGCGCCCGGCAGCTGCTCGCTGCCGCCATTCGCCGCCACCATGGCCTTGATGTCCGCCCTGCCCAGCTTGTGGGAGCCGGGGATCACCCAGAGGCAATTGGCCGGCGTCGTCGGGTAGAGCTGCACCTGGTAGTTGAAGCCGTGGATCCCCTCGTCCCAGTCGGGCGAGTTCCAATGCGTCACCCCGTCCTGATGCCAGGCGACGGAGCCGCCGAGGCCCGGCTGCTTGACGAAGATGGCGTCGTTGAAGGGCACGAAATCCGGGCCGTTGATGGATTGCGCCGCGGCCAGCAGCTTCGGGTGCCCGTAGAGGCGGAGGCCCGAGGGCATGGACTGGCACATGGCGTACATCAGGAACACCACCCATTCCGGCGCATCCGCATCCGGCTTGGGCTGGCTCATCTGCGCCGGATGGCGCCCGCCGAGGAGCTGCGTCCCGCCCCAGGGATCCGCGAGCGGCCGGGTGAAGCGATAGGGCAGGCGGGCATGGTCCAGGCCGAGCGCCGGGCGGCCCTGCGCGTCCAGCTTGGCCTCCGGCCCCACCGGCGCGCGTTCCAGCATGTTGTGCGCATCGGCGCGCAGCGCCGCGATCTCCTCCGCGTCGATCACGCCCTCGAAGATGTAGTAGCCATGGCGCCAATAGGCGGCCTGGATGTCCGGGTGCAGCGCGCCGTCATCCGTCAGGCGCAGCGGCCCGCGATTGCCGATCTCGGCCGCCAGCCGCTCGCCCGCCGCGCGATAGGCCGCCATGCCGGCCGCGTGTTCGGCGCGGGAGAGGCTGCGCGGGGCTGCTGCCGGCTCGGCCAGGGTGCTGCTCATGGCGCGTGTCTCCTCCCAGGTTTGCCGGCATGGTCGCCGCATCGCCGGGGCGGCACAAGCGGCTTTTGCCCGGGCATCGGCCCTGCGGCGGCCGTGCCGCGAGCGGGCCGAAACCCTGCGGCGATGATACGCGGTCGGATCGGAACGGTGCTGCGCGGGCGCCCCGGAGATCCGCCCTGCCGTTCCATCCGCGCCCAGCCCGAAGCAGGCCCGGCGCTGGGTTGGCCCTCGGGCCACCCCCACGACGCATCATGCGCGCTCGGCACGTCGGCGGACCGATCCCGAACGCGGTTGCGTGCCACACGCGCAGATTGCAGCATCCTCCTGCGAGGCCGAACCAATCGGCCCGCACCGGCCGCAGGCCAGGGAAATGGGAGAATCCGTCCAATGAGCTCAACTGCAGTCGATGCAGCCGGCGCGCCTGCGCCCGATGTCGGACCACCGCTGGTTCCCGGTGGCCCGCTGGAGGCGAAGCACATGCGCAGCGCCCCCTACCGCAACGCCGTGCAGCAGGGGAAGCTGACGCGCACGCATTGGCACATCGCCTGGGCCAACGGGCTGGGCTGGGGGTTCGACGGCATGGACGGCGCGATCTTCGCGCTGGTCGCACCCATGGTGATGCAGGAATTCGCCGTCACCCTGCCGGAGTACCGCAGCGGCGTGCAGATCGCCATGCTGGTCGGCATCGTCGGCCTCTATCTCTGGCCCTGGCTGGCGGACCAGTTCGGCCGGCGCACGCTGCTCGCCGTCAACATCGCGATGTTCTCTTTGATGATGCCGCTGGTGGCGCTCGCCCCCAACTGGGGCTTCTTCGTCGCCGCCTATGCCATCGTCCGCTTCGCGCTGAACGGCGAATGGGCCATCGGCTCCATGCTGGTGGCGGAAACCTGGCCGGCCCGGCTGCGCGGCATGATCGTCAGCGTGGACCGCTCCGCCTGGGGCGTGGGCGCCGCCCTCGCCGGGACCATCACCGCGGTGGTCGTCGGGCAATGGGGCTGGCGCGCCGCCTTCGTGCTGCCGGCCGTGGTGGCGCTGCTCGCGGTCTATGTCCGCTTCCTCTGCCCAGAATCTCCCTACTGGGTGCGGACCATGGACCGCAAGCGACGCATCCGGGAGGCGCTGCGCAACGGCCATGGCATCAGCGCAGAGGATCGCCAGTGGATCGGCAAGGCGGAGAAGGTCGGCGTCAGCCAGCTCTTCCTGCCGGACATGCGCCGCAGCACGCTGCTCGCCACCTTCGTCGCCTGCACCAACGTCATCGCCTTCTCGACGGTCGGCCTCTGGATGCCGCTCTTCCTGAAGGAGGCGCATGGCTGGACGGCGGCGGAATATGGCAGCTTCTACGTCGCCTGGGGGCTGATCGGCGTGCTCGGCATCATCGGCGCCGGCTGGATCATCGACCGCTTCGGCCGTCGCCTCGGCTTCGTGCTGATGCTGGTGGAGGGGGCGGTGTTCCTCACCCTCTGGACCTACACCAGCAACAACACGCTGCTCTGGGTCTATGGCCTGCTCTGGAGCATCGGCTTCCTCGGCGTCTGGGGGCCGGCCACCACCTATACGGCGGAGATGTACCCGACGCGCATCCGCGGGGTCGGCAACGGCTTCTCCTGGGCGCTCGCCTTCTTCACCGGCTATGTGCTCTGGCCCTTCGTCTCGGTCTGGATCCGCGAGGCGACCGGCAGCTTCCAGCTCGCCTTCCTGCTCATCCCGGTGGTGATGCTGGGCCAGGCCGCGGTGGTCTGGTGGTGGAGCCCGGAGAATGCCGGCAAGGACCTGGACGGCATCCATGTCTGAGAACCTCCCGCAAGGCCGCTGCGCGGCCTTGCGGGGCTGAATTCCCGGGACCTCGCATGGCCTTCCACGGCAGGACACCGGGCGGCAGCGGGTCTGGCAGGCGCCCCGGGCGAGGCCGGGGTGCCGGTTCACCGGAGGCGGGGAGGGGTCCTGGACTTCCCCTCCTCCGGCGGGGGATGCGGCATCCGCCTCCCCCCGGCCGTGCGGCCAGAACGGGGATGCGCCGCGCCGGCCATCCATCGCCACGAGGGGCCGGCCATTGCCCGGCCCGGCCGGCGAGACCGCAAGGCGCCATGCCCTTCGGGCTCAGGCCGCCCGGCTGCCCCTCCCTGCCACGCCGCGGCCGAGGCCGCCGCGGTACAGGGCGGCGATCAGGTCGGCCTGGGAGATGATGCCCGAGAGCTGCTGGCGCTCATCGACGACCGCGACGTGCCGCAGCCCGGCATCCGCCATCAGCGGCACCAGATCCGCCACATGCGTCCCCTCCGGTACGGTGCGCACCGTGCGCGGCATGATCTGCCCCACCACCTCCGGCCGCTCGGCCCGCACTGCTCTCGGGCGGCGGATCATGGCGTGGAACCGCGCCGCGAAGCCCTCATACAGGTCGAGCTCCGGGCTGCGCAGGAAATCGACATCCGAGACCATGCCGATCACCCGCCGGGCCGGATCCAGCACGGGCAGCGCCCGGATGTCGTGCCGGCGCAGCAGCCGCCAGGCCTCCGCCAGCTTCGTCCCGGACTGCACCGTGACGACGTCGCGCGACATGATGTCGGCGCAGGTGATCTCGCCGAAGCGGCGCCGGTAGGCATGCATCTCCGCCTGCCGCACCACGCTGTCCAAATCGTCGCGGCTGACATCGAGCAGCTCGTCATGCTGCCGCAGGACGGCGTCGAGATCCTCCGCCTGCACGCCGAGGCGCTGGGTGGGGGCAGCGTCGGCGGTGCCGTGCGGATGGTGCCGGACCGGCTGCTGGCGATGCGGATAGGCGTGGCGCGTCGCGGCATGGAAGGCGAGCGCCGCCAGCGTGAGCAGCAGCGATTCCAGCGCGACCGGCTTGAGCACGAAGCCGTAGCCGGCGGCGGTGACGGCCGGCCCGCCCAGCACCGCGGTCAGTGCGATCGCCCCGCCCGGCGGATGCAGGCAGCGCAGGGCGAACATGCCGCCGATGGCGAAGGCCACGGCGAAGGGCGCCGCCAGCAGCGGGTCCGGGATCCAGTGCGCGCAGGTCACGCCGATGACGGCGGAGACGATGTTGCCGCCGAGGATCGACCAGGGCTGGGCGAGCGGGCTGGCCGGCAGGGCGAAGAGCAGCACGGCCGAGGCGCCGAGCGGCGCGATCAGCAGCGGGGAGGCCGCCCCGGGGTCCAGCCGGCCACAGATGAGGCCGGTGAGCAGCAGGCCAAGCAGCGCGCCGCAGGCGCCGCGGACGCGTTCCGTCAGGCTGGCGCCCATCGGCGCCGGCCGGAAGGCCATCAGCCAGCCGGGGTTCACCGGGCGATGGCCCCGCCCATGCCCGTCTCCTGCGGCGGCAGCCCGGCAGGCAGCAGCCCGAGCCGGCCCGCCATTGCCTCCCGCTGCGGGCTGGCCAGGAGATCCGCCAGGGTCCGCGCGTCCAGCACCGCCATGAAGGCGGCCATCGCCTCTCCCAGCAGCGTCTGCAGCCGGCAGGCATTGGCCAGGGCGCAGCCGCCGCGCTCCGCCGCCGCGGCCTGGAAGCAGGCGACCAGGGCCATGTCCTCCTCGGTGAAGCGCACCACCTCGCCGACCCGGATCTCCCCCGGCGGCCGCGCCAGGCGGAGCCCGCCGCCCTTCCCGCGCAGGGTCTTCACGAAGCCGCCCTGGCCGAGCTGATGCACCACCTTCACCAGGTGGTTCTCCGAGATGCGGTGGGCGGTGGCAATCTCCCGGATCGAGACCAGGCGATCCGGCCGGAGGCCGAGATGGATCAGCACCCGCAGGGCGTAATCCGTGTAGAGGGTCAGTCGCATCTGGAAGGTGTAGCAGCTTTACACCTTTTCGCCAGGAGGTTAGAAGGTGCGCCGCAAATACACCTTATGAGGCCCGCATGCCCCGCCCGCTCAGCGCCCAGACCATTGCCCTGGTGAAGGCCACGGTCCCCGCCCTCGAGGCGCATGGCCTTGCCATCACCCGCCGCATGTATGAGCGGATGTTCCAGAATGCGGCGATCCGCGACCTGTTCAACCAGTCGCATCATGGGGAGACGGGCGCGCAGCCCAAGGCCCTGGCCACGGCGGTGCTGGCCTATGCCCGCAACATCGAGAATCTCGGCGCCCTCGCCGGCGCCGTGGAGCGGATCGCGCAGAAGCATGTCGGGCTGAACATCCTGCCCGAGCACTACCCCTTCGTGGCCGAGGCCCTGCTCGGCGCCATCCAGGACGTGCTGGGCGAGGCGGCGACGCCCGAGATCCTGGCCGCCTGGGGCGAGGCCTACTGGTTCCTGGCCGAGGTGCTGATCGGCCGCGAGACGCAGATCTATGAGGAGCACGCCACGGCCCCCGGCGGCTGGAAGGGCTGGCGCGACTTCGTCGTGCAGGAGAAGCGGCGGGAAAGCGAGATCATCACCTCCTTCCTCCTCGCCCCCGAGGATGGCGGCGCGGTGCTGCGGCACCGGCCGGGCCAGTACCTCACCTTCTGGCTGGAGATCCCGGGGCATGCGCCGCTGAAGCGGAACTACAGCATCTCCTCCGCCCCCGGCGGGGCGGAGTACCGCATCTCGGTGAAGCGCGAGCCGCAGGGCGTCGCCTCCAACTGGCTGCATGATGCGGTACGGCCGGGCACGCGGCTGAAGGTCGCCGCGCCCGCCGGCGAGTTCATCCTGCCCGAGCGCCCCGAGCGGCCGGTGGTGCTGCTCAGCGGCGGCGTCGGCCAGACGCCGCTGCTGAGCATGCTGCACGCCGCGGCGCGGCTGCCCGCCGCCCCGCAGGTGCAGTTCGTCCATGGCACCTTCTCCGGCGCCACCCATGCCCTGGGGGCGGAGGCCCGGGCCCTGGCCGCCGAGGGCCGGATCGGCGTGACCACCTTCTACGAATGCCCGCGGCCGGAGGACCGGCCAGGCCGGGATTACGACCTGGCCGGCCGGATCGGCCTGGACTGGCTGCGGGCCAATACGCCGGTGGCGACGGCCGACTACTACCTGTGCGGCCCGCGCGAATTCCTGCGGGGCTTCGTGGCCGGGCTGACGGGGCTGGGCGTGCCGGCGGCGCGGATCCACTACGAATTCTTCGGGCCGGCGGACGAGCTGCTGGCGGCCTGAGCGGCCGGGCACGGCGCACGCGAAGCGCCCGGCCGCCCGGGCGGCGGGCTGCCGGCGCGG
>NZ_JAMZIK010000070.1 GCF_024178315.1 Siccirubricoccus soli | reverse complement strand
AGACCACCGACCTCGCCGCGCTGGCTTCCACCCAGTTCGCCGCGCTCACCACCTCCCAGATCGCGGCGCTCACCACCACCCAGCTCGGCGCGCTGACCGCCACCCAGACCGCCGCGCTCACCACCTCCCAGATCGCGGCGCTCCCCACCACTCAGCTCGTGGCCCTCACCACCACCGAGATCGCCGCCTTCACCACGGCCCAGATGGCGGGCCTGACCTCCACCCAGATCGGTGCGCTCACCACCACTCAGGTCCAGGCATTGGAGACGACAGACATCGTCGCCATGAGCGACACCCAGACCAGCGCCTTCACCTCCACCCAGATCGGTGCCATGACAAATCCGCAGATCAACGCCCTCTTCCTCTGAGGCGGGCGCGCTGCCTCCTCGCGCCGGGTCACCCGATCAGGCGCCAGATACCGATCCCGCCGGGCGCCTCCCTGCCTGGCGGTTTCCCGTTCTGCACGATCCTACGCCTCGGCAGGCCAGGCGCCCCGCCGAAGCGGAATGCCTCTCCCCCCGCGCCCGGGCTTCCGGCATGGTCGGGGCCGCATGTCTCCACCCGGCGCCCCCGATGCATGGTCCGAATTGCTTGCCCGGCGCGACGCGCCCGGCGCTCTGCCGCCCGGGCCGCTTGCCGCTCTGTTCGGCCCGGTGCTGGCCCCGGCTGAGGCCCTAGATGGCTGCCGCGTCATCGGCCGCCTGGCCCAGACGCTGGATGGCCGCATCGCCACCGTCACCGGCTCCTCGCAATGGATCGGCGGCCGCGGCGACCTGCTGCACACCCACCGGCTCCGCGCCCTCTGCCATGCCGTGCTGGTCGGTGCCGGGACGGTGCGGCAGGATGATCCCCGCCTCACCACCCGGCTCTGCCCCGGGCCACACCCGGTGCGCGTGATCCTCGATACCAATCGCCGCCTCGGCCCGGATTACGGCGTGTTCCGCGAGGGCCCGCCGACCCTCCTCCTCACCGCCGAGGACGCCGCCGGCCCGGAACGCTGCGGCCAGGCGGAGGTGATCCGCCTGCCGCGCGGCCCGGAAGGCGGCCTCACCATCCCCGCCATCCTCGCGACGCTGGCGGCGCGCGGCCTGACCCGCCTTTTCGTCGAGGGCGGCGGCGTCACTGTCTCCCGCTTCCTTGCCGCCGGCTGCCTGGACCGGCTGCATGTGACGGTGGCCCCGGTCCTGCTCGGCTCCGGCATCCCCGCCTTCACCCTGCCGGAGGCCGCCCGCATCGCCGATGGGCTGCGCTTCACCTGGGTGGTGCATCCGCTGGAGGGCGACGTGCTGTTCGATATCCCGCTGCACCGCGCCCGGCCGGAGATCTGCCGGTGAGCCGCCGCGCCACCGCCCTCTGGTACACCGCCCCGGGCCGGGCGGAGCTGCGCGCCGAAACCCTGCCCCCGCGCGCCCCGGACCAGGCCCTGGTGCGCAGCCTCGCCAGCGGCGTGTCCCGCGGCACGGAACGGCTCGTCAGCCAGGGGCGCGTGCCGCAAAGCCAATGGGCCGCCATGCGCGCCCCGCTGATGGCGGGTGAGTTCCCCTTTCCGGTGAAATACGGCTACGCCGCAGTGGGAGTGGTGGAGGACGGCCCGCCGGCGCTGCGCGGCCGCCGCATCTTCTGCCTGCACCCGCACCAGGATCGCTTCCTCGCCCCCGCCGCCATGTGCATCCCCGTACCGGATGCCGTGCCGGATCACCGCGCGGTGCTGGCGGCCAATATGGAGACGGCGCTGAACATCCTCTGGGATGCGCGGCCCCTGCCGGGGGAGCGGGCACTGGTCATCGGCGCCGGCGTGGTCGGGCTGCTCGCTGCCGCGCTGCTCGCCCGCATCCCCGGCCTCGAGCTCATCGTCACCGATCTCGACCCCAGCCGCGCGCCGCTCATCGAGGCGCTTGGCGCCCGTTACCTGCCGCCGGAGTCCGTGCCCGGCGAGCAGGAACTCATCCTCCATGCCAGCGCCAGCGAAGCCGGGCTGCGCCTTGCCCTCGGCCGCGCCGGCTTCGAGGCCCGCATCCTCGAAGCGAGCTGGCATGGCGACCGCACCGTGGCGCTGCCGCTCGGCGAGGCGTTCCACGCAAAGCGCCTCGCCCTGCTCTCCACCCAGGTCGGCGCCGTCGCCCCCGCCATGCGCGGCCGCCGCAGCCACGCGGAGCGGCTGGCGCTGGCACTGGCGCTGCTCGACGATCCCCGCCTCGATGCGCTACTCGCCCCGCCGACGCGCTTCGCCGCGCTGCCGGACGCGCTGCCGGCCCTGCTGGCGGGCGGCGGCGCCCCCTGTCCGCTCGTCACCTACACATAGATAAGAGTGCGTCCGCATGTTCAGCCTGACCGTCTGCGACCACATCATGATCGCCCACAGCTTCCGCGGCGCCGAATTCGGCCCGGCGCAGCGGCTGCACGGCGCCACCTTCGCGGTGGAGGCGGAGTTCCGCGCGCCGCAGTTGGATGCGCTGCACCTCCTCGTCGATATCGGCCTGGCGAAGCAGGAGCTGCGCCGGGCGCTGGACCCGATCGACTACCGCAACCTGGATGCGGAGCCGGTCTTCGCCGGGCTGAACACCACGACGGAATATCTCTGCCACCACATCCACGGTCAGCTCTGCGCCGCCCTGAAGGAGGGCCGGCTCGGCCCGCAGAGCGGCAACGTCACCGCGCTGAAGGTGCTGCTGCGCGAAAGCCCGAATGCCTGGGCCGCCTATGAGGCGCCGGTGGCATGAGCGTCGCCCTGCTGGTGCCGGGACCCTTCGACCTGGTCTCCGGTGGCTACATCTATGACCGGCGGATGGTGGAGGGGCTGCGAGCGCTGGGGCAGGAGGTTCAGGTGGTGGAGCTCGCCGGCCGCCACCCGCTGCCCGATGCGGCGGCCACCGATGCCGCACGCACCGCGCTGGAGACGCTGCCGGAGGGCACCCGGATCGTCATCGACGGCCTCGGCCTGCCCGCCTTCGCGCCGTTGGCCGAGCGTCTCGCCGCCCGCCGCGCCGTGGCGCTGATCCATCATCCGACGGCGCTGGAGCATGGCGCGCCGCAGGCCGATCGCGCGGCGCTGCGGGAGATGGAGGCGGCGCTCCTCCCGCGCCTTGCCCGGCTGGTCGCCACCTCCCCCCTCACCGCCCAGCGCCTCGCCGCCGATTTCGCCGTGGACCCGGCGCGGATCGGCGTGGTGGAGCCGGGCACCGACCCGGCGCCGCGCGCCCGCGGCTCGGGCGGTCCGGGCGTTGCCATCCTCTCGGTCGGCGCCCTCACCCCGCGCAAGGGGCATGATTTGCTGCTGCAGGCCCTCGCCCGGCTGCCCGATCTCGACTGGCGCCTCACCATCGTCGGCGCCGTGCGGGATCGGGTGCATGCGAACGGGCTGCGCGCCCTGGCCGAGGAACTCGGCATCGCCCAGCGCGTGACCTTCGCCGGGGAGGTGGGCCAGGAGGCGCTGGAAGCCCTCTATGCCGGCGCCGATCTCTTCGCCCTGGCGACCTATTGGGAAGGCTATGGCATGGCCGCGGCCGAGGCGATGGCGCGCGGCCTGCCCGTCGCCATCACCGCCGGTGGCGCCATCGCCGATATTGTGCCGATCGAGGCCGGGGTGGTCTCCCCGCCCGGCGACCTCGTCTCCTACACCAAGGCGCTGCGGCGCTGCCTGTTCGATCATGCGCTGCGGGCAGAGATGGCTGAGGCCGCCTGGCAGACCGGCCAGCGCCTGCCCCGCTGGAGCGACGGCGCGGCCGCCTTCCTCGCCGAGCTCCAGCGGGCATGAGCGAGGGCTTCGACCTGGACTGGCTGGATCTGCGGGAGCCGCAGGACGCGCTGGCGCGGTCCGAGGCGGTGGCGGCGCGGCTGCTGGCCCTGTTGCCCGCACGGCCACGGCTGCTGGATCTCGGCGCCGGCACGGGCAGCCTGTTCCGCTGGCTGGCGCCGCGCATCGGCCGCGCCCAGGCCTGGACGCTGGTGGACCGGGACAAGGCGATGCTGGAGGCCGCCTTCGACACCATCGCCGACCGAGCGGAGCAGGTGGGGTTGAAGGTCACATTCCCCAACCGCAAGGCCATGCTGGTGCACGCACCGGGCGGCGCCTGGCGGGTGGAGGCGCTCGCCGCCGACTTGGCCGAGGCGCCGGAGATCCTGCCGCTTGCCAGCCATGACGCGGTGTTGAGCTCGGCGCTCTGCGACCTCGTCTCCGCCGCCTGGGTGGAGCGGATGGCGGCCTCCCTGCGCCTGCCCTTCTACGCGGCGCTCTGCGTCAATGGGCGGGCGGCCTTCGCGCCGCCGCACCCTGCCGATGCCGCGGTGCTGACCGCCTTCCGCCGCGACCAGCGACGCGACAAGGGCTTCGGTGGCCCCGCCCTCGGCCCCCTGGCCCCTGCCGCCATCGCCGCCGCCTTCGCCGCGCATGGCTTCTCCGTGCTGCGTGGCGCCAGCGACTGGCGGGTGCGGCAGCGCGGGCCGCTTCCCATGGCAGCGCCCGGCATGCGGACCCATGCCTTCCTGACCGAGCTGGTGCTGGGCCATGCCCAGGCGGCGCGGCGGCAGGACCGGCGCGGCGGCGGCGCCATCGGCGACTGGACCGATGCCCGGCTCAACCAGATCGCCATGCGGCGGCTCGGCCTGCGCATCGGCCATCGCGACCTCCTCGCCATCCCGCCCGGCCGCTGAGCCGAACCCCACCCCTCGCCGTACGTTGCCGCCGGCAGTGAGGGAGTGGAGAGCCATGGCGCAGGAGGATGAGCGCGAGAGGCTGAACCCGGGCGATGTCGCCCCACCCGGCACCCCCGGCACCGGGGAGGCCCTTTGCCCGGATTGCCAGGGCAAGGGCGAGCTGGGCGGCGTGCCCTGCGAGACCTGCAACGGTACCGGCCTCGTGATCGAGGGCGTCGCCGGCGGCTGAGGCCGCAAGCCTTGCGTGGGAGCGCCAGCGGGCAGGATGGACGAGGCGCGACCCGCGGGCTGAGCCGCCGGCACAGGACCGCCGGAGCGCGTAACGCTTGGATGCGCAGCGCATACTGAACTGCCGGTGTCGGCTGCCGGGGCGCGGAACGGCCTGAGCTGCGCATCGCGCCGAACCCCCAGCGCGAACGCCGACGCGCAGAGCGCCGAAGCTGCAACCTATGCCGAACCGGGACCGGCCATGATCCGTGCGCCCGCCTGCTAGAACGGATCGCCGTAGGGCGGCATCGTCCGAAGGCATGAATCTGTTCTGCAACCAAAGGCTAGAGCAGATCGTAGTAGGACGGCATCGCCCGAAGGCGTGAATCCGCTCTGCAAATAAGGGCCTAGAGCGCTTTCGGTGAACGCATGTGACCCGAAAACGCTCTAGACTCAGCCGCGGGCTGGCAGGGCGCGGCCGGCATTGTAGGCTCTGGCGGCATGGCCCGCCGCGACGAGACAGAGACCACCACTCTCCCCCGGCCGCAGCGCCTGGCGCTGCTGGCCCTGGGCTATCTGTGCCTGGCGCTGGCGGTGATCGGCGCCGTGCTGCCGGTGATGCCGACCACCATCTTCCTCCTCATCGCCGCCTGGGCCTTCGGCCGCGCCTCCCCCACCCTGCAGGCAAAGCTGCTGAATCATCCGCGCTTCGGGCCGGGGCTGCGCGCCTGGCGGGCGCATGGCGCGATCAGCCTGCGCGCCAAGCGCGCCGCGCTCTCCGTCATGGCGGTGAGCTGGATCGTGATGACCCTGGCGCTCCGGAGCTGGCTCGCCTCGGGCATCGCCGGCGCCTGCATGCTGGCGGTCGGGATCTATATCGGCACGCGGCCATCCGGCCCGTCCTGAAGGAGAGACGCCCCATGGAGGACCGCCCCGTCGCGCTGCACGCCCTGGAGGTGCCGCCCCGCGCCCGGCAGACCGGCTACCCGCCCGACCTCGCGGCGAAGATCGGCGGGCGGGAGAAGCGGGTGCTGGGCGACCGCTTTGGCCTGACCAATTTCGGGGTGAACCTCACCCGTCTGCCGCCCGGCGCCGCCTCCTCCCTTCGCCACGCCCATGGGGCGCAGGATGAGTTCGTCTACATCCTGGAGGGCCATCCGGTGCTGCTGACCGATGCCGGGGAGACGCCGCTCTTGCCCGGCATGTGCGCCGGCTTCAAGGCCGGCACCGGCGATGCCCACCGGCTGGAGAACCGCGGCGGCGAGGATGTGCTCTACCTCGAGATCGGCGACCGCTCCCCGGGCGACAGCGTGGTCTATCCGGATGACGACCTGACCGCGGTGCTCGGCCCGGACGGCAAGTGGCGCTACGCCCGGAAGGACGGCACGCCGCTCTGAGCCCGGCACCGCCCCTCATCGCCGTTCCCCTGCGCCGGCGGAGGCCATAGCATCGCCCGAGACCCGGGCCATATCCTGGCACCTGGCCCTCCTTCTCGCGGAAGACCCTCCCATGCCCCTGCTCGGCTGCATCGCCGACGACTTCACCGGCGCCACCGACCTGGCGAACACCCTGGTCAAGGGCGGCATGTCCGCCGTGCAGGTCATCGGCGCCCCCACCGGCCCCCTGCCGGAAGCGGATGCCGTCATCGTCGCCCTGAAATCCCGCACCGCCCCGGTGCGGGAGGCGGTGGCGGACAGCCTCGCCGCCTGCGAGGCGCTGCTCACCGCCGGCGCGCAGCAGATCTTCTTCAAATACTGCTCCACCTTCGACAGCACGGAGACCGGCAATATCGGTCCGGTGGCGGATGCGCTGGTGAAGCGCCTGGGCTGCGGCTTCGCCCTGGCCAACCCCGCCTTCCCGACCAATGGCCGCACCGTCTACCAGGGCCATCTCTTCGTCGGCCAGGCGCTGCTGAACGAGAGCGGGATGGAGAACCACCCGCTGACGCCGATGAAGGACGCCAACCTGGTGCGCGTGCTGGGGCGGCAGACGGATGGCGCGGTCGGCCTCGTCCCCTTCGCCACCGTGGAACAGGGCGCCGCCGCCATCCGCCGCGCCATGACCGTGCTGAAGGAAAGCGGCCGGCGCTACGCCATCGTCGATGCCGTCACCGACGCACACCTGATCGCGATCGGCGAGGCGGCGGCGGAGCATGCGCTGATCACCGGCGGCTCCGGCGTCGCCATGGGGCTGCCGGCGAATTTCCGCGCCAAGGGGAAGCTGCCGGAGC
This sequence comes from Siccirubricoccus soli, assembly GCF_024178315.1. Lineage (GTDB taxonomy): Bacteria > Pseudomonadota > Alphaproteobacteria > Acetobacterales > Acetobacteraceae > Siccirubricoccus > Siccirubricoccus soli. Next base: position 100,258 of record NZ_JAMZIK010000070.1, on the reverse strand, counting down.
GCGGCGCGGCGGCCAGCGCGCTGCCGCCGATGCGCGGTGCCGCGGCGGTGCTGGCCGGCTCCTGCTCCCGCGCCACGCTGGGGCAGATCGGCTTCGCGCGGGACCATGCGCCGACGCTGGAGCTGGACGTGCTCGCCACGCCGGATGCCGCGGCGCTGGCAGCCCAGGCCTTCGCCTGGGCGGAGGGCAAGCTCGGCGACCACCCCATCGTCATCGCCGCCAGCGCCTCGCCGGAGCGCGTGGCGGCGCTGCAGGCGCGGCTCGGCCGCGACGCCGCGGGCGCGCTGGTGGAGTACGCCCTCTCGACCATCGCCGAAGGGCTGGTGGCACGCGGCGTGACGCGGCTGGTGGTGGCGGGCGGCGAGACTTCGGGCGCCGTCGTCTCCCGCCTCGGCGTCCGCGCGCTGCGCATCGGCCCGGAGATCGACCCCGGCGTGCCCTGGACCTATGCCGAGCCCGTCGGGCTGCACCTGGCGCTGAAGAGCGGCAATTTCGGCGCCCGCGACTTCTTCCTGAAGGCCTTCGAGATGCCGGAGAGCGCCGCATGAGCGAGGAGGCAAGGCTGCGCGAGGCCATCGCCGAGCATGGGCGGCTGCTCTTCGGCCGCGGCTTCTCGGTCGGCTCGGCCGGGAACATCAGCGTGCGGCTGGAGGACGGATTCCTCATCACGCCGACCAATTCCTGCCTCGGAAGGCTGGACCCGGCGCGGATCAGCAAGCTGGACCGCGAGTACCGCCATGTCGGCGGCGACAAGCCCTCGAAGGAGGTGTTCATGCACCGCGCCTTCCTGGAGACGCGGCCGGAGGCGGGCGCGGTGGTGCATCTCCACTCCACCCATGCGACGGCCATCGCCTGTCTCGCCGCGCCCGGGGAAGCGGCGCCGATCCCGCCGCTGACGCCCTATTTCGTCATGCGCATCGGCCGCGCCTTGCCGGTGGTGCCCTATTACCGCCCCGGCGATCCGGCGATGGAGCCCGCCATCGCCGCCGCCGCCGCCCAGGCCCGCGCCGTGCTGCTGGCCAATCACGGCCCCGTGGTCAGCGGCAAGAGCCTGGACGACGCCGTCTATGCCGCGGAGGAGCTGGAGGAGGCGGCGCGCCTTGCCCTGATGCTGCGCGGCCTGCCGGCCCGCACGCTGACCCCGGCGCAGATCGAGGAGCTGCTGACCACCTTCGGCTGAGCGCAGAAGAAGAAGGGGAGGAGCATGGAGGACGCGCTGCTCGACCGGATCGCCATCCGGGCGCTGGTGGAGAATTGGGCGGTGTGGCGGGATGCCGGCGACTGGAACCGCTTCGCCACCTGCTGGCACGAGGAGGGCGTGATGATGGCCACCTAGTGCCAGGCGCCCTGGCGGGAGTTCATCGCCGCCAGCCGCGCGGGCTGGGAGAAGGGCGTCTCCATCCTGCATTTCCTCGGCGGCCACAGCGCCGACCTCGCCGGCCACCGCGCCATCGCCCAGACCAAGATGACCATCAGCCAGCGCGCCCTGGTGGAGGGGGTGGAGGTGGATGCCGTCTGCACCGGCCGCTTCTACGACTTCCTGGAGAAGCGGGAGGGACGCTGGGGCATGGTGCTGCGCCAGCCGATCTACGAGAAGGACCGGATGGACCCGGTGGACCCGGCCGCGCGGCGGGAGCTCGACGCCGCGCTGCTGGCGCGCTTCCCCGCCGGCTACCGCCACCTCGCCTATCTGCAGACCCGGATCGGCTATGCGGTGAAGCCGGACATGCCCGGGCTGCAAGGGCGGGAGGTGGAGGCGCTCTACGCGCGCGGTGCGCGCTGGCTGGCGGGCGGGCCGGCGCAGTAGCGCGGCCTTCGACCCGCGGGACCGCTCCATCGGACCGGAGATGAGCTGCTCCGGATACCGCGCGTCCGCGGCGGTATCCGGCCCCGCGATGCCGCCTGCCGGGACATTCACCGGATGCGGTCGCGAAAAGGGCGCCGCCCCTCGCGGGACGGCGCCCTCTCGCCGGGATCGATGGCGATGTCAGGCCGCGGGGGTCTCGCCCTCGGCCGGGTTGGATGCCGGTGCCTCGACGGCGGCGGCGGCGGCGGCCTTCTTCGCGGCGCGGGTGGCGGCGGCCTTCTTCGCGGCCTCGGAGCGCGAGGGGTTGGTCGCCTTCACCGCGGCGGCCTTCCGCGGCGCGGCGGCGCGAGCCGGCTTCTTCGCGGCAGCGGCCTTCCTCGGCGCGGCCACCTTGCGGGCCGCCGGCTTGCGAGCCGTGCTGGCCTTCTTCGCCGCCGGCTTGCGCGCGGTGGTGGCCTTCTTCGCGGGGGCGGCCTTCTTCGCCGCCGGCTTGCGCGCGGTGGTGGCCTTCTTCGCGGGGGCGGCCTTCTTCGCCGCCGGCTTGCGGGCGGTGGCAGCCTTCTTCGGCGCCGCCTTCTTCGCCGCCGGCTTGCGCGCGGTGGTGGCCTTCTTCGCGGGGGCGGCCTTCTTCGCCGCCGGCTTGCGCGCCGCCGGCTTCTTCGCGGCGACGCGGCCGCGTGCCGTCGCCGGCTTCTTCGCGGTGCGGCGGGTGGTGGAGACGGCCATCGCCTGGGCGCGGGCCGTCGGCGTCTCGGGGGTATCGGTCACAGTCAGGATCTCCTTCAGCGTTCCGGTGTTGGTCGGGCCGCGCCATGCGCCGGCTTCCGCGGGAAGCCGGCAGGCCAGGCCGTGGTGACAGCGGGGGCGGTCGTGCGGAGCGGGCAGCGCGCGGATCCCGTGGCGCGGCGTGCCGTCTCGGTCGCTGTCCTGAGCCCGCGCGCAGGCCGCGCCACCGCCCTGCCGTGCGCGGTTTGCCGCGACGCCGTCCTGGCGGTCTCGCCCTGGCTGCGAAGCGCGCCGCGCGCACCTCGCAGCGCTGCGGGATGCGCGGCGTGAGAGCCTGCCGTCATCCCATCCTGTCCGCGGTCCATGGACCGTCCTTCCCTGCTGCGGCACGCCGTTGACGTTGAGCGAGGCGACGGGCAGCGAATTCCATCGCGTCGAATCGTGTGCATCGCCGTGCGCGCGAATCACGCTATCTTCACACGCATCCTTCGTGTCAACAGAAACCGCGCGAAGACGCGCGCATTTTTCGCGCGACGCATTGCGGCCGATGTCGCGCCGCGCATCGCGCCACCCATCATCTCATGCGCGTGCGTCGCGCCGCACCGCATCGCCATGCCGCCAAGGCCGGCGCATGACGGAAACGGCAACGGCCGCCGGCGATGCCGGCGGCCGTCTTCTTGCCTCAGGGAAGGCTTTGCACCTTGCGTCGCGGCGCCCCTGGCGGCCGGCGCCCGGGGCGCCGCGCCCTCAGCGCGACGCCATCGGCGGCACCGGGCGCTGCTCCGGCCCGGTGTACCAGGAGAGCGGGCGGATGAGCCGGTTGTCCTCGCCCTGCTCCAGCACATGCGCCGACCAGCCGGTGATGCGGGAGGCGACGAAGAGCGGGGTGAAGAGCGGGATCTCGAACCCCATCAGGTGGTAGGCGGGGCCGGCCGGGAAATCGAGGTTCGGGTGGATGTTCTTCTTCTCGAGCATCTCGGCGGCGAGGATCCGGCTGATCTCCATCCAGGTCCGGTCCTGCACCACCTCCGCCATCTTCTCTGCGTACTTGGTCATCGTCGGCACCCGGCTGTCGCCGGATTTGTAGACCCGGTGGCCGAAGCCCATGACCAGCGCCTTGTGGTCGAACCTTCCGTGCAGCCAGTCCTTCGCCTTCGCCGGGTCGCCGATCTCCTTCAGCATGTGCATCACCGCCTCATTGGCGCCGCCATGCAGCGGGCCCTTCAGGGCGGCGATGCCGGCGGTGATGGCGCCATGCATGTCCGCCTGGGTGGAGGTGACCAGCCGGGCGGTATAGGTGGAGGCGTTGAAGGTGTGCTCCGCGTAGAGGATCATGGAGACGTCGAAGGCCTTCAGCACCTCCGGCTCCGGCACCCGCCCCTGGACGAGGTGGAAGACGTTCTCGGCGAAGCTGTGCTTCGGGTTGGGCGCCAGCGGCTCCAGCCCCTTGGAGGCGCGGTAGGCGGCGCCGATCGCGGTCGGGATCTTGGCGAACAGCCGCTTGGCCTTCCGCCGCTGCGCCGCGTCCGAGATGTCGCCGGTCTCGGGATCCTCGAGCCCCATGAAGGAGACGGCGGTGCGGATCGTGTCCATCGGATGGGCGTCGGCGGGGAATTCCTTGATCACCCGGTGCAGCGCCGGGCTGATCTCCCGCTCCGCCGCCGTCTCCGCCTTGAAGGCCTCGAGCTGCTGCTGGTTGGGCAGCTCCCCTTCCCAGAGCAGGTAGGCGACTTCCTCGAAGGAGCAGTTCTCGGCCAGGTCCTGCACGGCATAGCCGCGATAGGTGAGGCTGTTGGTCTCCGGCATCACCTTGGAGATGCTGGAGACATCGGCATAGACGCCAACCAGGCCCTTGTAGATGGTCGGCTTCTCGGTGGACTCGCTCATGCGTTCGCTCCTCTCGGTCTTCGGGCGATGCGGCGCCGCCATCCCGCCATGGCCCGGGTCAGGCGCTTCAGGGCGCCACGCGGATGTGGTGGCGCCCCGGGCTTCGCACAGCCACCCGCGGCAGGCCCGCGGGCGGCGGAGGCGGCGTCAGTTTGGACTGGGCATTCTTCTTGGTTGGGCCCGGGGCCGCGAGCCCCGTGGCCGGTGGGCGCCCCGCCGCTTGCAGCGGGGCGCCAAGGCGATGGCGCTCAGAAGATGCCGGGCTTGCCGTCCAGCAGTTCGCCCCGCGGCAGGGCGACCGTCAGCTCGCCCAGCTCCCCGGCCTTCAGCCGCGGCAGGTCCTGCACCACCTCCAGGAAGCGGTTCGCCTCGCGGGCGGAGATGATACCATCCGTCAGGATGCGGAACTTGTTGATGTAGTCCGCCCGGCCGAAGGGCTTGGCGCCGTTCGGGTGCGCGTTCGCCACGCCGAGCTCGTCCACCAGCTTCGTGCCGTCCTTGAAGAAGATCTCGACCCGGCCGCCGAAGGAAAGCTCGTTCGGGTCGCGCGAATGGTACTTCCGGGTCCACTCCGGATCCTCGGTGGTCTCGATCTTGTGCCAGAGCCGCACGGTGTCCGCCCGCCCGGCCCGCTTTGGCGCGTAGCTGTCCACATGGTGCCAGCGCCCGTCCTGCAGGGCGACGGCAAAGATGTACATGATGGAATGGTCGAGCGTCTCGCGGCTCGCCTTCGGGTCCATCTTCTGCGGATCGTTCGCCCCGGTGCCGATCACATAGTGGGTATGATGGCTGGTGTGGATGACGATCTTCTCGATCGCCTCGAAGTCGCTGATCTGCTCCCGCATCCGGAAGGCCAGGTCGATCAGCGCCTGGGACTGGTACTCGGCCGAGTGCTCCTTGGTGTAGCTGTCGAGGATCGCGCGCTTCGGCTCGCCCGGCGCCGGCAGCGGCACCTCGTAATAGACCGGCTCATAGGCCGCGGCGCGGCCGTCCTTGTCCGCCTTGGTCCGGCCGGAGAGCACCCAGCCGATGACGCTGTCCTCGCCTTCGTAGATCGGGCTCGGCGCCCCCTCCCCGCGCATCGCGCGGTCGGCGGCCTCGACGGCCAGCTTGCCGGCATGGGCCGGGGCATAGGCCTTCCAGGAGGAGATCTCGCCCTTCCGGCTCTGGCGGAAGCTGATGGAGACGTGCAACGCCTGCTGCACCGCCTGGTAGATCACCTCCTGCTTCAGGCCGAGCAGGGTGCCGATGCCGGCCGCCGCCGAGGGGCAGAGATGGGCGATGTGGTCCACCTTGTGCTCATGCAGGCAGATGGCGCGGACGAGGTCGATCTGGATCTCGTAGCCGGTGGCGAGGCCGCGGATCAGGTCCTTGCCCGACTTCTCCATGGTCTGCGCCACGGCGAGGATCGGCGGGATGTTGTCGCCGGGGTGGGAGTAGTCGGCGGCCAGGAAGGTGTCGTGCATGTCGAGCTCGCGCACCGCCGTGCCGTTCGCCCAGGCCGCCCATTCCGGGGAGAAGGTCTTGCCCGCGGGCATGCCGAAGATGGTGGCGCCGCCCTTGCGCGGATGGCCGAGCGCCATGGCGCGGGCGGAGACGACGGGGCGGCGGTTGATGGCGGCGATGGCGACCGAGGCGTTGTCGATGATCCGGTTGATGATCATCTCCTGCACGTCCTTCTGGACGGCGACCTTGTCGGCGGCGACGCCCGCGATCTTCCAGGCAAGCTGGTCCTCCCGCTTCAGCAGGGCCTTGGACGGGTAGAGCTTGACGGGATGGAGCTGCATGGGCCGGCGTTCTCCCCTGTGGATGAGATGGGCTGCACTTCTCCCCCGCCTTGGCGCATTCGTCCATTCCGATTGAGCCGCGGCTTTGATCGTTTTTTCGGATCGTCGCCTTTGCCGGAGCGGAATGCCGGCAGGGCAGAGGACGGCCGCGCCTGCCGATCGGCGCAGGACGGACCCCACATCAGCTTAAGGCGGCCGGGCCGATACGGGGCTAGTCTGGGTCCCCGGACTCGGCCTGCAGGGAGGCGCATCGCATGGATTTCCGCATCCTCCGCCGCATGGGCCATTTCCTTGCGGTCGCCGAGGAAGGGCATTTCGGCCGCGCCGCCGCCAGGCTCGGCCTCAGCCAGCCGCCGCTGACGGCGCAGATCCAGGCGCTTGAGGCCGAGCTCGGCGTGCGGCTGCTGGAACGCACGAGAAAGGGAGCGCGGCCGACGCGGGAGGGCGAGGCGCTGCTGCCCATCCTCCGCCGCCTGGCCGAGGATGCGAAGCAGGTGGAGGCGCTGGCGCGGGAGCTGCGCGCCGGCCGGCACGCGCCGATGGTGCTGGCCTGCGTCACCTCCGCCCTGTTCGACTACCTGCCGCCGCTGGTCCGCGCGCTCCGCGCCGCGCAGCCCGACTCCGCCATCACGGTGCAGGAGATGGACACGGCCGATGCGGTCGAGGCGCTGCGCCGCGGCGAGGTGGATTTCGCCCTGGCGCGGCTGGACCGCGACCGGCCGCCGCTCAGCGTCCTGCCGCTCGGCCAGGATGCGCTGGTGGCGGCGCTGCCGGAGGACCATGCGCTGGCCGCCGGCGATGACCCGCTGCCGCTGGCAGCGCTGGCGCAGGAGCCGCTGGTGCTGCTGCCGCGGTCCATCAGCCCGGCCTATTTCGACCGTCAGGTGAGCGCCTGCCGCGAGGCGGGGTTCGAGCCGGTGGCGATGCGCGAGGTGGGCTCCGCCATGGCGCAGCTTGCCTTCGTCGCGGCCGGGCTCGGCGTGGCGCTGGTGAGTTCCGGCATGGCGCGGCTGCGGCCGCAGGGCGTGGCCTTCCGGACGCTGGCCGGGCCGGTTGGCTCGGTGGGCGTGGCCCTGGTGTGGAATGCGGAGCGCGCCAGCGATGCCGCGCAGGCCGCGGTCGGCGTCGCGCGACAGGTCTTCGGCATCGCCTAGGGCATGCTGCGTTCGCTTGCGCTCACGCAGCATGCTTTAGGCCGTTGTTTTACGAGCATCTTCACGCGTCCAGATGAGTCCATCTGAACGCGATCTGCTCCAGTGGCCCGGTCCCGATGTCCTGCGGACTTCGTCCTCCGTCCGGTGGCCTCAGACTCGAATGGCTGCTCGTCCGCTCCGTTCACGGGAGATCCTGCGAACTTCGCGGGTAGCACATGGGCGCGCCGATGCGCCCACCTGCCAGGGCCTGACCGCTGAGGGCTTCGCAGGATTGCCCCAATGGCCGCGCCGCCAGCCGCACAGCGGTATCGCGGGAAGGTTCTGGGCCCGCAGGGTGTCGCTTTGCGCCGCCAATAGCCGCGGGCCTTCACGCTCGCGCCCTCGCCGAGCGCCGCCTTGGGAGCCTCGGCTCCTGTCCCGTGCCGATGCTGCGCCCAGCGCCACGGGGCCCCCGGACGCGCCTCCACCCAGCGCCGGCCGTGGCAGGGCAACCGGCGACCCGCAGCCGGGGTGCGGATGCCGCTCGCCTGCGATGGCCGCCCCTGCCCCGGCCAGTGAGCACTTCAGCCCGCCGGGATCACACCGCGAGTTCCATCGCCGGGGCGCTCGGCGCGCGGTCGCTGCGGGCGGCATAGGCGCTGACCGCGACGCTGCGTTCCTGCTGCGTCCGGGCCGGCGCCTGGGCAGCGGCGCTGGCGGAGGCGGTTTGCGCCGACCTTGCCGCGCTCGACCGGCTGGCTTCCTCCTGCTGGCTGGGCGGGGCGGTTGGCGCCGGGCTGCTGCTGGTGGCCTGCCGGGCGGCGCCCTGCCCGGCCGGAGCCTGGGCGCCGCCCTTCTTCAAGGCGATCAGCCTGTCGATCGTGGTGCGCAGCGCTTGGGCGGGCGAGGCTGTGGCATTCCCGCCGGATGCGTCGGTGCCGGACTCCGCCGGGCGGCTGCCCTCGGCGCCGCGGCCGGCCTCGGCGCCGTCGCGCGCGCTGCCTGCTGGCTCCGTGCTGGTGCCGTGCAGTGCCGCAAGCCGCTCGCTGGCGTTGCGTAGCGCCTGGTGCGGCTGTAGCGGCGGCGCCGGGGGCTGGCTCTGGCGGCCCGCCTGGACGGGGGTGCTGCCCTGCGCGCCGCCCATGCTGCCGGGTTTGCCGGCCTGGCTGCCGCTGCTCATGTCCGGGCTGCTGGCCGTGGCATTGCCGGGTCGGCTCGGGCCGCCGGGGGTCGTTGTGACCGGGTTGCCCGCGGGGGCGTGCGACGTCAGCGCCTGGCGCAGCGCCTCCTGGGGCTGCAGCGGGGCGGCGGGCGGGCTGGTCGCGCCCGGCGTGGTGTTGCTGCCCGCACCGGCGGGCCTGGTCGCGACGCTGCCCTGCGCCGCCAGCAGCGCCGCCCCGGCGCCGGCACTGAACTGCGCCCGGCCATTGCCGGATGCCTCGGCCGCCCTCGGCGCCGTGCCATCCGGTGCCGCCGTCCCGGTCGCCGCCCCCGGCCGCGCCATGCCAGCTGCGGGACGAGGCGGTGTCACACTGGGACCAAGAGATGAGATGGCGGCCATGGCAATCTCCGGAACCGGGACGAGGGTGAAGCCTCTCTTATTCTGGGAAGCCGGTTAACGAAGCGTTGCAACTCCGCCGGTCCTGGCGGTGGCCAGCGAAGCCCCTGGCACCGCCGGCTTCCGGCCGCTGTCACGGAACGGTATCCTCGCCCGGCCGGGCCGCCGCCCGCCCTCCTCGCCGGGCCGGCGGGGGGCGTGGGCCGCCTCGGCAAGCCTGCCTCCCGCGCTGCCTCCGGGCCGCTGCCCGCAGCTTCGGGCAGGCCGGAGGGACCGCGGTCGCTGCCATCCGACCGGAGTTCGACGCATGACCCGCACCCTTCGCCTCGCCGGCGCCCAGCTTGGCCCCATCCAGCGCGCCGACAGCCGCGCCCACACGATGGAGCGGCTGATCGCCCTGCTGGAAGGCGCGGCGAAGCAGGGGGCGGAGCTGGTGGTCTTCCCCGAGCTCGCCTTCACCACCTTCTTTCCGCGCTGGTGGATGGCCGAGGACGACCCCGAGCTGCTCGGCTATTTCGAGCGGGAGATGCCCGGGCCGCAGACCAAGCCGCTGTTCGAGAAGGCGAAGGCGCTCGGCGTCGGCTTCTACATCGGCTATGCCGAGCTGACGCCGGAAGGCAAGCGCTTCAACAGCGCCATCACCGTCGGGCCGGATGGCCGCATCCTCGGCAAGTACCGCAAGATCCACCTGCCAGGTTCGAAGGAGTTCCGGCCGCAGCAGCAATACCAGCAGCTCGAGAAGCGCTACTTCGAATATGGCGATCTCGGCTTCCCCGCCTTCTGGGGGCCGAAGAGCTGGAACGCGCCCATCCTCGGCATGCTGGTCTGCAATGACCGGCGCTGGCCGGAAGGCTGGCGGGTGCTGGGGCTGCAGGGGGTGGAGCTGGTGATGGTGGGCTACAATTCCGCCGCCTACGACCCCAATGGCGGCCAGGCCGAGGATCTGGAGCTCCGCACCTTCCACTCCACCCTGGCGGCGCAGGCCAATGCCTATATGAATGCCTGCTGGGCGGTGGCGGTGGCCAAGGCCGGCGTCGAGGACGGCGCGGGGCTGATCGGTGGCTCCTGCATCGTCGATCCGAACGGCAGGCTGGTGGCGCAGGCGCAGACGCTGGGGGACGAGCTGATCCTGGCGGATGTGGATTTCGACGCCTGCCGCCAGGGCAAGGAGAAGATGTTCAACTTCGCCGCCCACCGCCGGCCGCAATGGTACAAGCCGATCGTGGAGCGCGTCGGCGCCGTCGAACCGCCACTGCCTTAAGAGCGAGAAATGGGGGCGCTGCCTTCGGCGGCAGCGCCCGACCACAGGGCCAGAATCCGGCCCCGCCCCCGGTCCGCGCGCTTCAACCCGCGGGCCGAAGGCCCGGCGTCAGCGACCCGCGGCCGGGTTGCGGGTGACGCCGTTGGCCCAGGCGAAGCCGATCACCGCGCCCTTCATGAAAGGCAGCAGAGCCACGGTCATCAGCGTGACCAGGGGCAGCCAGATGGCGAATTGCACCCACATCGCCGGCGCGAAGACCCGGTCCGACCAGAACATGAAGGGCAGGATGACATGCCCGACGAGCACCAGCGTCAGATAGGGCGGGGCATCATCCGAAGGATAGGCGGAATTGTCCTCGCCGCAGGCCTCGCAGGGGCTGCGCAGCTTGAGGAAGCCGGCGAACAGCCTGCCCTCCCCGCAATTCGGGCAGCGCAGGGCAAGGCCCCGCCGCATGCCCAGCCAGACCCGTGAGCCCTCGCCCATCTTGCGTCTCCGCTTGCCATACAATCCGCAGCGATATACATACAATCGCCGGATGTGGCCCGTATTATATGGATTGTAGGTTCCGTTCGCAAGATGTCTGTATGGACCCCTCGCCTTGCCCCTGGCGCCGGCCCCATCTACCTCGCCATCGCCGAGGCGATCGCCGCCGCCATCGTCCGGGGTGAGCTGCGCCCCGGCGAGCGCCTGCCCACCCACCGCGCCCTGGCCGAGGCGCTCGGGGTCGATCTCACCACCGTCACCCGCGCCTATGCCGAGGCGCGGCGGCGCGGGCTGGTCGAGGCGGTGGTCGGCCGCGGCACCTTCATCCGGGCGGCCAGCTCCACGCCGGCGGCCACGGCCGGGAAGGTTGATCTCACCATGAACCTGCCGCCCATGCCGGCGGAGCTGCCCGGGCTGCTGCAGCGCGGCCTCGCCCGGCTGCTGGCGGAGGGCGATCCCGCCGAGCTGCTCACCTATCGCCGCGGCGCCGGCGCCTTGGCGGAGCGCGCCGCCGGCGCCGCCTGGCTCTCCCCCGTGCTGCCGGGGCTGGAGCCGGACCGCGTGCTGCTCTCGCCCGGGGCCCAGCCGGCCCTGCTGGCGGTGCTCGGCCTGCTCGCCGCGCCGGGGGAGCTGGTGCTGACGGAGCAGCTCACCTATCCCGGGCTGCGCAACGCCGCCGCCCGGCTTCGCCTCCGCCTGCACGGCCTGCCGGGCGATGCGGCGGGGCTGCTGCCGGAGGCACTGGAGGCCGCCTGCCGGACGCTGCGGCCCAGGGCGCTCTACTGCATCCCCACCCTCCAGAACCCGATGGCGGTCACCTTGCCGCCGGAGCGGCGGCACGCCATCGCCGACATCGCCCGGCGGCACGGCCTGCCGATCCTCGAGGACGATGCCTATGGCCTGCTGCCCGCCCGGCCCCTGCCGGCGCTGGCCAGCTTGGCGCCGGAGCTGGTCTGGCATGTCTCCACCCTCGCCAAGCTGCTCTCCCCGGCGCTGCGCCTCGCCTATGTCGCGGCGCCGGACGCGGCGGCGGCCGGGCGCCTGGCGGCAGCGCTGCGGGCCAATGTCCTGATGCCCTCCCCGCTGCTGAGCGGCCTGGCGACCGGCTGGATGGAAGACGGCACCGCCGCCCGGCTGCGGGATGCCGTCCGCGCCGAGGCGATGGCGCGTCAAGCTCTGGCGCGGGACATCCTGCCCGCCGCCCTGATCACCGCCCCGCCGGAGGGGCTGCATCTCTGGCTGCGCCTGCCGGCGCCCTGGGGCCGCCGCGACTTCATCGCACGGCTGCGGGAGGAGCGCGGCCTGGCCGTAGTGCCGAGCGATGCCTTCGCCCCGGACCCCGCCGTGCCGCCGCCCGATGCCGTCCGCCTTTCCCTCGGCGCCGCGCCGGGACGGGCGGCGCTGCGCGAGGCGCTGCAGGCGGTGGCGGCGATGCTGGGGGCCGCCGTGCCGGCGGAGCTGGACGTGGTCTGACCGCACGCGATGTGGTGCCGCGGGGCGGGCCGCGGCTGCCATAACCGCGGCGTGGAGCGGCCACCGGGCCTGAAGGGTACGGGGGCGCGTGCGCGGCGGCCGGCGCCGCACCGCTCTCCAGCGGTGTCCGTCCGGGATGAGGGAAGAGGGATGCGCGCTTGGGACTCCGGCAGGGCGCCATGGGCGCTGCTTTACCTTGGCGCCGGCCTGCGGATCGCCGGCCCCCGCCGCGGGAGCCGGGAAACCTGCCCGGGCGTCGGCAGGGCGCCGCGGGCGCTACTCTGCCTTGATGCCGGCCTGCGGGTCGCCAGCCCCCGCCGCAGGGACCGGCAAGCGTGCCCGGGGCCGCGGCACGGCGCCGCGGACGCTACTCCACTTTGATATCGGCCTTGCGGATCACCGGCTCCCACCGTGCCTCATCCTCTTGGATGATGCGGGTGACGGTGGCGCCATCGGCCCAGGCGGCCTCGATGCCGCGGGCGGCGAGGGCGGCCTTGCCCTCCGGCGTGTCCACCGCCTGGCGCAGCGCAGCGGCGAGCTTCGCCAGGATGGGCGCCGGGACCCCCGCAGGCAACAGCACCGCGCCCCAATTGTCCACCGCATAGCCGGGCAGGCCGGCGGCCTCCGCCACGGTCGGCAGGCCGGGCATCAGCGGGCTGGGCTGGCCGGCGAGGTTGCCCAGCGCCCGCAGCCGGCCGCCCTTGATCAGCTCATCCACCGCGGAGAGCGGGGCGGAGACCAGTTCCACCTCCCCGCTCACCGCCGCCGTCACGGCGGGGCCGGTGCCGCGGTAATGCACATGCGTCAGCTTGCCGCCGGACATGCTGTCCATCAGCTCGGCACTCACATGGGTGATGGTGCCGAGGCCAGGGGTGCCATGGTTCAGCAACCCGGGCTGGCGGCGGGTGATCTCCACCACCTCGCGCAGATCGGCGGCGCGCAGCTTCGGCCCGCCGGCGATCAGCGTCGGCGCCAGGGCGACCCGGCCGAGCGGCGTCAGGTCCCGCTTCAGGTCGAAGGGCATGGAGCGGAAGATGAATTGGTTCACCACGATGGTGTTGAACACCGTGACCATGGTGTAGCCGTCCGGCGCCGCCTTGGCGGCCATGTCCGTGCCGATATTGCCGCCGGCGCCGGCGCGGTTCTCCGGCACCACCGGCTGGCCGAGCACATCGCCCATCCGCTGGGCCAGGAGGCGGCCGAGGATGTCGCTGCCGCCGCCCGGCGGGAAGGGAATGACCATGCGGAGCGGGCGGTTGGGGAATTCGCCCTGGGCCAACGTCGGCGTGGCGAGGGGCGCGAGGCTGGCGGCGAGCAGGGCGCGGCGGGTGAAGTTCATGGCGGTCCTCCGGGAGGCTGCATGCCGTAGCCCGAAGCACTTGTCACGGGGCCGGATGTTTCGATCGTGTCAGATTACGATGCGCGGGAATATTGTCCCCGTCGGAGGTGCTGCCGACGCAGGATATTCCTATCGCAGCGGCGACCCTGCGGGGCCCCCGCCACTTGCAGGTCGTCCATCCGGAGCAACCGCGTTCAACGACTGGGTCACCGATGGCTGGCCCTGCCGGCGCCCGGTGCCGCGCCGCACCGCTTAGCCGTCGCCGCCCCCGGACAGGCTGCCCGGACCGCTCCCCGGTCCGGACGGATCGGGATAGGCTGCCCCGGACATCACCCTTGCCAGGGCATGGCCGCACCCACGGCCCTGCCGCGCCGCGACAGGACGACCGCATGCAGATCATCACGACGCTCGGCGAACTCGACGAGAAAATCGCCGAGTGCAACCGCGCCGAGGCCATCTCGGACGATGCCATGCGGGCCGTCTTCGGCACCTTCCGCATGGAGCCGCCCTGGGACCTGCCCGCCGACCCGCTCTCGGACGCCTACCGCCAGGCGCAGATGGCGCTCTATTGCCGCATCGCCGGGCGCGACTACGCGCTCGGCAACGAGGCCACGCCCTTCGACATCGAGGCGGCGATCCGCCGGCCCTTCCCCTTCTCCACCGCCAGCGGCGTGACGACGGGCGACTACTTCATGGCCATCGGCGCCCTGCTGCGGGCGATGGCGCTGCCGCCCAGCTCCCGGGTGATCGAGTTCGGCCCGGGCTGGGGCCACACCACCCTGATGCTGGCGAAGCTCGGCCACCGGGTCACCGCCGTCGATATCGAGCCTCGCTTCTGCGAGCTGATCCGCCGCCGCGCCGCGATGGAGGGTCTCGAGATCGAGGTGGTGAACGACGATTTCCTCTGGGTGGAGAAGGCGCGCGACCGCTTTGACGCCGCGCTGTTCTTCGAATGCTTCCACCATTGCGCCGACCATCTGCGCCTGCTGCAGGCGCTGGGCCCGGCGCTGACGCCCGAGGCCCGCATCTTCTTCGCCGCGGAGCCGATCCAGCCGGAGTTCCCGATGCCCTGGGGGCTGCGGCTGGACGGCAACTCGCTCTGGGCCATCCGCAAGAATGGCTGGCTGGAGCTGGGCTTCCGCGAGGAATACTTCCGCCAGGCGCTCCGCCGCACCGGCTGGTTCGGGCTGAAGCTCCCCTGCCGCGAGCCGGGGTGGATGACGCTGTGGGAGGCGCGGCGGCTCGGCCAGCCGGTGTTCCGCGCCGCCGGCGCCGATCCGCGCATCAACACCGCCATCGGCGAGCGGACCGGGCGCGGCATCGTGCTGGCGGCCAAGGCGCCTGGCACCGGGCTCTACGGGCCCTATATCGCCCTGCCGGCCGGGCATTACCGGGCGATGATCCGCTTCGCCCGGAACGACGCCCCGCGCGGCGCGGCGCGGATGGATGTGGCGGCCCATGCCGGCAACGCCATCCTCGCCACCCGCGCGCTCGATGGGATGATCATGGCCTCGGGCGATGGCGCGGTGACGCTGCCCTTCAGCTCGGAGGCGGATCTGGACCAGGTGGAGGTCCGGCTGTTCTGCGACCCGGGCTTCCAGGGCGTCATCGAAGCCGTGGAGATCGCGCCGGACCCGGTCTTCCCCTGGTAGCGGCCGGGCGCGGCGCGGGCCGCCGCCTTCCCCCTGCCCGACCACTTGCCCCCACGCCGCCCGGGATGCGACCAGTAGGGTCGCAGCACCGGAGCCCGCCGCATGTCCCGCCGCCTCGTCCTCGCCGCCGCCCAGCTCGGTCCCATCCAGAAGGCGGAGGGCCGCGAGGTCGCCGTGGGCCGCATGGTCCGGCTGATGGAGACGGCGCATCGCCGCGGCGCGGAGGTGGTGGTCTTTCCCGAACTCGCCCTGACCACCTTCTTTCCCCGCTGGTATGAGGAAGACCTCGCCAACGCCGACCACTGGTACGAGACCGCCCTCCCCTCCAACGCCACCGCCCCGCTCTTCGCGGCGGCGCGGACATACGGCATCGGCTTCCATCTCGGCTATGCCGAGAAGACGCCGGAGGGGCGCCGCTTCAACACCGCGGTCTATGTGCATCCCTCGGGCGAGGTGGTGCTGAAGTACCGCAAGGTGCATCTGCCCGGCCACAAGGAATACGACCCGCAGCGCCGCGTGCAGCACCTGGAGAAGCGCTATTTCGAGGTGGGCGATCTCGGCTTCCCGGTGGTCCGCGCCCCGGTCGGCGAGACCCAGGTCAATATCGGCATGATGATCTGCAACGACCGCCGCTGGCCGGAAGCCTGGCGGGTGCTCGGGCTGCAGCAGGTGGAACTCGTCATGCTCGGCTACAACACCCCCTCCCTGAACATGGAGAACCGGGGCTTCGAGGCGCATCACCTGCGCGTCTTCCACAGCCACCTCTCCATCCAGGCGGGCTGCTACCAGAATGCCTGCTTCGCCGCCGGCGTCGCCAAGGCGGGCGACGAGGACGGGCATGAGCTGTTCGGCCACTCCATCATCGTCAACCCGCAGGGCGAGATCATGGCCCAAGCGACGAGCTGGGGGGATGAGCTGATCGTCGCCGAATGCGACCTTGGCATGTGCGAGCTGGGGCGGAAGACCATCTTCGATTTTGCCCGGCACCGCCGGCCGGAGGCCTATGGCCGCATCACCGCCCAGACCGGCAGCGTGGCGCCGCCCGCCTGGGCGCCGCGAGGCTGAACCGGGCGCGCCTCGCCCGGCGCGCGTTGCCTTGCCTTCCGGCCACCCGCGGCGCTTGCGCCATGGGCGGCGGAAAATGACATGGACGCGTCGCCCTTCCGCCTGGATAGTCCGCACCGGCGCCGCCACGCCGCCGCGTCCGGAGCTGGGCCGGCAGGGACGCAGGAACGGGCAGGGCAGGCGCAGCCCCGGCCCCGGCAGGCACGGCATCGGGTCCGTCCGGGCCGCGGGCGCCACGCAGGGGCAGCGACTCCCTTGCGCCGATCCATTCCGGTGTATGGTTTCCATTCCGGTGTATGATTGGGGAAATGTCCCGCGATGTCCCGATGACACCTGCAGCCCCAGCCCGGCCGCGGCCCCAGTGGATCCTGGCGCTCCTCGCCCTGCTGCTCGGCACCCTGTCCGCGCGCGGGGCGGACCGGGATGCGATGACCGTCAAGGTGCTGGGCGGGCTCGCCGGGGTCAGCCAGTATGTCAGCTTCGAAGCGCCGTTCTGGACCAGGCGGGTGCCGGAGCTCACCGGCGGGCGGATCCGCGGCGAGATCTCGCCCTTCGACCGCAGCGGGGTGCGCGGGCAGGAAACCCTGCAATTGCTCCGCCTCGGCGTGGTGCCCTTCGCCACCGCACTACTTGGCCTGTCGGCGGCGGATGAGCCGGAGCTGAACGCCATCGACCTGCCGGTGATGAGCCCCGACCAGGCGACGCTGCGGGAGACCGTCGCGCTCTACCGGCCGCGCATCGAGGCGCTGCTGCGCACCCGCTACAACGTGGAATTGCTGGCCATCTACACCTACCCGGCGCAGGTGATGTTCTGCCAGAGGCCCTTCACCGGCCTCGGCGACCTGTCCGGGCGGCGCATCCGCGTCTCCTCCGTCGCCCAGGCGGAGCTGGTCACCGGCCTCGGCGCCATCCCCATCCTGGTGCCCTTCGCCGAGGTGATCGGCGCCCTGCGCGCCGGCATCGTGGAATGCGCCATCACCGGCACCCTCTCGGGCAATACGATCGGGCTGCATGAGGTGACCACCCATGTCTCCCCCGTGGCCATCACCTGGGGCATCTCCCTCTTTGCCACCAACCAGGCCGCCTGGGCGCGGATCCCGCCGGAGCTGCAGGCGAAGCTGCGGGCGGGGCTGGCCGAGCTGCAGGAGCAGATATGGCAGGCCGCGGCGCGGGAGACGGAGGACGGGCTGATCTGCAACGCCGGGGGCGAGGCCTGCCGCGGCGGCCGTCGCGGCCGCATGGTCGTCGTCGAGGACAGCCCGGCCGACCGCGCGCTGCGCGCCCAGCTGCTGCGCGACACCGTGCTGCCGAGCTGGATCCAGCGCTGCGGCCCGGACTGCGCGGAGGCGTGGAACCGCTACATCGCCCCGGTGCGCGGACTGCGCGCGACGGCACACTGAGCCATGCCGACTCGCCGCCTCCGCCTCACCATCATCGGTGCCACCGGCATGTTGCTGGCCGGCCTCTCCCTCGGCACCGAATTGCTGGTGGGGCGGATGCGCCATACGGCAGAGGAGAATGCGCGCCAGACCGTGCAGCGCGTCGCTCGGGTGGTGGAAAGCACGGTCAACCGGCAATTCCTCGCCGTGGACGGGATGCTGGCAGGGCTGCCCGCCATCCTTGCCCAGGTCCATGGCGGCGTGACGCTCGACCAGGATTCCGCCACGCGGGTGCTGCGGGAGCTGAACTTTCAGAATTTCAACTTCCGCGACCTGGTGCTGGTGCGCCCGGACGGGCGGCCCTGGGCCTCCGCCCTGCCCGCCTCCCGCAGCCGCGAGCTGCCGGTGGAGGCGGAGCGGCTGACGGAGGCGCAGCGGATCGGTGCCGCGCTCATCAGCGGGCCGGCCCGCAACCCGCTGACCGGGGAATGGGCCCTCTTCTTCCTCCGCGCCATCGCGCTGCCCGAGGTCGGGCCGCTGGTGGCCATTGCGGAGGTGCCTCTCACCCTGGTCTCCACCCTGCTCAGCCCGGTCGGGGAAGTGCCGGGCCTTGCCATCGGCATCGAGCGCGCGGACGGCATGGTGCTGCTGCGCCTGCCGCATGACGAGCAGCTGCTAGGGCGCAAGCCGGCCGAGGGCGCCGCGCCCCCGGCGAGGGATGGCGGCGCCATCACGCTCCGCACCCAGCCCCACGGGCAGGAGAGCTTCCTCGCCACCCGCCCGACCCTTTACCAGGACGTCCACATCTCGGTCAGCTACGAGCTGGACGACGCCTTCGCCACCTGGACCCTGGACCGCCGGCGGGTGCTGGGCGTCGCCACCGGCACCGGCGCGCTGCTGATCCTGCTCGCCCTCGCCCTCACCCTCGCCCTGCGGCAGCGGGAGAAGGTGGAAGCCGAGCGGGCCCAGGCCCGGGTGGTGCTGGAAAGCGCTATCGAGACCATGCCGGACGGCTTCGTCATGTACGACGCCAACGACCGGCTGGTGATCTGCAACCAGCGTTTCCGCGACCTCTACGCCATCAGCGCCCCCTTCATCGTGCCCGGGGCGCGCTTCGAGGACATCATCCGGGAAGGCGCCAGGCGCGGCCAGTACCCCTATGTGAAGGACGACATCGAAGGCTTCGTCATCGAGATGGCCGCCTGGCGCCGCGGCAACCGCCCCAGCATGGAACGCCTGCTGCCGGATGGCCGCTGGGTCATGGTGACGGAGCGCAGCACGCCGGATGGCGGCACGGTGGGCATCCGCACCGAGATCACCGCCCTGAAGCAGGCCATGGCCGAGCTGGCCCAGGCGCGCGACCAGGCGGCGGCGGCGACCGAGGCGAAATCCCGCTTCCTCGCGCGGATGAGCCATGAGCTGCGCACCCCGCTGAACGGCGTGCTCGGCCTGGCCCAGGCCCTGGCGCGGGACCCGGTGCTGACCGGCGAGCAGCGGGCCCGGGCCCGCACCCTGGAAGCCGCCGGCCGGCACCTGGTGGCGGTGGCGAACGACGTGCTGGACCTGGCGCGGATCGAGGCCGGGCGGCTGGAGCTGCGCCTGGCCCCGGCGACCCTGGGGCAGGTGCTGGAAGGCTGCGCCGCGCTGATCCGCCCGGCAGCGGAGGAGAAA
The DNA here is from genome assembly GCF_024178315.1 of Siccirubricoccus soli. Taxonomy (GTDB): domain Bacteria; phylum Pseudomonadota; class Alphaproteobacteria; order Acetobacterales; family Acetobacteraceae; genus Siccirubricoccus; species Siccirubricoccus soli. The sequence goes on along the minus strand of NZ_JAMZIK010000070.1, from coordinate 81,037 downwards.
TCCGTGCTGCTCCGCGTCGAGATCGGGCCCGGGCTGCCGACCCGGTTCGAGACCGACCGTACCCGGCTGCAACAGGCGATCCTCAACCTGCTCTCCAACGCCGTGAAATTCTCCCCCGCAGGCGGCACGGTGGAGCTGGAGGCGCGGCCGGCCGGCCCGCCCGGTGCGGATGGCCGGGTGCCGGTACGCATCGAGGTGCGCGACCGCGGCCCCGGCGTGCCGGAGGCGGAGCGGGGCGTGGTGTTCGGCGATTTCGTCCAGCTCGAGCCCGGCAGCCGGATGGGCGGCACCGGCCTTGGGCTCGCCATCGCCGCCGGCATCGTGGCACAGATGGAAGGCCGGATCGGCTGCTGCGACAACCCTGCCGGCAGCGGCGCACTCTTCTGGTTCGAGGTGCCGCTGCGGCCCCTGGCGGAGGCGGAGGCCGATGCCGGGCCGAAGGAGGCGGAGCCGGCCCCGCCGCGGCGCCGCTCCCTGGCCATCCTGGTCGCGGACGACGTGCCGGCCAACCTCGCCGTCGCCCGCGCCCTGCTGGAATCCGCCGGCCACCGGGTGCATTGCGTCGCGGACGGCGCCCAGGCGCTGGAGGCGGTGCAGGCGGGCCAGGACGGGCGGCGCTTCGACGCCGTGCTGATGGATGTGATGATGCCGGTGATGGACGGGCTGGAGGCGACGCGGCGCATCCGCGAGCTGCCGGGCCCGCTCGGCCGGGTGCCGATCCTCGCCATCACCGCCAGTGCCTTCGCCGAGGATGTGGCCGCCTGCCTCGCCGCCGGCATGGATGCGCATCAGGCCAAGCCGATCGAGCGGGACTCGCTGCTGGCGACGCTGGATCGGCTGACCGGCGGCGAGGCGCCGCAGGAGGCGGTGGCCCCCAGCGCGGCGGCGGTGGATTTCCGGCAATTGCCGCTGCTGACCCAGCGCGGCGGCGCCGCCCTGAGCCTGCCGGGGCTGGATGCCCGGACGGCGCTGCGGCTGGCGCCGGAGTTCATCAGCGAGATCCGCCTGGCTGCCGCCGCGCTGGGTGCCGCCGCGCCGGATGCGCCGGCGGAGCAGGCGGTGATCCCGGCGGCGCATCGCCTGGTCGGGGCGGCCTCGACGCTCGGCGCAACGCGACTGGCGACCGGCGCCCGGCAATTGCAGGAGCACGCGGCGCAGCTTCCGCCGCCGGAACGCCTGGCGCTGCGGGAGGCGGTGCTGGCGGTCGCCGCGGACTCCCTGGCGGCGCTGGATGAGGCGATGACGCGGCTGCGCGCCGAATGCGCGAATGCGAAGACGGCGTAGGCCGGCGGGCTGAACCTCCGGCTCTGAGACCCGCATCGGGGTCCGGGGGTGGTCCATCCCGCGGCGGGGAGATGGCAGCACTGCCGCCAACGGGCAACGCCATGATCTTCGGCCCCGATGCTGTCTCCCTGCCCCCGCTTTCGGCAGGATGCGCAGGAACCCGCCAGCATGGCGGGCAGCGGATGCCCGGCATCGGCTCCCCGGCGGGTCCGGGCCTTGGCACATCGCTTGCCAAACCGCCGGGCCGAACCGTCCCCTGCATCGCAGGCCGCCGGCCGCATCCGCCCGGAGCACGTGCCATGACCATCCCCGGCGGCATGCCGCCCGCCTTCCGCGACCTGGTCGGCTATGGCCGCACCCCGCCCGATCCGCGCTGGCCGGATGGCGCGCGCCTCGCCCTTTCCTTCGTGGTGAATGTCGAGGAGGGGGCGGAGCTCTCCATCGCCAGCGGCGACGAGCGCAACGAGGGGGTGCCGGAGACCCGGCAGCTGGTGGAGGGCCATCCCGACCCGTGCATGGAGACGCATTTCGCCTATGGCGCCCGTGTCGCGCTGTGGCGGGTGATGGATCTGCTGGACAGCTACGGCGTGAAGGCGACCTTCTCCTGCTGCGGCCGGGCGGTGGCGGCGACCCCTGCCCTCGCCGCCGCGCCGGCCGCCGGCGGGCATGAGGTGAGCGCGCATGGCTGGCGCTGGGAATCTCATGCCGGCATGGCGGAGGCGACCGAGCGGGCGGTGATCGCCAGGACCGTGGCGGTGCTGGCGGAGCAGGCCGGGGCGCGGCCGGTGGGCTGGCACACCAAATCCGCCGCCTCGGTGAACACCCGCCGATTGTTGGTCGAGGAAGGCGGCTTCCTCTACGATTCGGACGCCTATGACGACGACCTGCCACGGCTGGTGGCGGTGGCCGGCCGGCCGCATGTGGTGCTGCCCTATGCCTTCGACACCAACGACATGCGCTTCGCTCCGGGTCAGGGCTTCGTCCAGCCGACCGATTTCTCCGACTACTGCATCGGCGCCTTCGACTGGCTGATGCGGGAGGCGCGGACCAGCCCGAAGATGATGTCGGTGGGGCTGCATCTGCGCACCATCGGCCGTCCGGGGCGGATAAGGGGGCTGGAGCTGCTGCTGGACTACGTCACCCGCCAGCCGGGCGTCTGGATCGCCCGCAGGCGGGACATCGCGACGCATTGGCGTGCCCTTTCGGGCCTGCCGGCATGAGCGGCGGGAACCCGGTGGCGCGCTGGCTGGAGCCGCCTGCGCGCTGGATCGCCATCCTCGGCGGCTGGTGGCTGATGGCGCTCTCCGCGCTGACGGTGGTGGAGATCTTCTGCCGCAAATTCCTCTCGGTCTCGCTGCAGGGGGTGGATGAGATCGGCGCCTATACGCTGGCGGTCTTCTCGACGCTCAGCTTCGCCCATGCACTGCTGGTGAAGTCCCATACCCGCGTGGATTTCCTGCTGGGCCATATGCCGGGGCCAGTGCGCGCCGTGCTGAACGCGCTCGCCTATGTGCTGCTGGCGGCGCTGGCCATCTACGGCGCCTGGCGGGGCTGGGCGGTGCTGGAGGAAAGCCTGGAGTTCCAGAGCCATGCCAATTCCCCGCTGCAGACCCCGCTCTGGCTGCCGCAGAGCGCCTGGCTGGCAGGGCTGGTGGCCTTCGCCATCGCCGCCGGCGCCTTCGCCGCCCATGCGGTGCTGCTGCTGCTGACGGATTGGCGGCGGGTGAACCGGCTTTACGGCCCGCTGACCTTGGAAGAGGAGGTCGCCACCGAGGCCAGCGCCATCATGGCCCGCGGCGTGGAAGGCAGTGCCCTGGCTCCCGAGCCGGACGGGGCCTTGCCCCGTGGGGCGGGCGGGGAGGTCGCACGATGATCGGCGTCGGCGAGGCCGCGATGGGCTTCGGCATCCTGGTGGTGCTGCTCTTCCTCGGCCTGCATGTGGCGACCGCCATGTTCCTGGTGGCGGTGCTGGGGGCCTCGCTCTACCTCTCGCCCGCTTTGGTGGAGGCGCTCGGGACCCAGCTCTGGGCCTCGATGGAGGACTACGTCCTGCTCTCCATCCCGCTCTACATCCTGCTGGGCGAGATCCTGGTGCGAAGCGGCAGCACGGACCGGCTGTACCGCAGCCTGGCAGATTGGCTGAACATCCTGCCGGGCGGCTTGCTGCACACCAATGTCGGGGCCTCGGCCATCTTCTCGGCGGTTTCCGGCTCCTCCGTCGCCACAGCGGCCACCGTCGCCACCGTGGCACTGCCGAGCTTCCGGACGCGGAAATACGATGAGCGGCTGGTGCTGGGCTCGATCGCTGCCGGGGCGTCGCTTGGCAACCTGATCCCGCCGGGCATTGCGCTGATCGTCTATGGCGCCATGACCAATACCTCGGTCGGGCAGCTCTATGCCGGGGCGGTGGTGCCGGGCATCGTCATGACGGCGCTGTTCATGGCGACCATCATGCTGATCGCATTAGTCCGCCCGGGCTTGGTCCGGCAGCAGGAGGCGGTGGACCGGCTGGCGGTGCGGCTGCGGCGGCTGGTGGATCTGCTGCCGCCGCTGGTGATCTTCGCCATCATCATGGGCAGCATCTATACCGGCTGGGCGACGGTGACGGAAAGCGCGGCGCTGGCGGTGCTGGCGGCGCTGCCCATCGCGGCGCTCTATGGCCGGTTGTCCATCCGCATGCTGCATGAGTGCTTCGTGGCGACGGCAAGTCTCACCGCAATGAGCCTGCTGATCCTCTCCATCGCCTTCTACCTGAATTTCGTGCTCGGGCTGCTGGGGGTAACGCCGGCGCTGGGGGCCTTCGTGGCGCAGATGGATGTCTCCCAGCTCGGGCTGATCCTGGCGCTGACAGTGTTCTACCTGCTGCTCGGCATCTTCTTCGAGACGCTGCCGATGCTGGTCGGCACGGTGCCGGTGGTGTTCCCGGTGATCATGGCGGCGGGGATCGACCCGGTGTGGTTCGGGGTGTTCATCGTGCTGATGTGCGAGATCTCGCTCATCTCCCCGCCGGTGGGGATGACGCTCTACGTCATCCAAGCGGTGCGGAAGGAGGGGACGATCGCGCAGGTCTTCGCGGGCACGGTGCCGTTCTTCCTGGCCATGGTGGTGATGACGGGGCTGCTGATCGCGTTTCCCGAGATGGCGACCTGGCTGCCGCGGCTGACCTATACGCAATAGCCGGGGGGGGCGTTGCCCCTCCCGAGGATCCTGCCTTAGCCCCAGGTCAATGGATCGAGCCTGAGATAGAAGTCGAGGCGCCCGTGATCCGGACGGTCGATGCCGAGCTCACGGAACAAGGTTTCGAAGGCATGGCGGGCCTGCGCCTCGGACGTCCAGGCCTCGCCCGCGTTGGCCAGCATGAGGGAGAAGTCGACATAGGGATCGGCAGTGCCCATGCGGCCAAGATCGACGAAGCCGGTGCAGCGAAGCGTAACCGGATCGACCATCAGATTCGGCATGGTGGCATCGCCGTGGCAGACTACCCTCTCGTGCGCCTCGGCCTCCAGGCACGCCGGGATCTCGCTCTCCACTTGTGCCAGCAGCATCGCCGGCGGCACAGGCCGGTCCGTTTCGGAAAGGAAGTCCGGATTCACGGCACTGCGCGCCACGACGTCGCGCGCCCGCGCGAGCATTTGCCCGAGCCCCCGGTCGAAAGGGCAGCCGCGAGGATCGAGCTGATGCAGCGCTCCGAGCGTCGCCACGATCGATGGCCAGGCAGCGAACAGGTCGCCGCCCGACAATTCGCTGGCCGGGACGCCAGGCACCGCGCTGGTCACGAGGCAGGCCTCGGCTTCCTGCCATTCGAGGACGCGGGCAGGGAATGCCCCAATCCTCCAGCCACAACAGACGATCCCGCTCGCCCTTGAGCTCGGCCTTGCGATCCGGGCCTGCGACCTTGGCGAAGGCGGCGCCGTCGCCCCGGCGATAAACCGCATCGCCGGACGCTCCGGATCGCACGGCGACCCATCCGGGAAGATCGAGACGCGCCATGGCTAACGCCTAACCCGCAGCGACATCGGCAGCAAGGCAGCGTCGCATGAAGCCGTAGGGATCGGAACAGACACTCCGCCAGGTTGAGGGATAGGCTTCTGAACTGAAGGCTCAACCTGCAAAGTCGGGGGGCCAGGGCCTTCCACTCCTGGCAGATGGCAGCCGGGGGAGTTGCGACACTGCCGCAACCAGAGCCCTCCCTCAGCCCGGCGGCAACCTTCCCCGCACCCACTCCGCGATGTCCCGCCGCCGCGCCACCCACACCTTGCCCTTCCGCCGCGCCAGCGCCCGCAGGATCCCTTCCACCGCCCGGAACCTGGCCGGCCGGCCGCAGATCCGCAGGTGCAGGCCGATATTCAGCAGCTTCGGCACCCCCCGCTCGCCTTCCTCGATGAGCTGGTCCAGCGCCGCCTCGGCGTATTGCACGAATTGCTCCGGCACCACGAAGCCATTGGGGTGGAAGAATTTCATGTCGTTGCAGTCGAGCGCATAGGGCAGCACCAGCATCGGCCCGCCCTTCACCTCCCGGTCCCAATAGGGCAAATCGTCGTCGAAGGCGTTGCTGTCATAGAGGTAGCCCTGCTCCGCCAGCAGCTCGCGCGTCCAGGGGCTCGGGCTGCCGCGGCAGAAGAAGCCGACCGGCTGCTCCCCCGTCGCCGCCTTGATCGCCGCCGCGGCGCGCCGCAGCGCCGCCGCTTCCTCCTCCCGGCTGGCGTAGTCGGCGTTGGGGCGCCAGACCCAGCCATGGTTCGCCGCCTCATGCCCGCGGCGGATGCACTCTGCCGCCAGCTCCGGGCTGCGCTCCACCGCGCGGCCGCACATGAAGAAGCTGACCTTCACGCCATGGCGGTCGAAGGCCTCCAGGAAGCGGCCGAGGCCGGCGCGGGTGCCGTAGGAGAAGATCGCCTCCTGCCCATAATCGCGCCGGCCGGGCGGGACGACGCTGATGACCTCGCCGATCCGCTCATTCTCCGGATCGCCGGCCTCGATCGCCATCTCCGCCCCCTCCTCGTAATTCACGACGATGGAGACGGCGACCGCGGCGCCGCCGGGCCAAGCGAGGCGTGGCGGGTTGAGCCCATAGCCGACAAGGTCACGGCGCATCGCAATGCTCCTCTGTTCGGCACCGTTCTTGCACAACCCGTGCCGAGCCTGCCCAGACGGAGACGCCATGATCCGCCGCCTCGCCCTCGCCGCCGCGCTGCTCTGCGCCGCCGCCCTGCCCGCCTTCTCGCAGACCGCGCCCATGCCGCTGCGCGCCGTCGGGCATTTCTCCGCCAACACCCACCAGGTGGAGATCGAGCGGGCCTTCTACGACCGGCTGCCGGCGGAGACCGGCATCAACCTGGCCATCACCTTCAACCCGATGGACCAGATCGGGCTCCAGGCCGCCGATGCGCTGCGTCACCTGCGCGCCGGCGCCTTCGACGTCATGGCGGTGCTGATCGGCCAGACCTCCCGCGACGAGCCCTTCTTCGACGGGCTGGACCTGATCGGCGTCTCCACCAATGTCGCCGACCTGGAAAAGGCGGTGGCGGCGGGGCGGGAGGCCTTCGACAAAAGGCTGCAGGAGCGCTTCGGCGCCCACGCCCTGGCCATCTGGCCCTTCGGCCCGCAGATCTTCTTCTGCAACGCCCCGGTGCGCGGCGTGGCCGACCTCCGCGGCCTGAAGGTGCGCAGCTACACGCCCTCCATGACGGCACTGCTGCAGCACTGGGGCGCCATCCCGGTGACCCTGCAGTTCAGCGAGGTCTACCCGGCGCTGCAGCGCGGGCTGGTGGCCTGCGGCGTCACCTCCGCCGTCTCCGCCCATACCGGGAATTGGGGGGAGGTGACGACGCATGTGCTGCCGCTCTCCGTCGCTGGCGGCATCCAGGGGCATTTCATGAGCGCGGCCGCCTGGCGCCGCTTCACCCCGCCGCAGCAGCAGGCGATCGCCGCCGCCTTCCGCAAGCTGGAGGCCGAGCTGTGGGACTTCGCCAAGGTGAGCGACGCGCAGTCGCTTGCCTGCCTCGAGGGCAAACCGGACTGCACCGGACGGCGCTTCAACAGCGTGATCTCCCCGGTCCCGGCCGAGGATGATGCGCGGGTGCGGGAGGCGGTGAACGCCGTGGTGCTGCCCACCTTCCGCGACAGCTGCAACCGCGTCTGGGGCGAATGCGCCGCGGTGTGGAACCGCACCGTGGGCGCGGCGCGGGGTTATACGATTCCCTGACCGGCCTTGGGGGCGCCCTCGCCGGCTCCCTCACCGTCACGCCCAGGCCTGGGCGGCCAGGACAGCGCCAGGCGGGGCAGGCAGTGAGCGGCGTCCGGCCGACCTCAGGCGGCGATCTCCCCGATCGCCGCCTCCAGCACATCGAGGGCGGCGGCGAAATCCGCCAGCTCCATGGCTTCCGCCGGGTTGTGGCTGCCATGGTCATTGCGGATGAACAGCATCGCGGTCGGCACGCCGAGGCCGGCGAAGGTCAGCGCATCATGCCCGGCGCCGGAGGCCATCTGGCGCACCGGCACGCCGGCCCTTTCGGCACCTCGCAGCAGCGCCGCCCGCAGCCCGGCATCCATCACCGCCGGCGGCACCGGCAGCTTCTCGCCATAGGCGATGGCGACGCCGCGCTCCGCCGCGATGCGCGCGGCCTCGCGTCCCAGCAGCGCCTCGGCCTCCTCCAGCATCGCCGCATCCTCGCTGCGGATGTCGAGGGTGAAGGTGACCTTGCCCGGCACCTTGGTCACCCCCTGCATGGCAGGGTCGGTGAAGCACTCGCCCATGGTCAGCACCAGGTCGCGGCCCGCCGCCTCGGCCTTGCGCCAGAAGCGCTCCAAGGTCATGGCCAGGTCGGCGACCGCCAGCACCGCATCCCGGCGCCGGTCGCGCGGTACCGCCCCGGCATGCGCCCAGGCGCCGGTCGCGGTGCAGGCGCGGTAGCGGATGCTGCCGCGGATGCCGGTGACCACGGCGGCAGGAACGCCCTCCGCCACCAGCACCGGGCCCTGCTCGATATGCGGCTCGAGGAAGGCGTGGATGCGGGCCGGGTCTAGCGAGGCGCTGCCGGCGCGGATGAAGCCAGGGTCGAACCCCTCCTCCGTCATGTGCTCGGCCAGCGTCCGCTGGCTGTCGGTACGGCGCAGGACATCCGGCGCCTCCGGCGGCAGCAGGCCGAAGGCGGCGCGGCTGCCCAGATAGAGCATCGGGAACCACACCATCTCCTCCGCCCGGATGCCGAGCACGGTGAGATCCCGCGGCAGCACCCGGCCCGCGGCGCGCAACCTGGCGGCCAGGGCCAGGCCCATCACCACCCCCGCCGCGCCGTCGAAATTCCCGCCATGCGACACGGCATCGAGATGCGAGCCGATGAGCAGCGGCTTCAGCCCGCGATCGGCGCCGGGCAGGGTCATGAACAGGGTGCCGACCGGGTCGGTGCGGATCTCCAGCCCCAGCCTCTCGGCTTCGGCGCGGGCGATGGCATGGGCGGCGCGCTCGCCGGCGCCGTAGCTGGCGCGGCTGACGCCCGGCGGGTCCAGCGAGGCCTGCCGCAGCGCCGCGAACATCGCCCCGGCCAGATCCAGACCTGCATCCGCCATCATCCATCCCCTTCCCATCTGCGCCCAAGCCGCACGGTGCCCGCGGACCGGCGACGCAGGCGATGCATGTGAGCAAGCCACGTGCCGCCGGCCGCACGCCCGGGCTTGCCGCAGGGCAGCGAAGCGGCGAGGCTGGGCACCTGATACGGGAGACCCGCAAATGCCCGAATTCGACCTCGTCATCCGCCATGGTACCGTCGCCACGGCCAGCGACGTCTTCGCCGCCGATATCGGCATCATCGGCGGCCAGGTGGCGGCGCTGGGCAGGGCGCTCGGCCCCGGCGCGAAGGAGATTGACGCCACCGGCAAGCTGGTGCTGCCCGGCGGCGTCGATACCCACACCCATATCGAGGAGCCGCGCGGCGGGCCGACCGTCAATGCCGACAGCTTCGCCTCCGGCACCGCCTCCGCCGCGGCGGGCGGCACCACCACCGTCATCGGCTTCGCCCGGCAGGCCCGCGGCGGCTCCATGGCGGCCGGGGTGGCGGAGCACCATGAGCGGGCAAAATCCGCCCGCATCGACTACTCCTTCCACATGGTCCTGACCGACCCACGGCCGGAGGTCCTGGCGCAGGAATTGCCGAAGCTGGTCGAGAGCGGCCATCGCAGCTTCAAGATCTTCCTGACCTATGAGGGCGCCCGCATCTCGGATGCCGAGGCGCTGCAGGTGCTGGCCACGGCGCGGCGGCTCGGCGCCCTCACCTGCATCCATGCCGAGAATCACGAGCTGATCGACTTTTACACCAAGGCGCTGCTGGCGGCGGGGCTCGACCGGCCGAAGCACCATGCCTGGGCCAAGCCGATGATCGTGGAGCGGGAATGCGTGAACCGCGTCGCCGCCATGGCGGAGGCGCTGGACGTGCCGATCCAGGTCTTCCACGTCAGCGGCGGCGAGGCGGCGGAGGAGATCGAGCGGGCGCAGCAGCGCGGGGTGCAGGTGTGGGGTGAGACCTGCACGCAATACCTGGTCTTCACCGCCGATGACCTCGACCGCCCGGGCTTCGAGGGCGCCAAATGGCTGTGCAGCCCGGCGCCGCGCAGCACCGCGGACCAGGCGGCGCTGTGGGAGATGATCCGCCGCGGCGTCATCCAGAACGTCACCTCGGACCATGCGCCGACGCGCTATGCGGGACCGGACGGCAAGAGTGCGGTGGGGCTGGACGCGCCCTTCACCAGGATCCCGAACGGCGTGCCGGGTCTCGCCGCGCGACTGCCGGTGCTGTTCAGTGAAGGCGTGGTGAAGGGGCGGATCGACCTGCCGACCTTCGTCTCCATCACCGCCACCCATGCGGCGAAGCTGTTCGGCCTGCACCCGAGGAAGGGCACCATCGCGGTGGGCAGCGATGCCGATATCGCCATCTGGGACCCGCAGAAGAAGGTGACGCTGACGGCGGCGCTGATGCAGGACGCCAATGACCATACCCCCTATGAGGGGATGGAGGTCACCGGCTGGCCGGAGACGACGCTGGTGCGTGGCGTGACGGTGGTGGACCAGGGCAAGGTGCTGGCGCCGCCGGGCTTCGGGCAGTTCCTGCCGCGCGGGCCCTACGAGATGATCCAGCCGCGGGGCGTGTTTCCGGGGCCGTTCAATCCGGTGGATGGCGTCGCCGTATGATTGAGGAAGGCTCTGCCTCCCTCAAACTCCCTCCGCCAAAGCCCGAAGGGCCTTTGGAAACCATGAGTTCGAGTCTCGCGGGCCGAACCTGCCGACTCAAGGTTCCAATGGGGTTGACGGATGGGAGCTTGAGGGGTTGCGGCACTGCCGCAACCAGCGCCCTCCCTCAATACCCCGCCCACCGCAGGGACGCCCGCGCCAACCCATCGATGGTATCCGCCACCGGGAAGGGCAGCACCGGCCCCGCCGCGATGCCGAGCGGAATCTCCGTGCAGCCCAGCACCACCGCCCGCGCCCCGCGCACCACCAGCGCCCGCGCGACCTCGGCCAGGGGCGCGTAAGCCTCCGCCACCCGGTTCGCCTTCACCTCAGCGATGGCAGGCGTCACGCGCGAGGCCATCTCGGCCTCCGAGGGCACCAAGCAGTCATAGCCGAGCTGCCCCAGCCGCTCCTGGTAAAGCCGCATCGCCAGCGTCGCCGCCGTGCCCATCACGCCGATCCGCCCCTCCGGCACGCCAAGCCGCCGCAATTCCGCCGCCGCGGCATCGACGATGTGCAGGATGGGCAGCCTCGTCGCCGCCTGCATTTCGGCATACCAGCCATGGGCGGTGTTGCAGGGAATGGCGATGGCCCCTGCCCCGGCCGCTTCCAGCCCGCGTACCCCGCACAGCAGCGCCGGCAGGGGGTCTTCGCCGGCGCGCAGCCTTGCGGCGGTGCGGTCCGGCACGCGCGGGTCCGACCACAGCACGGCGGGCAGGTGGTCCTGGTCCCGCGCCGCCGGCGTCAGCAGGGTCAGGCGCACCATGAAATGCGCGCTGGCCAGCGGCCCCATGCCGCCCAGCACCCCGAGCACCTTGTCCATCGCACCCCTCTTCCACCACGTGCTGTGCCGAGGACTCTCCCGGGCCCGGGCGCGCCTGGCAAGCGCCGCCTCAGCCTCCGCGCAGCAGCGCCTCGGTCTCCGCCGCCCGGGGCATGGCGGCGCCGGGGCGGGTGCAGCAGAGGGCAGCGGCGGCGCTGGCGCGGCGCATCGCCTGCTCCAGCGGCAGGCCGTGGTCCAGGGCGGCGGCCAGCACGCCGCACCAGGCATCGCCGGCGCCGGTGGTATCCACCGCCGCCACGGCGAAGGCCGGCTGCCGCAGCAGGCCCGCAGCGGTGGCAGCCTCCGACCCCGCCTCCCCCAGCGTCACCGCCACGTCGATGCCGAGCGCCCGCTGCAGCGCCAGGGCCCCGGCCCCGCAACCGAGTTGCGCGGCCAGCCAGGCTGCTTCGGGCTCGTTCACGATCAGCAGGTCGAGCGCCGCCAGCGCCTCCCGCGCCAGCGGCGCGGCGGGTGCCAGGTTCAGCAGCAGCCGCACCCCGGCAGCGCGGGCGCGGCGGAGCAGCGCCTCGTTCTCCGCCGCCGGCACCTCCATCTGCAGCAGCAGGGTGGTGGCGGGCGAGAGCGCCGCATCCTCCACCTGCGCCGCGCGAAGCAGGCGGTTGGCGCCGCTGCCGACCGCGATCTGGTTGCGCCCTGCCGGATCCACCTGCACCGCGGCGCAGGCGGTGGGCGCGGCGACGCGCGCCAAGCGGGAAAGATCCACCCTCGCGCTGCGCAACCCGGCCAGGGCGAGCTCGGCGAAGGCATCCTCGCCCACCGCGCCGGCGAAACCCACTGCCGCGCCGTCCAGCGCCGCGGCCAGCGCCTGGTTGGCACCTTTGCCGCCCGGCAGCGGACGATAGCCGGGGGCGAGCACGGTCTCGCCCGGCACCGGCAGGCTGGGCAGGGCGAAGACCAAGTCGAGGTTGATGGAGCCGAAGACGAGGACAGGCATGGGCGCATCGGACCACAGGATGCGGCGCCGGCAAACCGGGGCTGGGAATGCCGGCGGCCGAGGCCCGCGGCCCTGGGCTGGCCGGGACTGCGGCGCAGCAATCCGCACCGGTAAGCGGGCCGTCCAATATCGTATCAATCTTTAGAAAATCCGAAATTATTGCACTAACAATACGGATTTGCCGCACAGCCACCACCGGAAGGTGCATGCCAAGTGGGTGCATCTCTCCGGCCGCCACTGCTCGCGCTTGGCGAGACCGCTTCCAGCAGCACGAATACCTCCTGCCCGTGGCTTAAATTTAGGCCCAATTACAATGCTATCTGGGCCAGATGTCAGATTCTGCTTCAGGATCGGCGGACGGATAGTGCGAATCCCCTGAATTGCTTAAGGAAATTACGATGCCGATGCGATTAACCCTTGCGAAACAGAATTATTCGCGCTCTGTTATACCCGCAGGTTGCATTCATTCGGCGGGACTCTTCCAATGAGCGAGGCTTTGGCCTATTCCACGCACTACGCTCTCGACAACATGGTCCGGACACAACTGAAGAAGTGGCCCCAGCGACCGCCCGGGGTGGAAGCCTCCCCGAAGCAGCCGGGAACCTGGCTCCGCGGCCGTCCCGGGGACCCGAGCGTGGCGGCGCAGCCCTTCCTGAAGCTGCCCGGCTCCAACCGGCTGCGCACCCTGCCGGACGGGCTGTGGCTGCATTTCAGCCCCTCGGCCATCGACCCCTATGTGGACATCCTCTGCATTGAGGCCTGCTCCTCCCTGCAGAACCTGCTCGACAAGCGCTCCCGCTTCGCGCCGAGCACCAGCTCGCTGCTCGCCTATTGCCCGGTGCCCTGGCTGCTGGCGCCGGTGCAGCCGAATGACGCGATGCCGCGCTGGAAGCTCATCCGCATGCTGAAGGCGGAGCCGCAGACGCCGCTCATCCTGCCGGTCCGCGACGTGCGCGTGGTCTTCGGCCTGAAGAGCCGGCACTATGACGGCTTCGCCCGTAGCCAGATCGCCCAGGCGCATGAGTTCTTCTGCCCCATGGAAGCGCTGATCGCGGAGAATTCGCAGGACAACCCGGACATGCGGGCGCTGATGTCGCGCGCCACCGCGGCTGCGAATTTCATGCGCCTGCCGGACTGAGCCCGACCGCGCCACGCCCCGCTGCCCCCCGGGCGAGGCGTCCCCCTGTCCTCCGGCGGCCCGGCTGCCGGGGGACAGGGGCCCGGCGCCGGCAACCGCCCTCCCCTATTCGATCACGATCCGCGGCCCCGCCGCCGCCGCCGCGCCCGAAAGCTTCGCCCAGAGCCGCGCCGCAATCGCCGCATAGGCCCGCGCCTCCGGCGTCTCGGGCCGTGCCGCGACGATCGGCGTGCCGGCATCCGCCAGCTCCCGGATCTCGAGCTTCAGCGGCAACTCGCCGAGGAATTCTACCCCCAGCTTCTCCGCCTCGGCCCGCGCCCCGCCATGGCCGAAGAGCTCCGCCCGGTGCCCGCAATTCGGGCAACAATAGAAGGACATGTTCTCGATCAGCCCGAGCACCGGGACGTTCACCTTCTCGAACATGCGGATGCCGCGCCGCGCATCCAGCAGCGCCACGTCCTGCGGCGTGGAGACGATGACGGCGCCGGCCAGCGGCACGCGCTGGGACATGGTGAGCTGCGCATCGCCGGTGCCCGGCGGCATGTCTACGAGCATGACGTCGAGCGCGCCCCAGGCCACCTGGCCCATGAGCTGCTCCAGCGCCCCCATCACCATCGGGCCGCGCCAGATCATCGGCGTCTCGGTATCGACCAGGAAGCCAATGGACATCGCCTTCAGCCCCCAGCGGGAAAGCGGGATGATCTGCTGGCCTTCGGTGCGCGGCTTCTCCCGTGCCCCCAGCATCTGCGGCAGGGAGGGGCCGTAGATGTCGGCATCCAGCAGGCCGACGCGCAGCCCCTGCGCCGCCAGCGCGACCGCGAGGTTCACCGCGGTGGTGGACTTGCCGACGCCGCCCTTGCCGGAAGCGACGGCGACGATTTTCGACACCTCCGGCAGCAGCAGCGGCCCCTGGCCCGCCGGGGCCTTCGGGCCGGGGCGCGGCGCATGGGCATGCGCATGGCCATGCGCCGGCGCCGCCTGCCCGGCACCGCCCGGCTTCGGCCCCTGCGGCTCGCGATGCGCCGTCAGCACCACGGTCGCGCTCAGCACCCCGGGCACGGCCGCCGCCGCCTGCTCCGCCGCCTGGCGCAGCGGCTCCATCTCCCGCGCCCGCTCCCGCGGCACGGCGAGGGCGAATTGCACCAGCCCGTCCCGCGCCGCGAGCCCCTGCACCATGCCGGCGCTGACCAGGTCGCGGCCGGAGACCGGGTCCTGCACCCGGCGGAGCGCCGCCGTCACCGCCTCGACCAGTTGTTCGGCCATCGCTTGAAAAGCTCCCACCACCCGACAATATCGCGCCGAAACAGCACGCCGCCCGTGCCGTCGCCCCGCGGGGCCACTCCGGGGCCGCTCCCTGCGGCAGGGGCGGCGCCCGACTTGCGGCGGCCTGGGCGGTGACATATGGCTGGACCGACGGAACGCATCCAGCCCCCGGCGCGCGGATGCTGCCTGGCGGTCTGGCCGGGACGACCAGCGGAGGCCGACACAAGCAATGGCGTTGAACAATGGCGGACCCAGCCCCTGGGGCAATCCCCGTCCGGGGGGGCCGTGGGGAACGCCACCGCCGAACCCGCCCGGGGGCGGCAATCGCGGCCCCGGGGGCGGGCCGGGCCCGGATCTCGACGAACTCATCCGCCGCGCGCAGGACTGGATGCGCGGCCCGCTCGGCTGGCTGCCGCAGGGCAGCGGCAGCGGGCTCGCCGTCGGCGTGCTGCTGCTCCTCCTCCTCGCCGCCTGGGCGGCTTCCGGCATCTACCGCGTCCAGCCGGACGAACAGGGCGTGGTGCTGCGCTTCGGCGCCTTCACCGGCACCACCCAGCCCGGCCTGAACTACCACCTCCCCTGGCCGATCGAGAGCGTGATGACGCCCCGCGTCACCACGGAGAACCTCGTCTTCATCGGCTACCGCTCCGGCGAGCAGCCGACCGCGCGCGGCCCGGTCGGGCGCGACGTGCTGGAGGAGTCGCTCATGCTGACGGGCGACGAGAACATCATCGACATCGACTTCGTCGTCCGCTGGCGCATCCGCGATGCCGGCGACTTCCTGTTCAACACCCGCAACCCGGAAACCACCATCAAATCGGCGGCCGAGAGCGTGATGCGCGAGGTGATCGGCCGCACGCCGATCCAGCCGGCGCTGACCGAGGCGCGCGGGCTGATCGAGACCCAGGTGGCGCAGGGCACCCAGGCCATCATGGACCAGTACCGGGCGGGCGTCGCCATCACCCAGGTGCAGCTGCAGAAGGTGGATCCGCCGGCGGCCGTCATCGAGGCCTTCCGCGACGTGCAGCGCGCCGCGGCGGACCGCGAGCGGCAGCGCAACGAGGCCGAGGCCTACCGCAACGACATCATCCCTCGCGCCCGCGGCGAGGCGGAGCGCATGCTGCAGGAAGCCCAGGCCTTCCGCGACAGCCAGGAAGCAAGGGCGCGCGGCGAGGCGCAGCGCTTCACCCAGGTGCTCGCGGCCTACAGCCAGGCGCGCGACATCACCATGCGGCGCATCTATCTCGAAACCATGGAGGACATCCTGCGGCGCAATCCGAAGGTCATCGTCGATGACCGGCTGCAGGGGCTGGTGCCCTTCCTGAATCTCGGCGGCGAGGCCGCCCGGGCGCCGCGCCCGGCGCCAGGCGCCGCGGCGCCCACCCTCGGCAACGCGCCGCGCGGCGCGACGGGGGCGGCGCGATGAATCGCCTCATCCTCCTTGTCGTGGTGCTCGGCGTCGTGGTCGTCGGCGCCATGTCCGCCCTCTTCACCGTCCATCAGACCCAGCAGGTGCTGATCACCCGCTTCGGCGAACCGCGCCGGGTGATCTCCGAGCCCGGCCTGAACTGGAAGGTTCCGCTCGTCGATTCGGTGATCGCCTTCGACCGGCGGCTGCTGGATTTCGACGCGCCGGGGCAGGAGGTGATCCTCGGCGACCAGCGGCGGATCGTGGTGGACACCTTCACCCGCTACCGCATCACCAACCCGCTGCGCTTCTACCAGACGGTGGGCGCGACGGAGGGTGGCATCCGCCTGCGGCTCGCCCCCATTGTCTCCTCCACCCTGCGCAATACGCTGGGCAGCGAGACCCTGCTCGCCGTCCTCTCGGCCGACCGCGCCCGGATCATGGGCGAGATCCGCCAACGGGTGGACCAGGAGGCGAAGAACTTCGGCATCGAGGTGACGGATGTGCGCATCCGCCGCGCCGACCTGCCGGAGGAGAACACCCAGGCCATCCTCTCCCGCATGCAGTCGGAGCGCGAGCGGGTGGCGCGGGAGCAGCGGGCGGAGGGCGCCGAGCAGGCCCAGCGCATCCGCGCCGCGGCCGAGCGCGACCGCACCGTGCTGCTGGCCGAGGCGCAGTCCCAGGCCGAGATCCTGCGCGGCCAGGGCGAGCAGATGGCCATCCGCATCTTCGCCGAGGCCTTCCAGCAGGACCCGGAATTCTTCCAGTTCTGGCGCACCATGCAGGCGATGCGGGAAGCCTTCTCGGATGGGGAGTCCCGCATGCTGCTGAGCCCGGACAGCGAGTTCTTCCGCTATTTCCGCAGCCTGCCCCAGGCGGCCGCCCCGGCCTCCCCCCCGGGCCCGGCCGCCGCGCCGGCCCCGGCCGCGGCGCAGCCCTGACCAGGGCGGGCCGCCGGCCCGTCCGCTCACCCTACCGCCGCGGCCGGGGAAGCACCCCGCCGCGAGGAGATGAGGACAAGCTGATGCGCAGTTCCCCACCCGCCCCGGTCCGGCTTGCCCCTGCCCGGCTTGCTTTGGCCCCGCTTGCCCTGGCCACGCTGGTTGCCGCCCTGCCCCTGGGGCCCGCCTTCGCCCAGGCGCCGGCGGCCCCGCCCACCACGCCGCCGGCAGCGGTGCCGCCGGCCGACCCCTCGGCCAATGCCCCGCATGCGGTGCCGATGCGGGATGCCCCCTCCTCCTTCGCCCCGCTCGCCCGGCAGCTGCTGCCGGCGGTGGTGAACATCTCCACCAGCCAGAACGCCGCCCGGCCCGGCCAGCGGCCGGATGCGCCGGACACCCCGCAGGCGCCGCCCGGCAGCCCCTTCGAGGAATTCTTCCGCGACTTCTTCAACCGCAACCGCCCG
Source organism: Siccirubricoccus soli (assembly GCF_024178315.1). GTDB lineage: Bacteria > Pseudomonadota > Alphaproteobacteria > Acetobacterales > Acetobacteraceae > Siccirubricoccus > Siccirubricoccus soli. The sequence continues at coordinate 63,538 of NZ_JAMZIK010000070.1, read as the reverse complement.
GGCGGGCCGGGTGGCCCCGGCGCGCCGGAGGCGCCGCAGCGGCGCCAGGCCCGCGCCCTCGGCTCCGGCTTCGTGGTGGATGCGCAGAACGGCATCGTGGTGACGAACAACCATGTCATCGACGGCGCCGACGAGATCAACGTCATCCTGCAGGACAACACCAGCATCCGCGCCGAGCTGCTGGGCACCGACCCGCGCACCGACATCGCCGTGCTGAAGATCCGCACCGACAAGCCGCTGACCGCGGTGCGCTTCGGCGACAGCGACACGGCGCAGGTTGGCGACTGGGTGCTGGCCATCGGCAACCCCTTCGGCCTCGGCGGCACGGTCACGGCGGGCATCGTCTCCGCCCGCGGCCGCAACATCAACCAGGGCCTCTATGACGACTTCATCCAGACGGATGCGGCGATCAACCGGGGCAATTCAGGCGGCCCGCTGTTCAACCTGGACGGCCAGGTGATCGGCATCAACACCGCCATCTACTCGCCGACCGGTGGCTCCATCGGCATCGGCTTCTCGATCCCCTCCAACCTCGCGCGCAACATCGTGGCGCAGCTCCAGGAAGGCGGGCGGGTGCGGCGCGGCTGGCTGGGGGTGAACATCCAGCAGGTGACGGACGAGATCGCCGAGAGCCTCGGCCTCTCCGGCGGCGGCCGCGGCGCGCTGGTGGCGCGGGCGCAGGAGGACGGGCCGGCGGCCAAGAGCGGCATCCGCAACGGCGACGTCATCCTCCGCTTCAACGGGCAGGAGGTGCGGGAGATGCGCAACCTGCCCCGCATCGTGGCCGATACGCCGGTGGACCGGCAGGTGCCGGTGGTGGTCTGGCGCGACGGCAAGGAGGTGACGCTCTCCGTCACCGTGGGCGAGCTGCCGGGCGACCAGCAGCAGGCGGCGGCGAATCCCCAGGCGCCGGCCAGCCGGCCGACCGAATTGTCGGGCCTCGGGCTCCGCGTCGCGCCGATCTCGCCGGAGGTGCGGGACCGCTTCAGCCTGCGCCCGGACCAGCGCGGCGTGGTCATCATGGAGGTGGCGCCGGACAGCCCGGCGGCGGAGCGCGAGCTCAGGCCCGGCGACGTCATCGTCGAGGTGCAGCAGGAGCGGGTGACCACGCCGCAGGAGGTGCAGCAGCGGCTGGAGCAGCTCCGCAAGCAGAACCGGCCGAGCGCGCTGCTGCTGATCGAGACCCAGCAGGGCCAGCGCTTCGTGCCGCTCCGCCTGCGCGGCGGGCAGCGCGGCAGCCCGGGCTGAACTCCCCTACGGGGTTGCCGCGCAACGCCGCCGGGGTCCCGGCGGCGTTTCCGGCCCGAGGGCCTCGCACAGCCAGCCGCGGCAAAGCCGCGACTGGCAGCGGGCGGTCAGGGATCGGCCGCCGGGGCAAGGGGCCGGCGGCTCGGCGCACCAAGCAAATGAAAAAGGGCGCCCGAGGCGCCCTTCACAGCCTGCCGGTGGTGGCGGTCGGCGGCCTCAGTCGCAGTCGCAGCCCTCGGTCGGGCCGTCATCGCCGCGGATGACGTGGTGGTCGATCCATTCGGCGACCAGATGCCGCGCCTCCTGGATGGAGGCCTCCGGGTGGTGCACCCGGTAGATGGTGGTGCAGGCACGAAAGGCGATGAGATCGTCCGAGCCGGCCTCGCGCAGCTCCCGGTAGGCATTGACCACGGCCCGCTCGCAGCGCCGCATCGTGCCACCCGCCCCGGCAATCGACTCTCGCATGACCGAAGCCTGCATGCCTGACACTCTCGCCACCTTGCCAAATTGCGAGTCATTCGCAATGTCGGAGAACTCTACCGAGGTGCGCGGGGGCGGGCAAGCCACAAACATTCCCGCCATGGGAATCGCGCGCCCGCTTCCGGCCCGGTGGCACGGCCTCCTCCCCGCCTCCGCACTGCCCGGGGCGATCACGTCTCAGGGTGAAATGCCCGCCGCAGGGATCCTTGCCCTCCCGGATATCTGCTCTAGGCTGCGCCGGGCCAGCGAAGCGGCACGTCCGAGGCCGCTGCCGGCCCGGGGGAAACGACCATGCCACGCCGCCGCCACCTGTTGCGGGCCATGCCCGCCCTGCTGCCCCTCGCCCGCCCTGCCCTGGCCCAGACCGAGCCGCCCTGGCCCAGCCGGCAGATGCGCATGATCATCCCCTGGCCGCCCGGCCAGTCCACGGATGTCCAGGGCCGGCTCGTCGCCCAGCTCTTCACCGAGAAGCTCGGCCAGATCGTGGTGCCGGAGAACCGGCCGGGGGCCGGCGGGCAGATCGGCACCAACATGGTCGCCAAGGCGCCGCCGGATGGCTACACCCTGCTCGCCGCCTCCATCGGGCCGATCAGCTTCAGCCCGCTGGTCCAGCGCACGCCCTATGACGTGGAGCGGGAGCTGGCACCGGTGGCCAGCTACGGCCTCACCCCCTTCATGCTGCTGGTGAAGCCGGAATTCCCCGCCACCGACCTCGCCGCCTTCCTCCGCCTGCTGCACGACGCCCCAGACAAGTACAGCTATGGCTCCTCCGGCGTCGGCGGGGCGCAGCACCTGGTCACCGCCCTGTTCCTGGCGAAGGCGGGGCTGCAGGCGCTGCACATCCCCTTCCAGGGCAGCGCCCCGGCGGTTGCCGCGCTGCTCGGGGGCAATGTGGATTTCGGCTTCGACACCCCCGCCGCGGCGCTGCGCCTGGTGCGGGAGGGCAAGCTGCGTGCCCTCGGCCTCACCACCGCCACCCCGTCGCGGCTGATGCCGGAGATCCCGCCCCTTGCCGCGGTGGGCGGGCCGCGGGATTACGACATCGGCGGCTGGAACGGGCTGATGGTGCCGGCCGGCACGCCGCAGCCGATCATCGAGCGGCTCTGGACCGAGGTGCGGGACGGGCTGGCAAGGCCGGCGCTGCGCCAGCATTTCGAAACCATCGCGGTCGAGGTCGGGCCGCGCGGGCCAACCGAATTCCTCGACCAGCTCCGCCAGCTCTGGGGGCTGTTCGGCCCGCTGATCAGCCAGCTCGGGATCCGCGCCGAGTGACCCGGATGGGGATGGGCCGCAGATGCCCCTCCCCCCGGCCGTCCGGCCGCTCCGCCAGCAGCATGATGGCGGCGCCGATCTGGAGGCCGCCGAAGGTCAGGCCGCAGAAGAGCCAGAGCAGCAGCAGCGGCCAGGGATGGCCGCCGGCCTGGCGCAGCACCCCGGCGACGCCGCCCGGATCGGCCCGCAGCAGCGCGGCAAGGAACAGGGTGGCGATGCCGAAGCCGATGGCGGCGTGGCAGAGCATGAAGCGGCAGGCAATGCAGGAACGCATGGGCAGGCTCCGGCGCGAGGAGGCGGATCACCCCATAGCCGCCGAGGCGGCGGGCGGTTCCCCGCTCGCCACGCGGTGTTCGAAGGTGACGGCCTTCACCAGCGCCCAGAGCTCGAGGCCCGGACGCAGGCCAAGCCGCGCCACGCTGTCCCGGGTGACGCAGGCCAGCAGATGGCTGGGGCCGATGGCGAGATCCAGGAACACCTCCTGCGGCGCCGGGGCAGGCTGGATGGCGGCGATGCGCGCCTTCAGGACGTTGCGGGTGGAAATGTCCCGCGGCTCCGCCAGCGCCACAGCGATGTCCCGGGCGCGGAGGCGCAGGCGCAGCTTCGTGCCCGGGGGGCCGGGCGGCAGGGTGGTGAGCAGCGCGCCGCCGGGGAAGCTGAGGCGGGTCAGCCCGTCCTGCCCGGTTTCCGCCACCTGGCAGCCGAGCAGCACCCCGGCATCGCGGCGCCGGGCGAGGGGCAGGTCGGTGCGGGCGGTCAGCTCCTCCACCGGGCCGGCGGCCAGTACCCGGCCGCCCTCCAGCAGCACCAGCGCATCGGCGAGCGCGTCCACCTCCTCCAGCGCATGGGTCACGTAGAGGATGGGCAGGCCGGCGACATCGCGCAGCCGGGCGAGGAAGGGCAGCACCTCCTGCCGGCGTTCGGCATCGAGCGCCGCCAGGGGCTCGTCCATCAGCAGCAGGCGGGGGCGGGAGAGCAGGGCACGGCCGAGGGCGACGCGCTGCCGCTCCCCGCCCGAGAGCTGCACGACCCGGCGCCCCATCAGCGGGCCGAGGCCGAGCAGCGCCACCACCTCCTCGAAGCCGGGGCCGGTGGCGTCCTGCGGCGCGCGGCGCTCGCCGTAGCGCAGATTCCTCTCCACCCCGAGATGCGGGAAGAGACGCGCATCCTGGAACACCATGCCGCAGCGCCGCCGCTCGGGCGGGAGGAAGAGGCGGGTGGCGGTATCCAGCAGCAGGGTGCCGTCCAGGGCGATGCGCCCCGCCTGCGGCCGCAGCAAACCCGCGACGGCGGCGAGGATGGTGCTCTTGCCGCAGCCGGAGGGGCCGAACAGCGCCGTCACCCCCTGCGGCGGGGTGGCGAAGGCCGCCTCCAGCGCGAAGCCGGCCGGGCCGAAGCGGTGCCGCAGCGCCACCTCCAGCATCAGGCGCGGCCCAGCCAGCGATGCATGCGGCCGGCGATCAGCTCCGCCAGCACCAAGCCGCAGATGGCCAGGGCGAAGGAGACCAGCGCCAGCCGCGCCGCCGTCGCCTCCCCGCCCGGGGTCTGGGTGGCGGCATAGATGGCCAGCGGCAGGGTCTGGGTCTCGCCCGGGATGTTGGAGGCGAAGGTGATGACGGCGCCGAACTCCCCGAGGCCGGCGGCGAAGGCGGTGACCGCGCCGGCCAGGATGCCGGGCGACATCAGCGGCAGGGTGACGGTGAGGAAGCGGTCAAGCGGGCCGGCGCCGAGGGTGCGCGCCGCCGCCTCCAGCCCCGGATCCACCGCCTCCAGCCCGAGGCGTACGGCCCGGACGATGAGCGGGAAATTCATCACCGCCGTGGCCAGCGAGGCGCCGGCAGTGGAGAAGACCAGCCGGATGCCGAACCACTCCTGCAGCGGCGCGCCGATCGGGCCGCGCACGCCGAAGAGCAGCAGCAGCGCCCAGCCCACCACCACCGGCGGCACCACCAGCGGCAGGTGCAACGCCGCATCCAGCAGCAGGCGGCCAGGGAAGCGGCAGCGCGCCAGCACCCAGGCGGCGGCGATGGCAGGCAGCAGGTTCACCAGCACGGCGCGCGCCGCGACCTCGAGGCTGAGCCGGACGGCCTGCCATTCCTCCGGCGAAAGGCCGATGCTCACCATCCGCCCCGAAGGGCGCGCTGCGATCCCATGCGGTCCGGCCCCGTCGCCATGGCCCGCCGGTCATAATGGCGGGCCAGCGATGCGTCCATCCGTGATGCCCCGGCAGCGCGGCGCGCCAGGCGCCGGACGGGCCGGCATGGCCGCTGCCTGCCACCTCCCGGCGCCTTCCGCCGCCGCCGCGGCCGGGGAATTGCGGCCAGGAGATGCTCCAAGCCGGGCGGGATCGCCTGGCGGTCCGGAAGCCCGGCAGGAGCGGTTCGAGGCCGACATGGCGAGGGCCAGCCGCCCCGCCCCTCCGGCCGCCGCGCCGCGTGGGAATGGGACGCGCCGCCCGCTGCCGCAGCCCTCAAACCCGCGCCTCCCAGAACATCGGGTAGGCTGCGCGCGGCATGTCGCGCAGCCGCTCCCGCACCCCGGCCGGGATGGTGAACTGGCCCCACATCACGGCGGGCACATGCTTCGCTGCCGCCGCCTGGATCGCCTCCGCGATCCGCCGCCGCTCGGCGGGGTCACCGGCTTCGGCGAAGGCGGTCAGCAGCGCCGCCACCTCCCGGTCGCAATCCCAGCCGGGATAATCGGCGCAGGTATTGGCGATGTAGAAATGCGTCAGCGGGGAGAACATGTCCGTGCCGTTGGCATAGACGGCGAAGAGGTGCCAGCCTTCCCGCTTCGCCCGCCGGGCCAGCACCGTGCCCCAGTCCATCACCTGCTCCTCCACCTGGAAGCCGGCCTGCTGCATGGACTGGATCATCACCTCCGTCGCCGTCTGGCTGATGCCGCCGGCGGTGGTCATGAAGACCAGCTTCTCCCCCTTGTACCGGGTGGCGGCGAGCATCCTTTTCGCCTCGGCCGGGTCATAGGCCATCTCGGCGGCGCCGGCGCGGCTGTCGAGCGGCGCGTCGCAGAGGAAGAAGGCGGGGCAGGCCGGTGCCCGGTAGGCGGGCGGCACGCCGATGGCGGTGAGGATGGAGGCCTGGTCGGCGCAGCGCCACAGCACGCGGCGGATGGCGGGGTCGTCCATCGGCGAAGCCGCGTGGTTGATGCGGAAATTGCCCTGGAACATGTGGATGCCGCCGAGCCCGATCACCCGCACCCCGCGGGCGCGCTCCAGCCGCGGCAGCAGGTCGAAGGGCAGGTACTGCATGTAGTCGATCTCGCCGGCCATCAGTGCATTGGCGCCGGTGGTCTGGTCGGTCAGGGTCTTCAGCGCCACCGCCGGCAGGTGCACGCGCTTGCCGCCGGCGAGGAAATTGGCCGGCTCCTCGCGCGGCACATAGGCCTCGAAGCGCTCCAGCACCATGACATTGCCGGGGCGCCACTCCGTGGCGCGGAAGCGGAAGGGGCCGCTGCCGATCGGCTCGCGGATGCGCTGCTCCACCGGGATGCGCGCCAGGCGTTCCGGCAGCATCACCGGCAGGGGCGCGTTGGGCTTGCCCAGCACCTCCAGCACCAGGGGAAAGGGGCGGGTCAGGGTCAGGCGGAAGCTGCGGGCGTCCTGCGCCACGAGCTCCGCCTTCGCCGCCCAGAGCATGCGGCCGAGGCTGTCGCGCGGCGCCCAGCGCTCCAGGCTGGCGACGCAATCCGCGGCGGTGACCTCCCCGCCATCATGCCAGCGGAGCCCAGGGCGGAGACGGAAGCTCCAGGCGAGGCCATCGGCGCTGCGCTCCCAGGCCTCGACCATCTGCGGCCGGATCATTCCCCGGCCGTCCATGCTGAACAGCGTGTCGAAGACATGGGTGGCGAAGGTGCGGGTGATGGCGGCGGTGGTGGCATGCGGGTCGAGGATGACCACCTCGCTTTCCAGCATGACGTTCACCGGCGCCGCCTGCGCCCGGGCCCGGGGGAAGAAGGGGATCGCCAGGCCGGCGCCCAAGGCGGTGCGGCGGGTGATGGACATGCCCTGCATCGAGATGCTCCCAGCAGCTTGGGAGGGCCCGCGCCGCGCCCCCCGCATCCTTGCCCCGCGCGGGGGGCGCCTCGGGAATGCCGCACATGGCCGGCGGGTCCCCTGACCCGCCTGCGCATGCCGGGGGCGATGCCGGGCCAGGCGCTTGTGGCGCCGATGGCCGGAAGCCCCCGGTCCTCCCTCTGGGCGCATTTGAGACCGGCGCCGCAGCAGGGTCCAGCACCACTTTGCACCGCACGCCGCCAGGTCCAGGATGCGCGGGAGGGAGCGGGAGCCAGGCATGCGGCAATGGGCAGAGGCGGCGCAGCAGGCGGTGCCGCCATTGGAGGGCGAGCTGCGTCTCGCCGGACTCACCGCACCCGTCGCCGTGCTGCGGGACGGCTTCGGCGTCCCGCACATCCGGGCGGCGAACATGGCGGATGCCTTCTTCGCCCAGGGCTTCACCCATGCCCAGGATCGGCTCTTCCAGATGGAGCTGAACCGGCGGCGCGCCCTGGGACGTTCCGCCGAATGGCTGGGCCCTGTGGCCTTCGCCGCGGATGCGCTGGCGCGGCGCCTCGGCATGGCGGCGGCCTGCCGGCGCGACACCGAGGCGCTGGGCGGGGAGGCGCGCGCCATGCTCGCCGCCTATGTCGCGGGGGTGAACGCCTTCCTCGCCTCCGGCGCGCCGCTGCCGGTGGAATACGCGCTGCTGGGCGCGACGCCGGAGCCCTGGGAGGATTGGCACTGCCTTGCCGTCATGCGTCGGCTCGGGCTGCTGATGGGTTCGGTCTGGTTCAAGCTGTGGCGTGCCGCCGCCCTGCCGATCGCGGGCGAGGCGGTGACGCTGCTGCGCTACGATGATGGTGGCGGCGATCTGCTCATCACCCCGGCGGGGGTGGAAGCCGAGCGCTGGCGTGCCAGCCTTGCCGAGCTTGCCCCGGCCGCCGCCGCGCTGCTGGAGGCGGCGGCGCCGGACGCGACGGGCGGCGGCAGCAACAACTGGGTGGTGGCGGGGCATCTCTCCTCGACCGGCCGGCCGGTGCTGGCGGGCGACCCGCACCGGGTCTTCGAGGTGCCGGGGATGTATGCCCAGGGGCAGCTCGCCTGCCCGGAAATCGATGCCATCGGCCTGGCCGTCCCCGGCGTGCCGGGCTTCCCGCATTTCGCTCAGAACGGCAGGGTCGCCTGGTGCGTCACCCACACCTTCGCCGACATCCACGACCTCTATCTGGAGCGCTTCGACGCGGAGGCCCGCCACGCCCTGTTCCAGGGTGCATGGGAGCCCGTATGGCGGCGGGAGGAGATGGTGGCGGTCCGCGGCGACGCGCCGCGCCCCGTCGAGATCCTCGAAACCCGCCATGGCCCGGTCATCTGCGGCGATCCGGCAAAGGGCACGGCGCTGGCGCTGAAGAGCGTGCAATTCGCCGAGACCGACCTCTCCTTCGACTGCCTGCCCCGCATGCTGCGCGCCGGCAGCGTGGCGCAGCTCTACGAAGCGACGCGCGGCTGGGGGCTGATCGACCACAATCTGCTGGCGGCGGATACCGGGGGCCATACCGGCTGGCTGCTGCGCGCCCGCCTGCCCCGACGCGGGCGGGAGAATGGCTGGCTGCCGGTGCCGGGCTGGACCGGCGCGCATGAATGGCAGGGCTGGATCGCGCATGAGGACATGCCGCGCCTCATCGATCCGGCGCCGGGCCTGCTCGCCACCGCCAACAACCGGCCGGTGGCGGATGACCATCCGGACTATATCTGCACGGATTGCCACCCGCCCTACCGCGCCAAGCGCATCCTCGCCCTGCTGGCGGCGCCGGCGCTGCGCAGCCCGGAGGGCGCGGCGCGCATCCATGCCGATACGCTGAGCCAGCCGGCGGCGGAGCTGCGCGATCGCCTCCGCACCCTTGCCGGCCTCTCCCCGGCCGCCGAGGCGCTGCGGGCCCGGCTGCTGGCCTGGAATGCGCGGATGGAGGCGGGCTCCGCCGAGGCCACCGCCTATATCGCCCTGCGCCTCGCGCTGGTCCGCCGCTTCGGCGCGACCAGCGGCCTCGCTGCGCTGGCGGGGACGGAGTGGCTCTCCCCGGCGCCGGGCGTCGCCCCCCTCACCCAGCTCTGGTGGGCCACGCCAGCGCTGCTGCGCGCCGATGATGCCGGCCTGCTGCGCGGCGCCACATGGAACACCCTGCTGGCCGAGGCGCTGGAGGAGGTGGCCGCCGCGCCACCCACCACCCCATGGGGCGAGATGCACCAGCCGCGCTTCACCCACCCGCTCTCGGCGCTGTTCCCGGAGGCCGCGCCAGTGCTCGACCCGCCCTCCCTGCCGATCGGCGGGGATGGCGACACGGTGCTGGCCAATGGCGTCGTCGCCCCCGCCGGGCCATCCGCCGCCTATGGCGCACTGGCGCGCTACGTCTTCGATGTCGGCGCCTTCCAGAACAGCCGCTGGTGCGTCTTCCTCGGGGCCTCCGGGCATCCCGGCAGCCCGCACTACGCCGACCAGAACCCCATCTGGTCGCGCTGCGAGATGGTGCCGATGCAGGCGGAATGGCCGGCGCTGGAGGCCTTGGCCCGCCGCCAGACCCTGCTGCCCGGATGAGCGCCATGCGCCAGGCACTGCACCGGCTGGAGGTGGCGACGCGGGGCCGCGGCCTCGTCGACATCACCGCGCCCCTCTGCCGCTGGGTGGTGGCGCAGGGCATCGGCACCGGGCTGCTGACGCTGTGGTGCCGCCACACCTCCGCCTCCCTGCTGGTGCAGGAGAATGCCTCGCCGGAGGTGCAGGTGGATCTGGAGGCCTTCCTGGCGCGGCTGGTGCCGGATGGCGGGGCGGAGCGCTACCGCCACGCCGATGAGGGGCCGGACGACATGCCGGCGCATATCCGCAGCATGCTGACCCAGACGCAGCTCTCCATTCCGGTGGAGCAGGGCCGGCCGGTCCTCGGCACCTGGCAGGCGATCTATCTCTATGAACACCGGACGCGCCCGCACCGGCGGGAGCTGGTGCTGCACCTGCTGGGCGAGGCGGGCTGAGGCACCTGCGGCGGCACTGGCAAGCCGGGGGAAGCGGAGACCGTGCCGGGGCGCATAGCCCGCCAATCGGTGCCTCCGACCTGATGGATCGGGCCGTGATCCATCAGGTCAGCGATAAGCGGCCCCGGAACTTGTATTTTCCAGACAGGGGACTCCGATCAGATGATTCGACTGGTCGAAGATTGTTCTAGAGCAGATCGCCCTAGGGCGGCATCGCCCGAAGGCGTGAATCTGCTCCGCAAACAAAAGCGTAGAGCGTCTTCGGTGAACGCATGTGAACCGAAAACGCTCTAGTCGGTAAGGGATTTCAGGAAGGCGCGGGCACGTGCCGTTCCGGCCCCCCAGGTATAGTTCTCCTTGACGTTGGAGATGACCTTCGACACGACCTGCCCGCTGCTCTCGACCTCCGATGAGAGATCGAGCGGCATCAGGGTCGGCAGCCAGCAGGGCAGAAGCCGCTCGGCCGGGGTGCCGTATATCGGAAACTGCTTGGCGCCGCCAAGTTCCTCAAGCCTGGCGCAGAGCTGGTGAAAGCAGACCGTCGGCCTGTCGTAGTTATTGGGGTCCCAGCGATAGGTATCCCCGCCGACGATCTTCACCCGCACCGCGCCCGTCTGCCAGTCGCCCTGGGTTGCGAAATAATTGATGAAGAAACTACCCAGCGCGCCCCACCACTTCACCGTGGAATAGTTTCTCTGCTTGATATTCAGCTGGCCCCTGAAGTCGAGGAAGGCGATGTTCCCCCGCCTGCGATGCGACGGATCCGATCCGAACAGCAAGGCGCGCCTGGTGATCTCCCCCTCGACGCGTAGCCTTGCAGCGGAATCCTCCTTCAGCAGGTCTTCCGTCGAGATTGTGAAGACGTTCCCGCTGCCGCCCAGATACTGATCGAAGAAGGTCAAGGGGAGGCTGGTGCCAGTCCCGAAGCAGATCTCCATGAATCTGCGGCACACCTTCTTCAGCTTCGGAACATGGCCAGGCTTCAGCTGAGCGTAGTCCGCCGGCAACCCCTCATCCGCAAGCATGTCCTCAAGAACGATCCTGATCGTTTCCTGGCCCATGGACAGCTTCGGGGGAGTTGTCGTCGGTGCCAAGCTTCCCCTCCCCGCATGAACCACGATCGGCACCTCGCCGGACGCGGCGTCGCAAGCCTAGAACAATCTGCGAGCGGATGGAATTATCCCATGGCGCGCATTCCACTGCGAATTCCAATCTGTTGAGCGGCTTATCGCGGGCTGGCGAACATGAATTGAGCACCAGGCCGTTTGCGGACCTGATGGTCATGGCTGCCCGTACCGTGCGCTGGCGCGGCCCTAAGCGCCGCAAGGGGCGGCTGGATGGCAAGCAGGAACAGCAGCAGGGCCAAGCGCTGCGCCACCCACCTCTGCCCAGCCTTGCCGCCGCCTGTACATCCGCGCCAGCCCCCCGCCTCAGCTCACCGGGGCCGGCGCCGCGCGCTTCGCGCGGCCTCTGGGCCCGGCGGGGACCGGGCGGCCTGCCTCCAGCTCCTCCAGGATCGGGCAATCCGGCTGGGCGTCGCCATGGCAATGGCCTGCCAGGGCGCGCAGCCGGTCCCGCATTGCGGTCAGCTCGGCGATCCGGTCCTCGAGCTCCGCCACATGCTCCAGCGCGATGCGCTTCACCTCGGCGCTCGGCCGGTCCCGGTCATGCCAGAGCCCAATCAGCAGGCGGATGCGCTCGATGGACAGGCCGAGGTCGCGGGCCCGGCGGATGAAGCTCAGGGTCTGGACATCGGCCTCGGTATAGAGGCGGTAGCCGGACGGGCTGCGGCTCGCCCGGGGCATCAGCCCGATCTCCTCGTAATAGCGCAGCATCTTGGCCGAGATGCCGGATGCCGCCGCCGCCTGCCCGATATTCATCTGCACCTCCTGCCGGAGGCCGGAGCCTCCATGCTCCGGGAGGAAGAGGGTTGCCATGCCGGGAAGGTCAAGGTGGGAGAGCGGCGCGGCGGCCCCGCCGCTTGCCGCGCCCCCCCGCCGGCTTGCCGAGGCGGACCGACCCGCTCCCCATCCTGGATGGCCAGCCACAGCCGCCTCGGAGGCGCCGGGCACCGGCGACCCTGCCGGCAGGCGACCGGCGGCTGCCATCCCGGCCGGCACGGCGGAGCCCGCAGCGTTGCCTGCCTGCCCCGGGGATCAGGCGGCATAATCCGGCAGCAGCATCCCTGGCGCGGGCGCCTGGAAGCGCACGCCCCCACCCGGCGCGGGGCGCGGGTGGCGGTCACGGCATCCCGGGCGGTGGCGGGGGCGTCGCCTCCTGCGCCGGGGCGGCCATGTGCAGCGCCAGCAGCAGGGTGGCGAAGGCGGCAGCCGGAGCAAGCCTCAGGGAGATGCGGGGATCGGGCCGTCCTGCGGGAAAGCTTGGCTGGCGCGTGGCGGAGACTGGCTGGCTTGGCACTGGGTGGGCGGGATTACTTGGTGAGGATGAGCTTTCCGGCGGCGGTCAGGCGCAGGCGGTAGAGCTCCTCGCCATGGCGGATCCCGACTTCGCGGGCGCCGCGGAGCAGATCCGTGCTGGCGAGGATATGCGGCGGCCGCGGGGCGGGCGGCGGGCGCGGGGCCGGTTCGGGCTTGCTGGTCTCGGTCATGTGGTGCCTCCGGGGAGCGACTCCTCGATGGCGAGAGCCTAATGTAATTGCGAGTCATTCGCAATAACTCGCAGTGCCGGGCGGTACGAAAAGCGCGCCGGGCGCCGCCTGCGGGTGGCAGGAGCGAGGGCTGGTGGGATGGCGCGCGGGCGGGCCGGCCGGCGGCCAGTCGGCCGCCCGCTCCCGTGATGATGACCGGCAGGCACCGGCGCCAGGCCAAGCCAGCGAATAATCTGGGGCGCGCCGGGTGCGCCAGATGCCCGGCAGGCTCGCGGCGATGCAATGCGTGGCGAAGATGGCCAGCGAAGGCTTGGCGCCTCCCGCGGAGGCGACGACGCAGCTCCCCCTTCCCCGCGTGGCGGCGATGGCAGGCAGGTCATCTCCTGCCTTCGCCGGCGATGCAGCGCCGGGCCTGCCGGACCGGATGCCGGCCAGCGGCATCCTACCACCTAGGCGTGCCTCAACGCCCGCTCGTGGCGCTCCTCACCGGCCGCCGTCGAAGACGCGGCGGAGCGCCTCCGGGCATTTCCGCCCCGGATCAGACGAAGGCTTCCCGCTGCGGCACGCCGAGCAGATGGCGCCCCACGGTTTCCAGATGCCAGGGCGTGCCCTGCAGGTGCTGGGAGACCGCCATGGCGTCGCGGAAGCGGCGCTCGAAGGGGTTGGACTCCAGCACGGAGGTGGTGCCGCCGGCGCGGTAGCAGGCGACGGAGATGTCGGTCGCCTCCCGCATCGCCGTGGTGGTGGCCAGCCGCACCGCCATACGCATCCGCATGCTCAGCGTGCCGCTGCCCTCCGCTTCCGCCCAGGCCTCCTGCAGCGTGCCGAAGAGATACATGCGATGGGCACGGAGCTTGGCCTCGAGCTGGGCGACCTCCGACTGGATGCTGTGGTTCTCCGCCATGGGCTGGGCGCCGGCGCGGGCCTGCTTGCCGCGGGCGAGCGCCACGTATTCGTTCAGCAGGGCGCGGGCGACGCCGAGCGCGGTGGCGGAGAAGCCGGCCGCATAGCAGAGATGCGAGGTGAAGAGGGTGACCGGCGTGGTGATGCGCCGCTCCGCCAACCGGTCGCGGAAGCAGGCATGGGCGTCCGGTACGAAGAGGTCCGTCACCTCATAGGCATCGCTGCCGGTGCCGCGCAGGCCGATGGCGGCCCAGCCCCCGAGGATGCGGGCCTGCTCCTTCGGAAAGATCACCGTCACGTCTTCCGGCCGGCCATCCGGGCCGGGGCGGAGCGTCCCATCCTCCAGCACCACCGGCACATGCGCGCCGAGCAGCGCGGAATGGCGGCTGCCGGAGCCGAATTCCCAGGCGCCGGTCACGCGGTAGCCGCCCGGCACCGGCACCGCCTTCGCCTTGCCATGCCGCGCACCCCAGGCCAGCGCCGCGCGGCTATGGCCGAAGAGGCGCTGCGCCACTTCCGGCGCCAGGTAGGTGGCGCTGCTGAGGACGGAGACATTGCTCTGGTTCACGCACCAGGCGGTGCTGGCATCGCCGATCGCCACCGCCTCCACCACCTGGGCATAGACATCGAGCGGCAGGGCGTCGCCGCCGAGCTCCGGCGGCAGCAGCAGGCGGTGCAGCCCGGCCGCGTGCAGCGCCTCCGTCACCGCGGGGGTGAGCTGCATGGCACGGTCGATGGCGGGGCCCTCGGCGGCGAGCAGGGGCTGCAAGGCGCGGGCGCGGGCCACCGGATCCGGCGCGGAAATGGCATCCCCAGGCTGTGGGGCGATGCGCCCGATTTCGGCGGCGGCCATGGGAACCTCCCTGATTTGGTTCGTCGTCATCCTAGCACGCGTCCGGATGGGGTGGAAGTCGGTCGATCGACCAAATCAAGGCGGCCGGGGCCGCACGAGTGCAGCTTCCGCCGGCGCAGACGGGGTCCCTCCCCGCCCGCAGGCTACCAGCCTGGCCGCGCCGCCGGGAAGCCGGTGCTTTCCCGGGGCCTTCAAGGAGGGGGTGGTCCGGCATGGCGTCAGCCCCCTCCCTGCCGGCCGGGGCGAGCGGCCGGTTTGCCCCGGGCGCGCCGCGGGCCTACCCTCCCGGCATCCTTTGCAGCCCGGGAAGGAAAGTCGCCGCATCATGGATGCCCTGCCCCAGAGTACCGGCCTCGGCCTCGCGCGCTCGGAAGGCGCGCTGGCCGGGCTGCGCGTCATCGACCTCACCCGCGTGCTCGGCGGGCCCTACTGCACCATGGTGCTCTCTGACCACGGGGCCGAGGTGATCAAGCTGGAGCCGCCGCAGGGCGACGAGGTGCGCGACTGGGGCCCGCCCTTCGATGCGGATGGCACGGCCAGCTACTTCCTGAACATCAACCGGAACAAGAAGTCGGTCGGCCTCGACCTCTCGAAGCCCGAGGGGAAGCAGGTGCTGCTGCGGCTGCTGGAAGGCGCCGATGTGCTGATCGAGAATTTCAAGCCGGGCAGCATGGAGAAATGGGGCCTCGGCTACCATGAGGTGCTGAGCAAGAAATTCCCCCGCCTCGTGCATTGCCGCGTCTCCGGCTTCGGCGGCACCGGGCCGCTCGGCGGCTTCCCGGGCTATGACGCCGTGCTGCAGGCGATGACCGGGCTGATGAGCATCAACGGCACGGAGACCAGCGGGCCGACCCGGCTCGGCACCCCGATCGTCGACATCGCCACCGGCCTGTTCTCCACCATCGCCATCCTGATGGCGCTGCAGGAGCGGGAGCGCAGCGGCCAGGGCCAGTATTGCGACATGACGCTGCATGATTGCGGCATGGCGCTGCTGCACCCGCATGCGCCGAACTACTTCCTGAACGGCAAGCGGCCGAAGGCGACGGGCAACCCGCACCCGAACCTGGTGCCCTATTCGAAGTTCCGCACCAAGACCTGCGAGATCTTCGTCGCCGCCGGCAACGACCCGGCCTTCCGCAAATTCTGCGACTTCCTCGGCATCCCCGAGGTGGCGAAGGATGAACGCTTCGCCACCAATGGCGGTCGTGTGGTGAACCGGGAAGCGCTGACCGAAGTTCTGGAGGCACGCTTCGCCACGGAGGACGGCCACGACCTCTGCCGCCGCATGCTGGCCGCCGGCCTGCCCGCCGGGCCGGTGCTGCATGTCGATGAGGCGATGCAGGCCGACCACACGGCGCACCGCGAGATGGTGACGGAGCTCGGCAGCTATCGCGGCCTCGGCACGCCGATCAAGCTGAGCCGGACGCCCGGCGGCACCCGCGGCGTGCCGCCGCGCTTCGCCGAGCATACCGACGAGGTGCTGGCGCGGAACGGCTTCTCGGCCGAGGAGCTGAAGGCGCTGAAGGCCAGCGGCGTGCTGGTGGAGCAGCGGAAGAAGTGAAGTAGTGGACGCCGGAGCCCCGGGGCCCCTTGCCCCTGGGCGCCGGTGCCGCCCGGCGGGGCCAGGGCCTGGCCCGGGCCTCGGTCTGCATTCCGGTCCTCAGGGTTCGAGTTGCGGACTCGGACTGAAGGCCAGGGCGGGCGGCCAGGGCGCGGGTACTCTCTTCCGACGCTTGAAGCTCGGCTCGAACACGCCGCGTCGTTCTGGCCGCGCCATGCGGGCTTGCTGCCATGGCGCATCTCGCCGGCCGAAGATGCACCTCTACTCGCCGGGACCGGACAGCCAGAGCAGATCGCCGTAGGGCGGCATCGCCCGAAGGCGTGAATCTGCTCTGCGAACAAAGGCGTAGAGCGTTGTCGGTGAACGCATGTAAACCGAAAACGCTCTAGGCCGCCCGGATCGCCGCCAGGAAATCATCCATCCGGTGCCGCAGCCGCGCCGCCTCGGCCGCAAGCTGCGAGGACGCCGCCCGCACCTCGCCCGCCGTGCTGCCGGTCTGCTCCGCATCCGCCCGCAGCCCGCCGGCATTCTCCGCCGCCTCCGCCACGCCGCCCGCGGCCTCGGCCACGGAGCGGCCGATCTCCTGCGTCGCCGTCGCCTGCTGGGAGGCGGTTTCCGCCACCGCCGCCGTCGCCTCGTTCAGCCGATGGACGATGCCGGCGATGCGGCCGATGACCTCGACGGTACGGGCCGTCTCGCTCTGGATATCGGCGATCTGCCGGCCGATCTCCTCCGTGGCTTTCGCGGTCTGCCCGGCCAGGGTCTTCACCTCGCTCGCTACCACCGCGAAGCCCTTCCCCGCCTCGCCGGCCCTTGCCGCCTCGATCGTCGCGTTCAGCGCCAGCAGATTGGTCTGGCCGGCGATATCCCCGATCAGCTTCACCACATCGCCGATACGCTGCGCCGCCTCGGCGAGGCCGCGCACGGTGATGTCCGTCGCCTCGGTGGCGCTGCGGGCCTCCCGTGCCGCGCCGGCGCTCGCCTCCACATGCCGGACCACCTCGGCGATGCTGGCGGAAAGCTCCTCCGCCGCTGCGGCCACGCCGCGCACGTTGTCGCTGGCCGAGGTGGCGGCGCCCGCCACCGCAGCGGCACGCTGGCTGCCGCGCTCTGCGGTCTGTGCCATGCCGCTTGCGGCGGCGTCCAGCTCCCCGGCCGCGTCGGCCACCTTGCGCAGCACGCTGACCGTCTCCGCCTCGAATTCCCGCAGCAGCGTCTCCACCCGGCCAGCGCGGGCCAGTTGGGCGGCGCGGCGCTCCGCCTCCTGCGCCGCCAGCGCCACCCGCTCCTGCGAGGCGGTGCGGAGCTGCTCGATCGCCTGGGCCATCTCGCCCAGCTCGTCCCGCCTGCCATGGCCGGGGACGCTGAGATCCAGCGTCCCGCCGGCGATCCGCGTCACCGTCGCGGTCAGCGCGCCGAGCGGCCGCACCACTTGGCGCAGCAGGATGAGCAGGATCCCGGCGCCGATGCCGGCCAGGGCGCAGATGAGCGCCAGCAGCGCGCCGAACTGTCGGTGCTCCCCACCCAGTTTCGCCTGGGCCCGGCGCAGCGCCGCTTCCAGCGCCACGTCGCGCAGCTTCAGCACCTCCGCCAGCGCGGGTACGCCCCATTGGCGGAACTGAGTAAGGGTCTCCGGCCAGTCCGGGCCGTTCGGCACCAGCCGGGCGGACGCCGCCTCCACCACCCGGCGCCAGCGCGGCTCCGCCGTCTCGCCGTAGTTGCGGCGCTGGGTCGCCAGCCTCTCCCGCAGCAAGGCATCAGGCTGCGCGGCGGCGAGGCGCTGGACCTCCTGCCAGCTCTGCTCGGCGCGCCCGGTCAGGGCCTGGGCGGCCTGCACCCCGGCCGCGGTCACCGGCTGGCCGCCGAGCCAGCCGGAGAGCATCAGGCTGCGGCGGCCGAGGCTCTCGCGCAACGCGGTGCCATGGCCGGCGATCTCGACCAGCGGGATCAGGTCCGGCGCCGCGGCGACGAGGCGGCGGGAGACGGCATCCTGCAGCGGGGCCAGGCCATCCGCCACCTGGCTGCGCGCCGCGCCGATATCCGCCGCCAGCCGGGCATCGCGCTGCGCCCGCGGCAGGGCGGCGCCCTGCTCCAGCCGCTGCAGCAGCGCGGCGTTGACGCGGCGGGACTCCTCGATGGCCGCGGTCGGGAAGCCGGCCGCGGCGGCGGCTTCCGCCGCCTGGCGCAGCAGCCGGTCCGCCTCCGCACCGGTGCGCCGGGCCGCGTCCAGCTCGGGCGAACTGCCCTGCGCCTCCGCCTGCGCCGCGGCGTTCAGCTGGCCGGTCTGGACGGCGAAGGCGGTCTGGCCCTGGAGCAGCACCGCCAGGGTCCGCGCGGCCAGGATGGCCTCCTGCGTCCGGCTGGCGGCCTGCCAGGCGGCGACGGCCTGCCAGGCCGCCAGGCCGAGCCCCGGCAGCAGCGCGGCAAGAAACCCCAAGAAGAAGACCGTCCTGATGCGCATCGCGAACCTCATGGCACGGTCGCAATCCTGACGGTCCGGGCTTGCGATTCGGCTAACACGGCATGGTCCGACGGCGGAACGGGCCGGGCGGCAGGCGCCGGGCCCGGCCCCTGCCGCGGCCGGGTCCCATGCCGGCGCATGGCAGGGGGGCAGGTCCTGCCGGTTGCCTCCGGGGCGCGGCAGGGTCTATCCCGCGGCCCTTCCGGCCGGAGTTCCCCGCCATGACCGACATCGTCCCGATCCGCCGCGCCCTCCTTTCCGTGTCCGACAAGACCGGGCTGGTGGAGTTCGGCCGGTTCCTCGCGGCCAAGGGGGTGGAGATCCTCTCCACCGGCGGTACCGCCAAGGCCCTGCGGGAGGCCGGGGTGCCGGTGAAGGATGTCTCCGACCATACCGGCTTCCCGGAGATCCTGGACGGGCGGGTGAAGACCCTGGTGCCGCAGGTGCATGGCGGGCTGCTCTTCCGCCGCGACCTGGAGGAGCACCGGGCGCAGGTGGCGGCGCATGGCATCGCCCCGATCGACCTGGTGGCGGTGAACCTCTACCCCTTCGAGGCGACGGTGGCGAAGGGCGCCGATTTCGAGACCTGCATCGAGAACATCGATATCGGCGGCCCGGCGATGATCCGCAGCGCCGCCAAGAACCACGCCCATGTCGCGGTGCTGACCGAGCCCGGCGATTTCGCCGCGGTGCAGGCGGAGATGGCGGAGCAGGGCGGCACCACGCTCGCCACCCGCAAGCGCCTGGCCGCCGCCGCCTATGCCCGGACGGCGGCCTATGATGCCGCCATCTCCGGCTGGTTCGCCGGCCAGCTCGGCCAGGACTTCCCGCCGCGCCTCGCGGTGGCCGGGATCCTCAAGCAGACGCTGCGCTATGGCGAGAACCCGCACCAGCAGGCCGGCTTCTACCTGAGCGGCGAGCGCCGCGCGGGCATCGCCACCGCCCGTCAGGTGCAGGGCAAGGAGCTCTCCTACAACAACCTCAACGACACCGACGCCGCCTTCGAATGCGTCGCCGAGTTCGACAAGCCCGCGATCGTCATCGTCAAGCACGCCAATCCCTGCGGGGTGGCCGAGGGCGCGGACCTCGCCGCCGCCTGGGACAGGGCGCTGCTCTGCGACCCCGTCTCGGCCTTCGGCGGCATCGTCGCGGCCAACCGCAAGCTGGACGCCGCGGCGGCCGAGAAGATCGCGGCCATCTTCACCGAGGTGGTCATCGCCCCGGATGCGGACGAGGCGGCCCAGGCCGTCTTCGCCAGGAAGAAGAACCTGCGCCTGCTGCTGACCGGCGGCGTGCCCGACCCGGTGGCGCCCGGTCTTTTCTTCAAGAGCGTGGCCGGCGGCTTCCTCGCGCAATCCCGCGACGCCGGCCGGGTGACGGCCGAGGCGCTGAAGGTGGTCACGCAGCGCGCACCGACCGAGACCGAGATCGCCGACCTCCTCTTTGCCTTCCGCGTCTGCAAGCATGTGAAGTCCAACGCCATCGTCTATGCCAAGGGCCTGGCGACGGTCGGCATCGGCGCCGGGCAGATGAACCGGGTGGAAAGCAGCCGCATCGCCGCCTGGAAGAGCGAGGCGGCGGCCAAGGCGGCCGGCCTGCCGGAGCCGCTGGCCAAGGGCAGTGTCGTTGCCTCCGACGCCTTCTTCCCCTTCGCCGACGGGCTGGAGACGGCGGCGGCGGCGGGTGTCACGGCGGTGATCCAGCCCGGCGGCTCGATCCGCGATGCCGAGGTGATCGCGGCGGCGGACAAGGCGGGCCTCGCCATGGTCTTCACGGGCATGCGGCACTTCCGCCACTAGCTTCCCCACGAGGTCGCTGCGCAACGCCGCGGGGCCCCCAGGGGCACCGGGCGAGCAGCGCCTCGCACAGCCTGCCGCGGCAGAGCCGCGTCAGGCATCGGGCAGTCCGGTTCGGAGGTGGGAGCAAGGCCGGTGAGTTCGGACGCGGAGAAGATCGTCGGGCTGTATGAGCGGCACGCGGCGCTGTTCGCGGCGGAGCGCAGCACGGCGCTGTTCGAGCGGGGCTGGCTGGACCGCTTCCTGGCGCTGCTGCCGGAACGGCCGGCGGTGCTCGATATCGGCTGCGGCACGGGCGTGCCGATCGCGCGCCACCTGATGGCGGCCGGCTGCGCCGTGACGGGCGTGGATTCCTCGCCGCGGATGATCGGGCTCGCCCAGGGCAACCTGCCGGCCGGCGAGTGGCAGGTGGCGGATATGCGAACCCTGGCGCTCGGCCGGCGCTTTCACGGCATCCTGGCCTGGGACAGCTTCTTCCACCTGGGCCAGGCATCCCAGCGCGCCATGTTCCCGGTGTTCCGGGCCCATGCGGTGCCCGGGGCGGCGCTGATCTTCACCAGCGGGCCGGCGCAGGGCGAGGCCCTCGGCCGCTTCGGCGGGGAGGTGCTCTACCATGCCAGCCTGGCCCCCGAGGAGTACCGCGCGCTGCTGGCGGCGGAGGGCTTCCGCGTGGTGGCGCACCGGGCGGAGGATCCGGAGTGCGGTGGGCATACGGTCTGGCTGGCGCAACTGATTTAAGGGGATGCGATGGAACGCTTGATTGAGGGCTATCGCCGCTTCCGCGAGGAGACCTGGCCACAGCAGCGCGCCCGGTACGAGGCGCTGGCAGTCGCCGGCCAGTCGCCGGAGACCATGGTCATCGCCTGCTCCGACAGCCGGGTCGATCCCGCCGCCATCTTCGCCGCGGGACCGGGCGAGCTGTTCGTTGTCCGCAACGTCGCCAACCTGGTGCCGCCCTACATGCCGGATGCCGCCTTCCACGGCACCTCGGCCGCGCTGGAATTCGCCGTCCGGGTGCTGAAGGTGAAGCGGGTGGTGGTGATGGGTCATGCGCAATGCGGCGGCATCCGCGCCCTGCTGGAAGGCGCGCCGCCCGAGGCGAAGGATTTCGTCGCCGGCTGGATGCAGATCGCCGCCCCGGCGAGGGAGAGGGTGCTGCGCTGCGACCCTGCCGAGCGGCAGGAGCAGTGCGAACACGAGGCCATCCGCATCACCCTGCAGAACCTGATGACCTTCCCCTGGGTCGCCCAGGCCGTGGCCGAGGGCCGGCTGACGCTGCACGGCACGCATTTCGGCGTGGCCACCGGCCGGCTGCTGCAGATGGATTCCTCCGGCGGCTTCGTCGTGGTTTAATTCAAAGGGTTCCAGGGGTCTTTCGGCCCTTGGCGGGGAAGCCTGAGGGGGGCGCCGCGCCGTAGGGCGCGCCTCACGGCAAATCCCCCTCGGAGGGTCCGTGGACGACATCACCGATTGGGTGCTTGCGGTCCTGGTGCCGCTGGCCGCCGCGCTCGCCGGCGCGTTGCTGATGCTGGCCTTCCGCCCGCGCGGCGACGCCCGGCTGGCCGAGCGCCTGGACGCCCTGGCCGCCCGCATGGACGAGGCCGCCGCCGCGCAGCAGGACCGGCTGCACCGGACGCTCGCCGAGAATGCCGAGCGCGCCCAGGACAGCGCCCGCCGCATCCATGAGCGCCTGGCCGTCATCGACGCCGCCCGCGGCAATCTCGAGGCGCTGTCCGGCCAGGTGAACAGCCTCGCCGCCCTGCTCGGCAACAAGCAGGCGCGCGGCGCCTTCGGCGAGGTGCAGCTGCGCGACATGCTGGCGGACCGCCTGCCCGCCGAGGGCTGGGCCTGGCAGCATACGCTTGCCAACGGCACGCGCTGCGACGCGCTGATCCGCCTGCCCTTCCCGCCCGGCCCCATCGCCATCGACAGCAAATTCCCGCTCGAGGCCTGGCAGGCGCTGCGCACCGCGCCGGACGACGGGATGCGGGAGGCGGCCCGGAAGCGCCTCGCCACCGATATCCGCCGCCATGTGGAGGATGTGGCGAGCAAGTATGTCTGCCCGGGCGAGACGGCGGAGGGCGCGCTGATCTTCCTCCCCTCCGAGGCGCTGCATGCCGACCTCCACGCCCTGCATGGCGGGCTGGTGGCGGAGGCGGCGCGGCGCGGCGTCTATCTGGTCTCCCCGGGCACGCTCTGGGCGGTGCTGGGGGCCATGCGCGCCCTGATGCGCGACGTGCGGCTGAAGGCGGAGGCCGCGGCGCTGCGGCGGGAGGTGGCGAAGCTGGCGGAGGAAGCGTTGCGGCTGGACCGCCGCGTTGCCAACCTCAGGCGCCACCATGCCGAGTCGCAATCCGACATGGACCAGATCCTGCTGACCACCCAGAAGATCCTGAGCACCGCCGCCCGGATCGAGGCGGTGGAGATGGAGCCGCAACCCGCCGGGCGCCGCGCGGCAGAATGAGCCTGCTGCAGCTCCAGGCCCTGGCCGGGCTTGTCGCGCTCTGCCTGCTGGCCTGGGCCTGTGGGGGATTCCGCCGCGGCGTGCGGGCGCGGGTGGTGGTGGCGGGGCTGGGCGGGCAGATGCTGGTCGCGGCGCTGCTGCTGCATGTGCCGGTGCTGCGCCATGGCTTTGCGGCGGTGGGGGATGCGGTGGATGCGCTGGCGCGGGCGACGCGGGCCGGCACCACCCTCGTCTTCGGCTATCTCGGCGGCGGCCCCCTGCCCTTCGCCGAGACGGTGCCGGGCGGCAGCTTCATCCTCTTCTTCCAGGGCCTGCCCCTGGTGCTGGTGGTGGGGGCGCTCTCCGCCGCGCTCTATCACTGGCGGGTGCTGCCGCTGGTGGTGGATGTGCTGGCCGCCGGCCTCCGGCGCCTCTTCGGCCTCTCCGGCGCCTGCAACCTCTCGGTCGCCGCCAATGTCTTCGTCGGCATGGTGGAGGCACCGTTGCTCATCCGCCCCTGGCTGATGACGCTGACGAAGGCGGAGCTTTTCGTCGCCATGGTGGCCGGGCTGGCGACCATCAGCGGCAACATGCTGGTGGTCTATGCCACCATGATCGCGCCGGTGGTGCCGGATGCGGCGGGGCAGTTGCTGACCGCGAGCCTCGTCTCCGCCCCCGGCGCCGTCCTCGCCGCCCTGCTGATGCTGCCGGAGAGCGAGACGCCGGGCGGGGCGGCGCCGGAGGGCCCGCCGCCCCGCCTCTATGACAGCACCATGGATGCGCTGGTGCAGGGCACCGCGGAGGGGCTGCAATTGCTCCTCGGCATCATGGCCTCCCTCATCGTCTTCGTCGCCCTGGTGGCGCTGGTGAACGGGGCGCTGGAGCCGCTGACGGGCGTCACCCTGCAGCAGATCGGCGGCTGGGTGTTCTGGCCCCTGGCCTATGCGATGGGCGTCCCGGCGGAGGAGGCCGGCACCGTTGCCCGGCTGCTGGGCGTGAAGGTGGTGGTGAACGAATTCGTCAGCTATCTGGAGCTGGCGACGAGCGGCGGGGCGGGGCTCACCGAGCGCAGCCGGGTGATCCTGACCTATGCGCTCTGCGGCTTCACCAATTTTGCCTCGGTAGGAATCATGGTCACCGGCATGTCCGCCATGTGCCCGGGGCGCCGGGCGGAGATCGTCCGGCTTGGCCTGCCGAGCCTGGTGGCGGCCAGCATCGCCTGCTGCATGGCCGGCGCCACGGTGGGGGTGCTGACCGCGCCATGAGCGAAGCCCCCCTGTCCCGCAACGGCACCTATCCGCCGCTCGATGTGCCGAAGCCCATCGCCGAGGGCGTCTGGGTGGTGGATTCCGGGCCGCAAATGCTGATGGGCCTGCCCTTCCCGGTGCGGATGACGGTGCTGCACCTGGCGGATGGCGGCCTCTGGCTGCATTCGCCGACGCGCTACACCGGGCCGCTCGGCCAGGCAATCCGGGCGCTGGGACCGGTGCGGCACCTGGTCTCGCCCAGCACCGGGCATTGGGTGCATCTGCCCGCCTGGCAGCAGCGCTTCCCGGAGGCCCGGGTCTGGGCGCCGGAGGGCGTGCCGGAACGAGCCGCGGCGGCGGGGCTGCTGCTGGGCCCGCATGGCCGGCTGGGGGCGGCGGCGCCGGCGGCCTGGGCGGGGCAGATCACTCAGGAAGTGCTGCGGGGTTGGGGCTTCGTCGAAATCGCCTTCCACCACGCGCCGAGCCGCACCCTGGTGCTGACCGATACGGTGCAGGCCATGGAGCCACACCGCCTGCCCCTGGCCGCCGCGCTCTACGCCCGGCTGATGGGGACGGCGGCGCCGGTGGGCGGGGCGCCCAGGCCGGTGCGGCTGCTGATGCGCCGGCACGCGGCGGCGAACCGGGCAGCGGCGAGCCGGCTGCTGGCGCTGGGGCCGGACCGGGTGATCTTCGCCCATGGCGCCTTCTTCGACAGGGATGGGGCGGACAGGCTGCGGCGGTCCTGGCGCTGGCTGCTGCGGGGGTGAAGGCGGGCTCTGCCCCTGTAACCCGCCGTATCCCGCCGGCGGTTGCCGGCATTTGCCGGCAACGATCCCTCCCCGGTCCCCGGTGGGGGTCCGCAGGTTCGAGCCGGGCCGCGCAAGCGTGACCTCCGCATGCGCTTCCCTTTGCCCGGCCGGGACATGACACTCTGGCCAAGGACGTTGGGGGGCCGGAGCATGGTCGAGATCATTCGCATGGGAGGGCTGGAACTGCACTTCATGCAGAGCCGGGAAGGCACCGGGGCGGAGATCGACCTGTTCGAAATGACGGTCCAGCCCCAGGCCCGCATGCCGGTGCCGCATTACCACGAAAGCTGGGACGAGACGGTCTATGGCCTCTCCGGCACCGTCACCTTCACCGTGGACGGGGCCGATGTGCCGCTCGGCCCGGGCGAGAGCCTCTTCATCCGCCGCGGCGTGGTGCACGGCTTCCGCAATGACGGGCCGGGGGTGGCGCGCTGCCTCTGCCTGCTGAGCCCAGGCGCGCTGGGCCCGGCCTATTTCCGGGAGATCGCGGCGCTGCTGACGGAACAGCCGCCGGACCGGGCAGCGATGGAGGAGGTGATGCGGCGCTACGGGCTGGTGCCGGTGATGGCGGCCTGAGGCGCCAAGGGCCGTTACGGCACCAGGTCCAGGAAGGGCATCCCCGGCTCCGCCACATATACGATCAGCACGCGCAGCGGCGCCTCGGCGCGGTTGTAGCCGGTCATCCGCACCCCGTGCGGCTCCACCATCGCCTCGCCGGCGCGGAGGGTCATCGGCGGGCGACCCTCCATCTCCAGGGTGAAGGCGCCTTCCAGCACATAGACCGTGACCGGGTGGCGGTGGGTGTGGAACACGGTGCGGTCGCCGGGACGGAAGCTGGCGGTCAGCACCTGGACTTCCTGCTCCTCGCCCCGCGGCATGCCGGTGACGACCTCCCGGTGCAGGAGCTGTGGCCGGGCAAGCCCCGGCTCCTGCGCCCAGGCCGGGGTGCAGGCCAGAAGCAGGGCTGGCAGCAGGCGCATGGGTGGGTCCTCCCCGTCGCGGCACAGCCCAGGGCGGGTGGTGCGGGACCCCGGAGCCCCGGCGCCGCCCCAGGGTGGGGGAGCCTAGCCTGGACCGGGGTTCAGCCTTGAACGCAATCCGGTGTGGCGGCCGTTGCGCTGCGCCGCCCGGCGTGGATCATGGCGGGATCAGTCGAAGGACCCCGCCCCGATGAGTCACCTCGTCCACCGCAGCCTGCGCAGCGACCCGCCCCTCGCGGTGCGCGGCGAGGGCATTTTCCTGTACGACGCGGATGGCAGGCAGATCATCGACGGCTCGGGCGGCGCTGCCGTCGCCTGTCTCGGCCACGGCCATCCCAAGGTCATCGCCGCCATCAAGGCGCAGCTCGACAAGCTGGCCTATGCCCATACGGCGCTGTTTTCCTGCGACAGCGCGGAGGCGCTGGCGGATGTCATGGTCGGCCATGCCCCGGGCGGGCTGACCCATGCCTATTTCTGCTCCTCCGGCTCCGAGGGCAACGAGGCCGCCATCAAGATGGCGCGGCAGTATTTCCTCGAAATCGGCCAGCCCCAGCGGGTGAACTTCATCGCCCGACGGCAGAGCTACCACGGCAACACCCTCGGGGCGCTCTCGGCTGGCGGCAACGCCATGCGCCGCGCGCCCTATGCGCCGATCCTCTCCAAGGCCTTCCACCATGTCTCGCCCTGCTACCCCTACCGGGACCGGCGGGACGACGAGAGCGATGCGCAATACGTCGCCCGGCTGGTGGCGGAGCTGGAGGCCGAGTTCCAGCGCCTCGGTCCCGATACCGTCATCGCCTTCATGGCGGAGACGGTGGTGGGCGCGACCCTTGGCTGCGCCACGGCGCTGCCCGGTTATTTCGAGGGGGTGAAGGCGGTCTGCGACCGGCATGGCGCGCTGCTGATCCTGGATGAGGTGATGAGCGGCATGGGCCGCTGCGGCACCCTGCATGCCTGGGAGCAGGAAGGCGTCTCGCCCGACATTCAGATCGTGGCCAAGGGCCTCGGCGGCGGCTACCAGCCGATCGGCGGCATCCTGGTGCATCGACGGGTGATCGAGGGCCTCTCCCGCGGCAGCGGCGCCTTCATGCATGGCCATACCTACCAGGCCCACCCCGTCGCCTGCGCCGCCGCCCTGGCGGTGCAGCAGGTGATGGCGGAGGAGAAGCTGCTGGAGAACGTCCGGGCCATGGGCGCCCGCCTGAAGCAGCGCCTGACCGAGCGCTTCGGCAATCACCGCCATATCGGCGACATCCGCGGCCGCGGCCTGTTCTGGGCGGTGGAGTTCGTGCAGGACCGCGCGACGAAGCAGGTCTTCGACCCGGCGCTGAAGCTGAATGAGCGGGTGAAGCAGGAAGCCTTCCGCCGCGGCCTGGCCTGCTACCCGATGGGCGGCACCATCGACGGCAGGCATGGCGACCACGCCATCCTCGCCCCGCCCTACATCGCCACGCCGGAGCAGATCGACGCCATCGTCGAAATCTTCGGCGAGGCCATCGACGCCGTGCTGGCGGAGGTCCGGGCCTGATTGCAGGCCGGGGCGGCGAGGTCTAGCCTCGCCGCCAGGCTAGCACTCGCCTTGGACGCTGCCCGCTGCTCTGGCGCGGCTTTGCCACGTTAGGCTGGGCCGAAGCGCTGATCAGGCAGCGATCCCGGGGCCCCGCGGCGCCACGCGGCGGCGTCGTGGGGAATGGATGATGGAGGAAACCATGGCGACGGATACGATCGACGCGGCAATGGGCTTCGCCCCGGACTATGACAGCCCGGTGCCCTACATGCAGCGCACCCGGGAGTACTACAAGGCGATCGGCTACGACCCCTATCGCTGGGCCCACTACATCGAGGTGCCCTTTGCCCCGATGACGAAGGCGCTCCGCGAGGCGCGCATCGGCCTGATCACCACCGCCGCCCCCTACGACCCCGCCAAGGGCGACCAGGGCCCCGGTGCGCCCTACAACTCCGCCGCCAAATTCTACGAGGTCTATTCCGGCGACACGGCGCAGGAGCACGATCTGCGCATCAGCCATATCGGCTACGACCGCAAGCACACGACGGCGACGGACAGCAACAGCTGGTTCCCGCTGCACGCGCTGCGCCGCGCCGTCGCCGCCGGACGGATCAAGGAGATCGCGCCCCGCTTCCACGGCGCGCCGACCAATCGCAGCCACCGCCACACCGTCACCAAGGACTGCCCCGAGCTGCTGAAGCGGGTGCAGGAGGATCAGGTGGATGCGGTGCTGCTGGTGCCCAATTGCCCGGTCTGCCACCAGACCTGCAGCCTGGCGGCCCGTTACCTGGAAGCCGCCGGCATCCCCACCGTGGTGATGGGCTGCGCCAAGGACATCGTCGAGCATTGCGGCGTGCCGCGCTTCCTGTTCAACGACTTCCCGCTGGGCAATTCCGCCGGCAAGCCGCATGACCAGGCGAGCCAGGACGCGACGCTGGAGCTGGCGCTGAAGGTGCTGGAATCCGCCATCGGCCCGCGCACCACGGTGCAGAACCCACAGCGCTGGAACGCCGACGGCTTGTGGAAGAAGGACTACTACGACCTGGAGGCGATCGGCGAGGCGGAGCTGCAGCGCCGCCGCGACGAGTTCAACCGCCAGAAGGAGATCGCCCGCTCCATCCGCGAGAAGGCCGCCTGAGGCATGGCTGAGGCACGGCCCTTCGAGGGCGTCAGGATCCTCGACTTCACCCAGGTGCTGGCGGGCCCTTTCGCCAGCTACCAGCTCGGCATCCTCGGTGCCGATGTGGTGAAGGTGGAACGGCGGGAAGGCGAGGATGCGCGGCGCAACCCGCTTTCCCGCGAATGGGCGGCGCGCGGCATGGCGCCCTCCTGGCAGGCGGTGAACAACGGCAAGCGCAGCCTGACGCTCGACCTGCAGAAGCCGGAGGCGGTGGAGATCGTGAAGCGCCTCGCCGCCGAGGCCGATGTGGTGATGGAGAATTTCCGCCCCGGCGTCATGGACCGCCTCGGCATCGGCTATGCGGCGCTTTCGGCCATCAATCCGCGGTTGATCTATGCCTCCGTCTCCGGCTTCGGCCATACCGGGCCGGACCGGAACGAGGCCGGCTATGACGGCCGCATCCAGGCCATGTCCGGCATCATGGCGATGACCGGGCATCCGGGCAGCGACCCGCTGCGGGCCGGCTTCGCCATCTGCGACATCCTCTCCGGCATGACGGCGGCCTATGGCGTCGCCTCCGCCCTGTTCCAGCGGACGCATACCGGCCGCGGCCAGAAGGTGGATGTGTCCATGCTGGACTCCACCCTCGCCTTCCTCGGCGGCCAAGTGGCGGATTGGACGGTGGGCGGCCACCAGCAGCGGCAATTCGGCAACCAAGCGGTCAGCCGCCGCGCCACGGCCAACCTGTTCAAGGCCGGCGAGGGCCACCTGCTGCTGGCGGTGAACAATGACCGGCAATACGAGGCGCTGGTGACGACCCTCGGCATCAAGGCGGAGCTGGAGGCCGATCCGCGCTTCGCCGACTGGTTCCTGCGGCTGGAGAACACCGAGGCGCTGCGGGAGGTGCTGGAACGGGCGCTCGCCGCCGACAGCGCGGAGAATTGGGAGGAGCGGCTGAACCAGGCCGGCGCCCCCTGCGCCCGCATCTACCGGGTGGACGAGGTGATCGAGCACCGCCAGGTGAAGGCGCGCGGCAAGCTGCAGGAGGTGGAGACGGCTTGGGGCCGGCTGCGCTTCGCCACCAACGGCTTCATCCTGGCGCATGGCGATGCGCGGATCGACCGGCCGGCGCCGGCGCTCGGGGCGCATACCGACGAGGTGCTGGCGCAGGCGGGGTTCGGGGCGGCGGAGATCGCTGCGCTCAGGGCCAACAACGTGATTTGAGGGAGGGCTCTGCCCTCCCCCAACCCCCCACCCGCAAAGGGCCGAAAGGCCCTTTGAACCCTTGAGTTAGGCCATGCCACCGCGGGCGGCGATGGGCCAGAGGCATTCCACGCGGCCACCGCGCACGCCGACATACCAGTCGTAGCGGTCCACGGTCGGGTCGCAATGGCCGGGAACCAGGCGTAGCTTCTCGCCCAGCGCGGGTGCTTCGCCATCCTCCACCAGCAGCTTGCCGTGTTCGTCGGAGGCGCCGACATAGCGCAGGCTGGGGCGCTGCCAGACCTGCGGCAGACCGCTATCCACCGAGACCGCCTTGTGCCCGGCATCCACCACCGCGACACCCGGGATGGCGCGGCTCATCACCGTGGCCAGCACGAAGAGGCTATGGCGGAAAGGCGGCGGCACCTGGTTGCGGGCGTAATCCGCATCCATGAAGGTGTAGGAGCCGGCCTGGATCTCGGTATAGACGCCGCTCGCCGCCTCCAGCGCGAAGGTGCCGGTGCCGCCGCCGCCGACGATCGGGCAGTCCAGCCCGCGCTGGCGAAGCTGCTCCACCGTGCGGCGCGTCACCTCGGCGGCATGGCCGATGGCGGCCTCGCGCTCCTCCGGCGCGCGCTTGTGCTGGGCGCTGCCCTGGTAGCTTTGCAGCCCGCCGAAGCGGAGATGATGGCTGCCAGCGATCGCCTCCGCCAGCGCCACCGCGGCGGGGCCGGGCGCCACGCCGCAGCGAGCGGCGCCGCAATCGATCTCGACAAGGACGGGGATGCGGACGCCCGCCGCCTCGGCCGCCGCCGCGATAGCCGCCACCTGCTCCGCGTCATCGGCGCAGACCGCCACGTTCGCGATGCGGGCCAGCGCCATCAGCCGGTTCAGCTTGCGCGCGCCG
Source organism: Siccirubricoccus soli (assembly GCF_024178315.1). GTDB lineage: Bacteria > Pseudomonadota > Alphaproteobacteria > Acetobacterales > Acetobacteraceae > Siccirubricoccus > Siccirubricoccus soli. The sequence continues at coordinate 33,101 of NZ_JAMZIK010000070.1, read as the reverse complement.
ACCACCTGGTTGGAGACGAGAATGTCCGGGATGCCGCCCCAGGCCAGCGCCTCGGCCTCCGCCACCTTCTGCACGCATTGCCCGACCGCGCCGCGCGCCATCTGCAGCTTCGCGATCACCGCGGATTTGTGCGTCTTGGCATGCGCGCGCAGCTTCGCCCCGGTCGGCGCCAGCAGCGCGGCCATGGCGTCCAGATTGGCCTCGAAGGCATCCAGGTCGAGGATCAGGGCGGGGGTGTCCACCTCCTCCTCGCGCATGCCCGGTTCGGCGGGGGGTGGTTGCAGCATCGGGAGTCTCCGCTGGGTTTGACGGTTAGTCTAAGGCGTGGACGGGTCCTCGTCTCGCCCGGGCGCAGACTCATGGTTTCCAAAGGCCTTTCGGCCTTTGGTGGAGGGAGCTCGAAGGGGGCAAAGCCCCTCTCGGTGCCCTATATTGCCCGCATGGCCCGTCGTCCCACCCCACCCGCCGAGGATCTATTCGGCGCCCCTCCCCCACCGCAGGAGGAGCCGGTGTCCGGCCCCCGCCCCCTCGCCGACCGCCTGCGCCCCCGTGCCCTGGAGGAGGTGGTGGGCCAGGATCACCTGGTGGGCCCCGAGGGCGCCCTCACCGGCATGCTCGCCCGTGGCAGCCTGGCTTCGCTGATCCTCTGGGGCCCGCCCGGCGTCGGCAAGACCACCATCGCCCGCCTGCTGGCGGAGCGGGCCGGCCTCGACTTCGTCTCCCTCTCCGCCGTCTTCTCCGGCGTCGCCGACCTCAAGCGCGCCTTCGACGAGGCGAAGCTGCGCCGCCGCGCCGGCCGCGGCACCCTGCTCTTCGTGGATGAGATCCATCGCTTCAACCGCGCCCAGCAGGACGGTTTCCTGCCGGTGGTGGAGGACGGGACGGTGACGCTGGTCGGCGCCACCACGGAGAATCCCTCCTTCGCCCTGAACGGCGCCTTGCTCTCCCGCTGCCAGGTGCTGGTGCTGCGCCGGCTGGATGATGCGGCGCTGGAGAAGCTGCTGACCCGCGCCGAGGAAGAGGGCGGCCGCGCCCTGCCGCTGGATCAGGCCGCCCGCGCCACGCTGCGCGCCATGGCGGATGGCGATGGGCGCTACCTGCTGAACCTCGCGGAACAGCTCCTCGCCCTGCCGGAGGGGACGCAACCCCTGACGCCGGAGGGGCTGGCCGAGCTCCTCTCCCGCCGTGCCGCGCTCTACGACAAGGACCGGGAGGAGCACTACAACCTCATCTCCGCCCTGCATAAGTCGCTGCGTGGATCGGATCCGGATGCCGCGCTCTACTGGTTCGCCCGCATGCTCCAGGGCGGCGAGGACCCGCGCTACATCGCCCGCCGCCTCACCCGCTTCGCCGCCGAGGATGTCGGCATGGCGGACCCGCGCGCCCTGCCGCTCGCCATCGCGGCCTGGGAGACCTATGAGCGGCTCGGCTCGCCGGAGGGGGAGCTGGCCCTGGCGCAGCTTGTCGTGCATCTCGGCACCGCGCCCAAGTCGAACGCCGTCTATGCCGCCTGGGGCGCGGCGCAGCGGGCGGCGAAGGAGACGGGCAGCCTGATGCCGCCGAAGCACATCCTCAACGCACCGACCAGGCTGATGAAGGGCCTCGGCTACGGGGCGGGCTATGCCTATGACCATGACGAGGAGGGCGCCTTCTCCGGCCAGAACTACTTCCCGGATGGCATGCAGCGGCAGAGCTTCTACCGCCCCGCCGGCCGCGGGGCGGAAGCGGCGGTGAAGGAGCGGCTGGAGGAATGGGCGCGGCTCCGCGCCCGCAAGGCGCGCGAGGCGTGAACTTGGCCTTCGCGCCGCTCTCCCTGGCGCTGGTGGCACTGGGCGGGGCCATCGGCTCGGTGCTGCGCTATGTCGTCTCGGTGCAGGGGGTGCTGCGCTTCGGCACGCATTTCCCCTGGGGGACGCTGGCGGTGAACGTCATCGGCAGCGCGCTGATCGGCGCGCTGGGCGCCCTGCCCCTGCCGCAGGAGGCACGGCTCTTCCTCATCACCGGCTGCCTCGGCGGCTTCACCACCTTCAGCGCCTTCAGCCTGGAGACCGAGCTGCTGGCGCAGCGCGCACCCGTCCTGGCGGCGGCCTATGTCGGGCTCAGCCTGGTGCTGGGCCTTGGCGCCTGCGCCCTCTGCTATACCCTGCTGCGACGGGGATAAGGGGGAAGCGCGGCATGATCGACATCATCGGCTGCTGGCGGCTGGTGCAGGTGCGGGCGACCGGGGCGGATGGCGCGCCGATCACGGACCACCAATATGGGCCGTCGCCCATGGGCATCGTGCAATTCACGCCGGAGCGCATGCATGCGGCGGTGGGCGATGGCCGTGCGGAGATGCCGCCAGGGAAGACGCGCTTCTGGGTCTCCTATGGCGGCCCCTGGCGTTTCGACGGCGCGGTGCTGGTGACGAAGGTGGATGTCACCTCCATGCCCGACCGGATGGGGACCGATCAGGTGCGGCAGGTGCGGGCGGATGGGACGCGGATCTGGTTGAGCCCGCCGGCGCGGGAGGTGGACGGCGTGCTGCACCGGCTGGAATTGCAGTGGGAGAGGGTGGGGTAGGACATATCGGGGGCTTTGCCCCCGAGCCCCAGCAGGGGGCGCTGCCCCCTGCACCCCCGCCGGGGAGGATACTCCTCCCCGGGCCCCGGTGTGAGTCAGCGGGTTGAACCTTCGGGGCTGAAACGCCCACCGGCGGCAAGGCCCCGCGCCGCCGCTACACCGCCCGCCCGGCCAGGAAGCCCTCATACACCGCCTCCTCCGCGCTGCGCGGCGCCAGGCAGTCGCCGGCCAGGTGCAACTCCAGTCCGAGGCCGGCCAGCTCCCGCTCCAGCGCCGTCTCCGCGGCATGGCCGGTCGCCAGCACCACCGTCTCGATGCCCTCGCGGATCACCGCCTCGCCGGACGCGGTGTGCTGCAGATAGGCGGCGCCCGCATCCACGCCGAACAGCCGCATATCGGGCAGGATCTCCACCCCCAGCCGGTGCAGCCGCGCCAGCCAGGTGGTGCGCAGATAGATCTGCAGACTGAAGCCGGCATGCGGCGCATCGACGGCGAGCACCACCTTGTGCCCCTCCCGCCCCAGCTTCTCCGCCAGCCCCATCCCCACCCAATCGGCCCGCCAATCGGCGACCAGCACGCTGGCCCCCGGATTGGCGCCGCCCTGCAGCACCACCCAGGCGGAGAGCACATGCCCCTCCTCCCGCCCCTCGATCTCCGGCTCATAAGGGGCGGCGCCGGTAGCGACCACCACGGCCTCCGGCGCCAGCGCCGCCACCAGCGCCCGGTCCACCCTGGTGTTCAGCCGGATCTCGACGCCCGCCAGCGCCAGTTCCCGCTGCAGATTGGTGATGAGGCCGCCGAATTCCGCCCGCTCCGGCAGGAGCTGCGCCAGCCTCACCTGGCCGCCCAGGAAAGGGCCGGCCTCGCAGAGGGTGGCGCGGTGCCCCCGCTCCGCTGCCGTCACCGCCGCCTTCATCCCGGCCGGGCCGCCGCCCGCCACCAGCACCCGGCGCGGCGCCACGGCCGGGCGCGGGGCGCCGAGCTTCGCCTCCCGCCCGCTCACCGGGTTCTGGATGCAGGACAGGGCATAGCCGGCATGGAAATGCCCGATGCAGGCCTGATTGCAGGCGATGCAGGCGCGGATGTCCTCCAGCCGCCCGGCCGCCGCCTTCCGTGGCATGTCGGGGTCGGAGATCATTGCCCGCGTCATGCCGACCATGTCCGCCTGGCCGGCGCGCAGCACCTGCTCGGCGGTCTGCGGCTGGTTGATCCGCCCGGCTACGAAGACCGGCAGCCCGGTCTCCGCCTTCAGCCGCCCGGCCAACGGCGCGACATAGGCGGGCGGGATGTCCATGGGCGGCACCACATGCAAGGAGCCCGCCTGCCCGGCCATGGAGCCGAGCGTGACATTCACGTAGTCCACCGCCCCGAGCGCGGCGAGGGCCCGGCAGGCGGCGATCGCCTCCGCCGCCTCCAGCCCGTCCGGCTCCCGCTCCTCGACGGAGATGCGCAGCCCCACCAGCCGTTCCCCCACCGCCTGCCGCACCGCCGCCAGGCTCTCCGCCAGGAAGCGCAGCCGGCCCTCCGGGGAGCCGCCATAGCGATCCGCGCGCAGGTTGGTCCGCGGGTTGAGGAATTGCGCGTAGAGCAGCCCATGGCTCGCCAGCAGCTCCACCCCGTCCAGCCCGGCCTCCGCCATGCGCCTTGCGCCGGCGGCGGCCGCCGCCACCAGCTCCTCCACCATCTCCGTCGGCATCTCGCGCGGCATGGTCTGGAAGCGGTGATCCGGCACGGCGGAGGCGGCATAGGCCACCTCCCGCAGCCCGCCCCGCAGCCGCTTGCTGACGCGACCGGCATGGGAGAGCTGGCCGAAGATCCTCGCCCCCTCCCCCTGCACCGCCGCGGCCAGCGCCCGGTAGCCCGGGATGCAGCCATCGTCGCAGACGATCAGCTCCGGTGAGTCGGTGAAGGCGGAGGGGTGGAAGCGGGCGGATTCCACGATGATGAGCCCGGCCCCGCCCCGTGCCCGAGCGGCGTGGTAGGCGATCAGCGCCTCCCCAGGCGCGCCCTTCTCCGCCAGGAAGGTCTGGTGTCCGGTGGAGAGGATCCGGTTGCGCAGCTCCAGATGCCGGAGCCGCAGCGGGAAAAACAGCATCTCCAGGGGCTTCGCCACGCGTCGCTCCGCACCGGCCAGCCGGCATTGAAGGCGTGAAACAGCCGAGGCGGCAAGCCACCGCGCTTTCCTTCCGGAAAGGCAAGGCGCGGAGCGATCACGATATGCTGCAACGCACCATCTACCTTGCAGTGCAGCATAAGCCGGACTATGTCAGTTCCGAGTACGGGAGATGCAGCCGCCCACGGCCCTTGCCTGAGCCCGCCTGGCCTCCCGGCCCGGCCACAGAGAGGGTCGCATGAATCGTCGATTGTTCCTGGGCGCCGCCTTGGCCGCGCCTGCCCTGCTCCGCACCGCATCCGCCCGCGCCGCGACGCCGGTGGATGTGGAATTGGTCCTCGCGGTGGATGTCAGCCGCTCGGTGGATCCCGAGGAGCAGGAGATGCAATTCTCCGGTTACGAGGCCGCCTTCCGCGACCCGCGCCTGATCGAGGGCATCATGGGCGGCCCGCTCGGCTCCATCGCCTGCACCATGTTCACCTGGTCCGACTGGCATATCCAGAACACCGTGGTGCCCTGGATGCATCTGAACGGCCCGGAGGCGGCCAATCGCTTCGCCGACGCCATCGCCAATGCGCCGCGGCGGACTTGGCTCTACACTTCCATCTCCGGCGCCATCGACCATGCGGCCAAGCAATTCGGTCAGGGCTTCGAGGGCACGCGGAAGGTCGTGGACATCTCTGGCGACGGGGTGAACAATTCCGGCCGGCCGCTGGCCGAGGCGCGGGCCGAGGCGCTGGAGCAGGGCATCGTGCTGAACGGCCTCGCCGTGCTGGACAGGACGCCGACACCGCTCTCGCTCGCCGCCGCCTTGCCGCCGCTGGACGATTACTACCGCAACGAGGTGATCGGCGGCCCCGGCGCCTTCCTGGTGGTGGCCGAAGGGTTCGAGGCCTTCGACGCCGCGGTGCGCCGCAAGATCATCCGCGAGATCGCCGCGGTGCCGGCGCCCGGGCCGCAGATCGAGCGCTTCGCCTGAGATCCTGGCTGGGCGCCGCCCGGCTATCCCGCCAGCCGCATGCGCAGCCCCGGCCTCGGCCGGGGCGCGCTGCCGCCGGCGGAAATGCGGAAAGCCCGGTCTTTCTTTGTTCTTTCTTCATGCCTATCCGCTCTGCTACGCGCAGGTCAGGAGACGGGCAGGATGCCGCTCAACAGCATGGGCCGCGCGCTGGATGCGGCGGCCGGACATTTCGCGCGCGGCCTGCGCCGCAGCCTGCTGAGCGAATTGCGCGCCGCCGCCCAGCTGAACGAGCTCTCCCTGCATTACCAGCCCCGGGTCGCCCTGCCGGATGGCAGCCCGCGCGGGGCGGAAGCCCTGCTGCGCTGGACCAACCCCTTCTATGGCGAGGTCTCGCCTGCCCGCTTCATCCCGCTGGCGGAAGCCTCCGGCCTCATCCTGCCGCTGGGCGGCTGGGTGCTGCGGGAGGCGACGAAGGAGGCCGCTTCCTGGCCCGGGGGCGGCATCCTCTCGGTCAATGTCTCGGCCCGCCAAGTCGAGGCCGGGGTGCTCGAGGCGCAGCTCGACCAGGCCCTGGCCGAAAGCGGCCTGCCGCCGGAGCGGCTGGAGCTGGAGCTGACGGAATCTCTCGCCCTGGCGGAGAGCGAGGAGGTCCGCGGCACCCTCGCCCGGCTGCGGCAGCGCGGCGTCGGCCTGGCGCTGGATGATTTCGGCACCGGCCATGCCTCCCTGGCCCGGCTGCGGCGCCTGCCCTTCTCCTCGGTGAAGCTGGACCGCCTCTTCCTCGGCGACCTGCCACGGGACGCCGGGAATGCCGCCATCCTCCGCGCCGTCCGGCAGATCGCCAGCGCGCTCCGGGTGAAGCTGGTGGCGGAGGGGGTGGAGCAGCCGGAGCAGCGGGATTTCCTCACCGAGATCGGCTGCGAGGAGGCCCAGGGCTGGCTCTTCGCCTACCCCATGCCGGCGGCGGCGCTGCGCGACTACTGGCACCGCGCGGCCCTGCCGAGCGCTGCCCCGCGCCCGATGGCAGGCGCCGCCGGCGCCCCCAGCCTGGCGACCGCCCTGCCGAGCCGCTGAGCCGCCCAGCGCGCGGGCCGACGGCTTCGGCGCAGGCGGAGCTTGCCCTATGCTGCGCCCATGACCCAGCCCAGCCCGGACGCCATCGCGGCCGAGATCCTCGCCCAGACCAGCGCCAGCGGGCCGGGCGGCTCCATCTCCCCGAACGAGGTGGCGCGTGCCCTGGCGGGCGGAGAGGAAGCCACGTGGCGATCCCTGTTGACGCCCGTGCGCCAGGCGGCGCTGGCGCTGCAGGCGGCGGGGGAGATCGAGATCCTGCGCAAGGGCAAGCCGGTGCCGGCCGAGGCGGTACGCGGGGTCATCCGCCTGCGCCGGCGGGCAGGGGCATGAGCGGCCTCGCCGCCCTGTTCGGCCGCGGCACGGCCGGGCTGCCGCCGCCGGCGCCGGTGGAGTTCGGCTGGCTGAAGCTGCCGGCCTCGCCGAACACCTGCCTGGCGGCGCCGCCCGGGGCGCATCCCCAGGCGCATCTCCTCACCCGGCCGCTGCCCATTCCGGTGGAGGCCGCCTGGCCAAAGCTGCAGGCGGTGGCGGCCGGCTTCCCACGGACCTGGAAGCTGGCGGAATGGCCGGAACGCTTCCAGGCGCAATGGGTGCAGCGGACGGCGCTGCTGAACTTCCCGGACATCATCGCGGCCGAGCTGACCTCCGGCCCCGCCGGGACCGGGCTGTTCCTCTACTCCCGCAGCCTGTTCGGCCACGCGGATTTCGGGGTGAACCGGCGGCGGGTGGAAGCCTGGCTGGCCGCGCTGGACGCCGAGCTGCGCCGCGGTTGAACCCGGGGTGGTTGCCGTGCCTCCACCACCTGCCGCCTCGGGCCCGGGCGCCCTGCGGTGCCCGGGCCCTCGCGGAACGCTAATGCAGGAACGCCGGCGCCATCTCATGCTGCAGGATGGCCGCGACGGCGAGCTCGGCATTCGGAGCCGCGCCGATCGGCTGGCCATCCGCGCCATGGATCGCCACGGCGTGCACGCCATTGACCACGACCGGGCGCAGATAGGCGATCTCACCCGTGCCGAAGCGCGCCCAATCGGCCAGGGAAAGCTGCTTGAGGGAGACCGCCGCGCCCGCCGGGGCGCTGGTGCCATCCGTGCTGTTGTTGCGGTTCATCTTCTCTCTCCTGTTCGCGGGTCCAGGATGGCCCCCGCTTTGGCGCCCGCGGGGCTCAGCCCCGGTTGGCGCGCCCTTCGACAACGGGCTTCGCCACCCCGTTGACCTTGGTCGCCGGCGCGGCCGGCTGCCCGGCCCCGCCATTGATCTGGATGGTCCGCACCCTGACCTCGGGCTGCGGCCGGCGCAGATCCACATGCAGCAGCCCGTTGTCGAGCCAGGCGCCCTCCACCTCGATCCCTTCCGCGAGCACGAAGGCGCGCTGGAACTGGCGAGCGGCGATGCCGCGATGCAGGAACACGCGACCCTCCGAATCGTCCCGCTGCCGCCCGCGGATCACCAGCTGGTTATCCTCCTGCGTGATCTGCAGGTCCTCCATGGCGAAGCCCGCCACGGCCAGGGTGATGCGCAGCCGGCTCTCGGCGATCTGCTCGATATTGTAGGGCGGGTAGCCATCGGCACTCTTCGCCACCCGGTCGAGCATCTGTTCCAGATGATCGAAGCCGAGGAAGAGCGGCGAGCCGAAAACCGATGGACGCGACATGCGGAGAGGCCTCCTCATCCAGAGCGAAGCGTTGCGAGGGGACCCGAAGCACCCCCTCACGGCTGGGAATGTTGTCGGCCTGGGCATCGGTTGCAAGGGGTGGAGCGCGGGGTCTATGTCCCCGCCATGCCCGACGCCGCCGCCACCGACACCCTGCCCATCCTGCTGGTTCCCGACCCCCGGCTGCGCGCCAAGGCCCGCCCGGTGGCCGCTGGCGATGCCGACCAGGTGCGGGCGCTGGCGCCGCGGATGTTGGACGCCATGTACAAGGCCCCCGGCATCGGCCTGGCCGCGCCGCAGGTGGGGGCGGGGCTGCGGCTGGTCGTCATCGACCTGCAGAAGGAGGACAAGCCGGCGCCGATGGTGCTGGTGAATCCGGAGGTCGTCGCCGCTTCCGAGGAGCTGGCGGCGCGGGAGGAAGGCTGCCTCTCCCTGCCCGGCCAGTATGCCGAGGTGACGCGCCCGGCCCGGGTGAAGGTGCGCTGGCAGGAGCTGGACGGGACGCGGCGGGAGATCGAGGCGGACGGGCTGCTGGCCACCTGCCTGCAGCACGAGATCGACCATCTGAACGGCGTGCTGTTCGTGGACCATATCAGCCCGCTGAAGCGGAACATGCTGCTGCGCAAGCTGGCCAAGGACCTCAAGGCCAAGGCGCGGGAGTGATGGCGCGCGGCGCCCCTCCCTCCCCTGGGTCCCGGCGGCGGCGCGGCAGGCGCTCCGTCTGCAAGGGGCGCGCGCCGTGAGGCTCGCCTTCATGGGCAGCCCGGATTTCGCCGTGCCGGCGCTGCGCGCCCTGCATGCGGCGGGGCATGAGATCGCCGCCGTCTATTGCCAACCCCCCCGCCCGGCGGGACGGGGGCAGAAGGAGCAGCCCTGCCCGGTCCATCGCGCCGCGCTGGCGCTGGGGCTGGAGGTCAGGACGCCGGCCCGGCTGAAGCGGGATGCGGCGGAGCACGCCGCCTTCGCGGCGCTGGGGCTGGAGGTGGCGGTGGTCGCCGCCTATGGCCTCATCCTGCCGCCGGCAATGCTGGAGGCGCCGAGGATCGGCTGCCTGAACATCCACGCCTCGCTGCTGCCGCGCTGGCGCGGGGCGGCGCCGATCCAGGCGGCGATCCTGGCGGGGGATGCCGAGAGCGGCGTCACCATCATGCGCATGGAGGAAGGGCTGGATACCGGCCCGATGCTGCTGCGGGAGGCGGTGCCGCTCGGCCCGCGGATGACGACGCCGGCGCTGCATGACGCGCTGGCCGAAATCGGCGCGCGCCTGATCCTGCGGGCCCTGGCGGAGCAGCCGCCCCAGGTGCCGCAGCCTGAGGACGGCGTGACCTATGCGCCGAAGCTGAGCAAGGCGGATGGGAAGCTGGACTGGTCCCTGCCCGCCCCGGCGCTGGATGCCCGGGTGCGGGCGCTGAATCCCTGGCCCGGCACCTTCTTCCAGCACCAGGGCGAGGCCATCCGCCTGCTGGAGGCCGAGCCCGCCGAGGGCGCCGGCCCGCCCGGCACCATGCTGGATGCGGCCGGGCTGGTGGCCTGCGGCACGGGCGCGCTGCGGCTGAAGCGGCTGCAGCGGCCGGGGCGCGGGCCGCTGGCGGTGGGGGACTTCCTGCGCGGCTTCCCGCTGCCGCCGGGCAGCGTGCTGGGCTGATGCCGCTCTACGCGCTGACGCTGGAGTATGACGGCGGGCCTTTCGTCGGCTGGCAGCGGCAGGAGAACGGCCTCTCCGTCCAGCAGGTGCTGGAGGAGGCGGCGGCGAAGCTGAATGGCGGCGTGCCGCCCCTGGCGGTGGCCGCCGGCCGCACCGATGCCGGGGTGCATGCCGAGGGCCAGGTGGCGCAGATCGAGATCGCGCGCGAGATCCCGCCCGACCGGCTGCGGGAGGCGCTGAATTTCCACAGCCGGCCGCATCCCGTTTCCGTGCTGCGGGCGGCGCTGGCGCCGGAGGGGTGGAATGCCCGCTTCTCCGCGGTGCGGCGCGGCTATCGCTACCGCATCCTCAACCGCCGCGCCCGGCCGGCGCTGGAGGAAGGCCGCGTCTGGCACGTTCAGCACCCTCTCGACGTGGCGGCGATGCATGCGGCGGCGCAGAGGCTGCTGGGCAAGCATGATTTCTCCGCCTTCCGCGCGGCCGCCTGCCAGGCGAAGTCCGCCATCCGCACCCTGGACCGGCTGGACGTGGCGCGCCACGGGAACGAGGTGGTGATCACCGCCGAGGCGCGCAGCTTCCTGCACCACCAGATCCGCAACCTGGCAGGCACGCTGTTCGAGGTGGGGATGGGCCGGCGGGGCGAAGCCTGGCCGCGGCAGGTGCTGGACGGGCGGGACCGGACCAAGGCAGGGCAGACGGCGCCGGCGGAGGCGCTGGTGTTTGCGTTCGTGAGATATGAGCCGGAATTGGCGTGGTGTGATTGAGGGAGGGCGCTGCCCTCCCCCGAACCCCCACCCGCCCAGGGCCGAAAGGCCCTTGGAACCCTTGAGTCGGCAGGTTGAATCCGCGAGGCCCAAACTCCCGGTTTCCAAAGGCCGTTCGGCCTTTGGCGGAGGGAGCCCGAGGGAGGCCGAGCCTCCCTCGGCCAGTCACAGCACCGGCGACTTCCTGTGCCAGTCCGTCACCCGCTGGAACGCATCCCCCGCCCGCAGCACGGTGGCCTCCGCGAAGGGCCGCGCCGCCAGTTGCAACCCCACCGGCAGGCCCCGGTCGTCGAAGCCGCAGGGCACGCTCAGGGTCGGCAGGCCGAGGTAGTTGAAGGGCCGCGTATTGGCCGAGACCGCCATGAAGCGTGACCAATTCGCCGGATCGGCGTCGATATCCGTCTCCGCCAGCGTCGGCACCCGGGTCCGCAGCGTCGGCGTCGCGACGATATCGAAGCCGGTCAGCGCCTCCGCCACGAACTGCTTCAGCAGCGGTCCGCGCCGCGACAGCGCCTCGATGTAGAGATGCCCCGGAATGGCGAAGCCGCCATAGATCCGGCTGCTGAGATGGATGGCGTAGTCGCCCGGGTATTCCCGCATCCAATTGGCATGGATGGCCGGGCTTTCCGTGCGGCTGACCAGCGAGACATAGGCGGCGACCGCCTGCATGCTCGGCGCCTTCACCCGCGTGATGCTGGCGCCGCGATCGGCCAGCACCTTCAATGCGTCCTCGAAGGCCGCGACCACCGGGGCATCGGCGCCATCGAAGAAGTAGCTCTCGCAGACCGCGATCCTCAGCCCCTTGATGTCCCCAGTCAGCGCCGCCTCGTAATCCGGCACGTCTTCCGGCGCGCTGGTCGGGTCCTTCGGGTCCTGGCCCGCCGTCACCTTCAGGAAGCGCGCCGCGTCGCGCGCCGTGCGCACCAGCGGCCCGACATTGTCGCAGGAGAAGGAGAGCGGCATGACGCCGTGCCGCGAGACCCGCGTCTGCGTCGCCTTCAGCCCCGTCACGCCGCAGATGGTGGCCGGCAGGCGGATGGAGCCGCCGGTATCGCTGCCCAGCGCCGCGGTGAAGAATCGCGCGGCGACGCCGGCGCCGGAGCCCGAGGAGGAGCCGCCCGTGCAGTAGGCAAGGTCCCACGGGTTGTGGCAATGGCCGAAATGCGCGTTGTGGCCGGTGGGGTTCTGGGCGAACTCCGCCATGTTCAGCGTGCCCATGTCGATGGCGCCCGCCGCGTCCAGCCGCTCCAGCACCGTCGCCGTCACCTGCGGCACGAAATCCTTCCGGATCCTGGAGCCGCAGGTGCTGACCTTGCCGGCGCGGTAGTACATGTCCTTGTGCATCATCGGCGCGCCGGCCAGCGGGCCGAGGGCGGTGCCGCCAGCGCGCGCCTTGTCCTGCGCCGCGGCGGCTGCCAGCGCTGCCTCCCGGTCCAGGCGGATGACGCTGTTGACCTTGGCGTCATGCGCATCGATGCGCGCGAGGCAGGCGCGGACCATCGCCTCGGCCTTGATGTCGCCGGCGGCGAAGGCATCCGCCGCCTCGGTCATGGACAGTTCGGCGAGGTCGGAACTGACTGGGGCGTTCATTGGCCGGGCTCCCTGCATTCGCGCAGCGCCGCCTCGAAGCTGCTTGGCTCATCCTCGAACACCATGGTGCCGCGCAGCGCCGCCAGCTCCTCCATCAGCCCGGCGAAATCCGCCAACCCGTGCCGGGCCGCGGCGTTCGGCACCGAAACGCCGCTCCAGCGGCGGATCGCCTCCATCATCGGCACGACAAACTCCGGTTCGACCGGCATCTGCTCCCCCTTTCGGCAATGGCGCCCGATCCTGGCGCCCCTACGCCGGGGGTAGCAAGCGGCGTGCCCGCGTGGCAGCCTGTCCCGCAACGAAGGGGGAAATCGGCCCATGAAGGTCACCGGGGTCACCTGCCACGTCCTGCAGGCGAAGGTGGATAAGCCCTTCGTCTCGGCCCGCGGCTGGGTCTATGCCACCCGCTCCTCCTGCATCGTCGAGATGACCACCGATGAGGGCATCACCGGCTGGGGCGAGTGCTACGGCCCCGCGGCGGTGAACAAGACGCTGATCGAGACGCAATACGCTCCCCGCGTGATCGGCCGCGACCCCTTCGACGTGGAGGTGGTGTGGGAGGATCTCTACAACCGCGTCAAGGATTACGGCGCCCAGGGCTTTGCCATCACCGCCCTCTCCGGCATCGACATCGCGCTCTGGGACATCATGGGGCGCGCGGCGGGGAAGCCGATCCACAAGCTGCTCGGCGGCGCCTATCGCAGCTCCGTCCAGGCCTATGCCACCGGCCTCTACTTCATCGACATGGACCGGCTGGTGGAGGAGGCGGTGGAGGAAGCGCTGGAGTACAAGGACCAGGGCTTTCGTGCCATCAAAATGAAGATCGGCCTGGGCGACCCGAAGCTCGACTACCGCCGCGTGGCGGCAGTGCGGGAGGCGATCGGGCCCGATGTGGCGCTGGCGGTGGATGCCAACCACTGCTTCAGCGTGCCGCAGGCCATCCGCCTGGGGCGGATGCTGGAGAAGCTGGACCTGCTGTGGTTCGAGGAGCCCATCTCGCCCGAGGACCATGCGGGCTATGCCGAGGTGACACGGACGCTCGACATGGCGGTGGCGGGCGGCGAGAACGACTTCACCCGCTGGGGCTTCCGCGACATCATCGCGCAGAAGGCCATGGATATCGTTCAGCCGGATGTCTGCGCCGCCGGCGGCCTCTCCGAGATGAAGAAGATCGCCACCCTGGCCTCCGCCTTCGGGGTGGAATGCGTGCCGCATGCCTGGGGCAGCGCCATCGGCCTGGCGGCAACGGTGCAGTTCCTCGCGGCGCTGCCGGACCAGCCGCCAGCCTTCCGCCCCATGCCGCCCATGCTGGAATTCGAGCAGACGCCAAACCCGCTGCGCGACCTTCTGGCCACGGTGCCGATCACCCAGCACCAGGGCATCGTGCAGGTGCCGCAAGGCCCGGGGCTGGGGATCGAGATCGACCGCGAGGTCCTGGCCCGGTTCAAGACGGCCTGACCCTTCGTGAGAGGGGCTCTGCCCCTCTCACACTCTCCCCGCAAAGGGCCGAAAGGCCCTTTGAACCCACCAGTTTGGAGCTTGCTTGTTCATGCAGGTCGTTCTCACCGAACCTATCGAACCCGGCGGCATGGCGGTGCTGCGGCAGGCGGGGCTCGACATCGTCGAAGGCCCGGGCGGGGAACAGAGCCCGGACCAGCTCCGCGCCCTCTGCCGCGGCGCACATGCCGTGATCGTGCGACAGAAGCTTCCCGATGATCTTGCCAGCACCTGCCCGAATCTGCTGGTCGCGGCGCGGCATGGCGTCGGCGTCGATCTCATCCCGGTGGAGAACTGCACGGCCAATGGCGTGCTGGTCACCAACGTCCCCGGCGCCAATGCGGATGCGGTGGCGGAATTCGTCGTCGCCCAGATGCTGGCCGCGGCGCGGCGCGTCGAGACCATGAGCCGCGTGCATCTGGAGGAAGGCTGGAAGCCCGGCCGCGCCATCGCCGGCAGCGCGACGGAGCTGCGCGGCCGTACTCTCGGCATCGTCGGCGTCGGCGCCATCGGCACCAGGCTGGCCGAGATCGCCCATCACGGCTTCCGCATGCAGGTGCTGGGCTTCCAGCGGCGGCGGGAGGCGCTGCCGCCCTTCGTCGAATACGCCGCCCTGCCGGAGCTGTTCTCCGGCAGCGACTACATCGCCCTCGCCTGCCCGCTGACACCGGAAACCAGGGGTCTCGCCTCCGCCGCGCTGATCCGCAGCATGAAGCCGAGCGCCTGGCTGATGAACGTCTCCCGCGGCGCCGTGGTGGAGGAGGAGGCGCTGGTCGCCGCGCTGCGCGAGGGCGCCATCGGCGGCGCGGCGCTGGATGTCTATGCGGTGCAGCCGCTCGGCGCCCAGCACCCCTTGCGGAAATGCCCCAACGCCATCCTCTCGCCGCATGTCGCCGGCCTCTCCCGCGAGAGCGCGGCGAAGATGAGCCAGGTGGCGGCGGAGGAAGTGGTCCGCGTGCTGCGCGGCGAACGCCCGCTGAATCTCATCAACCCCGAGGCCTGGGAGGGGAGGCGGCGGCCATGAGGATCACCAGCGTCCATGGCACCTGGGTCAGCGTCCCCATCCCACCGGAGCGCCAGCATCTCTCCGATTACGGCAAGCAGCCCAGCTTCGACAGCGTCATCATCCGCATCGAGACCGATGTCGGCATCATCGGCTGGGGCGAGGCCAAGGCCGGCGTCGCCAGCACCGCCGCCTGCGGCGGCCTCGCGGCCATCATCAACCGCGACCTGGCACCGCTGCTGCTGGGCGAGGATCCGCGCGACCTCTCCCGGCTCTGGGACGTGCTCTACAACGTGCCGCGCCAGGGCTTCGCGCTGGATCGCGGCCATGTCTTCCCGGCCCTCGGCCGCCGCGGCCTCTCCATCTCGGCAATCGCCGGCATCGACATCGCCCTCTGGGACATTCTCGGCAAATCGCTGAACGCCCCGGTCTGGCGCCTGCTCGGCGGCCGCCGGGCCGAACGCATGCCGGCCTATGCCTCGGGCGGCTGGGCGCCGGAGGAGCGGATCGGCGAGCAGCTCCTCGGCTATGTGAAGCAGGGCGGCTTCCGCGCCGTGAAGATGCGCGTCGGCAGCATGGACGGGCCGGTGGCGCGCTCCGCCGCCAGGGTCCGCGCCGCCCGTGCCGCGCTGGGGCCGGAGATCGGCCTCGCCGCCGATGCGCATGGCACCTGGACCGTCTCCGAGGCCAAGACCTTCTGCCGCATGGTGGAGGATTGCGACCTGATGTGGTTCGAGGAACCCGTCACGGCGGATGACAAGCAGGGCCAGGCGGAGGTCCGCCGCAGCAGCGCCGTGCCCATCAGCAGCGGCGAGAGCGAGTTCACCCGCCACGATTTCCGCGAGCTGGCGGAGCTGCGCGCCGCCGATGTGCTGCAGCCGGACCTCGCCATCGCCGGCGGCATCACCGAAGGCGTGCGGATCGGCGCCATCGCCAGCGCCTTCAACCTGCGCCTCGCGCCGCATCTCTGGTCGGGTGCGCCCGCCTTCGCCGCCGGGCTGCACCTCGCGGCCAGCCAGAGCGCCGGCTTCATCCTGGAATACAGCCTCGGCCACAACCCGATGCTGCATGACCTGATCGAGGAGCGCTTCCCCGTCGAGGATGGCTACGTCGCCGTCCCGGACCGGCCCGGCCTCGGCATCACGGTGAAGGAGGGCTTCCTTCAGCAATACGGGCAACCCTGACGGGCCCGGCCCAGACCATCACGGGGAGGAACAACGAGAATGAAGCGCCTGCTCTTCGCCCTGCTGCTCCTGCTGGCCGCCTTGCCGGCGCGGGCGCAGGACTTCCCAAGCCGCGATGTCCGCATCATCTGCGGCTTTGCCCCGGGCGGCACCTGCGATCTGCTGACCCGCCTGCTGGCCGAGCACCTCTCGCCGATCTTCAAGGTGAATGTGGTGGCGGAGAACCGCACCGGCGCCTCCGGCATGATCGCTGCCGACACGGTGGCGAAAGCCGCGCCGGATGGCCACACGGTCGGCCTCGCCACCATGGCCATGCACACCATCCTGCCGGTCATGCCCGGCATCCGCATGCCCTTCGACGTGGACCGGGACCTGACACCCATCGCCAATGTGGCGAATATCTACAATGTCCTGGTCGCCAACCCGAACGGCCCCTTCCGCACCATCCCGGAGCTCATCGCCTATGCCAAGGCGAATCCCGGCAAGCTCAGCTATGCCAGCGCCGGCAATGGCAGCAGCCAGCACCTGGCTGCCGAGCTCTTCCTGCGCCAGGCGGGGATCGAGCTGCTGCATGTCCCCTATCGCGGCGGGGCACCCGCCATCGTCGATATCGTCGCCGGCCGCACCGACATGATGTTCGGCAACCTGCCGGAATTCATGGGCCAGATCCGCGATGGCGGGTTGCGCGCCGTGGCCTTCGGCGCGCCGCGCCCCAGCCCGCTGCTGCCGGGCGTGCCAATGATCTCCGCCACCCTGCCGGAGTTCTCCGTGCGCAACTGGTTCGGCATCGCCGGGCCCGGAAAACTGCCGAAGCCGGTGCTGGACCGCTGGGTCGCCGCGCTGCGCCAGGTGGCGGCGGATCCGGTCTTCCAGCGCCGCATGGTGGAGAACGGCATGGAGGTGATCGTGGACGATCCGGACAGCTTCGCCTCGACCATCGCCCAGGACCGGCAGCGCTGGGGCGAGGTCATCCGCCAGGCCAATATCCGCGCCGATTGAAACGATTCCGGCACGAGGCGCAGAATGGCGGGGCCCTTGGAGTCGCCGCCATGCTGCGCCTTGCCGTCGCCGCCGCCCTCGGCCTTGCCCTGCTTGCCCCATCCCGGGCCGCGGCGGAAAGCCGCCCGGCGCGGGAACCAACCGCGGCGCAGCTCGCGGCGCGGGAGCGGATGCGGGCCTGCAATGCCGAGGCGCGGCAGCAATCCCTGCGCGGCGACCCGCGCCGGGACTTCATGCGCCAATGCCTGTCGCAGCGCCGCGCGCGGCCGTCCTAGAGCAGATCGCGTTCAGATGGAATCATTTGAACGCGTGAAGATGCTCGCAAAACAACGGCCTGGAGCATGCGGCGTGAGAGCAAGCGAACGCAGCATGCTCTAGCTCTCCCTGCCAAGGAGGTTGTCGCGCCCCGGGGCCGCATGAAGGCGCCCCCGGCCAGCAGCCCCCTCACCTCCCCCGCCGCCGCCCTGCCTCGGACAGCGCCTCGCAGCGATTGTTTTCGCCGACGCCGAGCTGGATGGTCGGCAGCAACGCCAGCGGCGGAAAGAGCACGCCGAGCCCGGCCGCCGCCCCGGCCCGCGCCGCCAGCTCGCCGACCGCGGGGCGGATGGAGGGTTCCTTGAACCGCCCGGTGATACCGATGGGCGTGGGCAGGGAACCGATGGTGAAGCGCTTGCTCTCGGTCTTCATCCAGAGGTCGAGGGTCTCCCGCGCCAGCGAGGCCTCGCCGCCGCCGCTCACCAGATAGCTGTCGGTATCCAGCAGCAGTGTCTGCACCGAGAGCTGCCCGCGCCGCAGGCCGAAATCCCCGATCAGGCACTCGATCTCCGTCCGCGCCGGGATGCCGAGGGCGGAGAGCAGCGCATTGCCGAATTGCAGGCCGGAAAGATCGACCAGCAGGGCGGAAAGGTTGCCGCCCACCGTCACCACCGTCAGCGCCCCGTCGCCCCGCCCCAGCAACTCCGCCAGCGACCGTCCGGTGGAATCGATCCGCCCCACCCCGCCCAGCGTGCCGGCCCCGCCCGCCCCGGCCGCCTGCATGAGGCGGGAAATATCGACGCGCCGCAGCTCGATCTCCGCCTGGGCCCTGAGCGCGCCATTCTCCTGCGGCGTCAGCGTCGCGGTGGTGCCGATGCCGCCCTGGCCGATGCCGAAGCGCAGCGGGCGCAGCCGGATCACGCCATCATCGATATCGAGCCGCATCTCCATGCTGTCGAAGGGCATTCCCCGGCCCTTGATCTGGGCGGCGCGGTAGCGGAGATGGATATCGGCGAAGCGCAGCCGCGGTACGCTGACCGGCGTATCCGGCAGCAGCCGCGGGCTCGCCTCCTCCCGCGCCGCCTGCCGCCTCTGCTCCCGCGTGGCACCTGGCGTGTCGGCCTGCACCGGCGTGGTGCCGATGAAGCCGCCGAGATCCGCCAGGTCCACGCTGCGGGAGGCGAGGTCGGCGGCCAGCACCGGCCGCTCCCCGCCCGGGGTGATGGCGAAGGCGCCGTTCAGGTCGCTGTTGCCGAGCTTCCCGGCCACCTCGGTGAAGCGGAAGGCGCCTTCCTCATGGGCGTAGTCCAGCTTGCCGGTCACCCGGAAGGGCGGGGTGGGCGGGATGGGCACGCCGACCAGCGGCGTCAGCCGCGCCATGTCCGGGCCGGCGAGATCCAGCCGCAGATTCGCCCCGCCGAAGGCCAGCGGGTCCTGCAGCGTGCCCTGAAGGTTCACGCGGGTCGGGCCGTTCGCCAGGCGCAGTTCCACCGGCCAGGGCTGGTTCGGATCCCGCAGGTTGAGAATGGCGCCGCCGCGCAACTCCGCCGTGATGGGCTGCGCGGCATAGGTGCCTTCGGCGCGGGCCAGCAGCCGGGGCGGCTCGCCCTCCGGCTCCTCGGTGGCAAGCGCGACGGTGAAATCCGCCTTCAGCCCGGCCAGCAGCGCATGCACCCGCGCATCCCGCAGGATCAGCGCGCCGATCAGCGGCGGCGGGCCGCCGCTCCCGGCCTCGCTGGCGGGGAAGCTGTAGTTGTTCCTGCCGTCCTCCTGCGCGCGCAGCGCGACCTGCGGCTGCTCCAACGCCACCGAGGGGATGACGAGGCTGCGGTCGCGCAGGAAAGCCATGGCATCCAGCGCCACGCGCAGCTTCGGCACCGCGGCCAGCGGCCGGTCCGCATCGAAGCCCGGCGGGTTGCCGATCTCCAGCCCTTCCAGCGTCACCGTGGTGGTCCGGCCCAGCGACACATGCAAGTGCTGGATGGTCACCGGGCGGCCGAGCGCGGCGCTGGCCTGCGCCTCGGCGATCGGAATCAGCCAGTCCCAGCGGAACAGCAGGGCCAGCAAGAGCAGCAGCGCCAGCGGCACCCCCAGCCCTACCGCCCATTTCCGTCGCCTCGACCAGCCTTGCCGCTGCGCCATCGCTCCCGGCCTCCCGCCGGAAAAGCGCCGCAGGGGCGCAAGGGTTCAGCGCGGCGGCAGCTCCGGCGCCAGCTCCCCGCGATGCGCCATCACCGCCTGCCCCGTCAGGTTCCAGGTGGCGATGCCGGCGGCCAGCGCCGCCTCGGTCAGGGCCTTCGCACCCATGCCTCCCTCCTGCGGGAGAGGCCGGCAGGCTCGCGTCAGGCGATCTCGCGCACCAGCTTGGCGCGCAGGGCGCGGGCGATGTCGCGCCGGTCCGCCGCCGTCGCCACGAAGGCGCCGGGGCCGCCGATCACTTCGCGCCGGTAGGTCTCGGCCAGGGGCTCGCCGCGGGTCACCTGACCGGTGCCGGCGACGGCCAGGGCGTTGATCCGGATGCCCGCCGCCACCGCCGCATCCCGCACCTCCGACGCCCGGCGGTGGGAGCGCATGTCGGGCCCGTCGCCCGAGAGGTCGATGACCCGTTCCGCCGCCTGAAAGGGCGCGGCCTGCAGCAGCCGGATGCAATGGTCCAGCGCATCGCCGATGGCGTTGTAGCTCTGCGGGCTGCGCGGCGCGGCCAGCACCGCCTCGGCCAGCGCGCGGGCGGAGGCGGCATCGGCCAGGCGCATCCAGGGCACCACCGTCTCCGCCCCGCCCGGCGCACCCCATTCCACCATGGCGACGCCGACCGCCCCGCGCGGCCGGGACTGCACAGCGGCGAGGACGGAGGGGTGGGAGAGCGCCTCGGCATAGCCCTCCCGCTGCAGCCGGAACTCGTCGGCATCGATGGAGCCGGAGGCATCCACCGCCAGCACCAGCAGCAGATCCAGCTCCGGCGCCTGGGCCGTGGCGGGGGTGGCGGCCCAGGGGGCGATGATGCCGGCCGGCATGGCGAGGAGGCGGCGACGTTGCATCGAGGGCTCCGCGGCAGAACGCCGCCAGAGTGGCGGCAAAGCCCCCCGCCGCCAAGGCTTGGCGGGGCGCCGCGCCCGGCGCATCCTCCGCCCGCAAGGGAAGGGACGCGCCATGCCGAGCCGCACCATCGAGGGATATGAGCTGAGCTACGCCGAATCCGGCGCCGGGGATCCGGTGGTGCTGGTGCATGGCACGCTGGGCGACCAGCGGAGCTGGGCGCGGCAGATGGAGCCGCTCGGCGAGCGCTACCATGTCATGGCGCTCTCCATGCGGCATTGCTGGCCCGGCGACTGGACCGAAGGCGGCGATTTCACCATCGACCGGCACGTGGCCGACGTCGCGGCCTTCATCCGCAGCCTCGGCGCCGACAAGGTGCGGCTGGTCGGCCATTCCCGCGGCGGCCACATCGCCTTCCGCGTGGCGGAGCGGCATCCGGAGCTGCTGCGGGCGCTGGTGCTGGCGGAGCCGGGCGGCGAGCTGGATGAGAGCCTGGGCGGCAAGCCCGCCGCCGGGCGCCAGGCCGGTGCCTTCGCCGAAGCCGCGGCCATGGTCGCCGCCGGCGACGAGGAGGGCGGGCTGAAGCGCGTGGCGGAGCACACCGGCGGCCCCGGCGCCTGGGAGCGCCGGCCAGAGGAGCGCAAGGTCATCTCCCGCGCCAATGCCCGCACCCTGCTGGGCCAGGCGAACGAGAAGCGCTCCCCCTATTCCCGCGCCGCGGCCGAGGCGATCCGCATCCCCACCCTGCTGGTGGTCGGCGAGAAGACACTGCCCAATTTCGTCGCCATCGCCGATGCGCTGCAGAAGACCATCCCCGGGGTGGAGCGGGTCGGCATCCCGAATGCCGCGCATTCGATGAATTACGACAACCCGGGCGCCTTCAACGCGGCGGTGATGGAGTTCTTCTCCCGGCACTGACCGGCCGATCCCCGCCCGGCGCCCCCCAGCCGATCGCATTGCCTCCCGGTGCCGGGCGGCACCTCAACCCTGCCCGGGCAGGACACGGGACCGGGGGCGGACCTCCCGCACCAGGCTCGGCGGCCGGGGCACCTGGCCGGCCGCCGAGCCCGGACGCGAGGCGGGGTCGTCCTCCGGCGGCGGCACCGCCACGGGCGCATCCTGCCGCCGCAGCGGCAGGGTCAATTCGCAGCGCAGCCCGTCGGCCAGCCAGAGCCGCTCCAGCCTCCCGCCGAGCTGCCCCTCCGCCGTCTGCTGGATGACGCGGGAGCCGAAGCCGCGCCGCGCTGGCGCCGCGGCGATCAGCGGGCCGCCGGTCTCCCGCCAGATCAGCGTCAGCTCGCGCCCGCCCGGCTCCAGCCGCCAGTTCACCGTCAGCAGCCCGCCCGGCGCCGAGAGCGCGCCGTATTTCACCGCATTGGTCGCCAGCTCGTGCAGCGTCATGCAGAGCGGCTGCACCGCCCCGGCCGGGATGGTCAGCGCCGGGCCGATCAGCAGGGCGCGCGGCGCGCCGACGCTCTCCGGGCTGAGGAAGGGTTCCAGCTCCCCCTCCACCAGCCGGCGCAGCTCCGCCCCCTCCCAACGGCGCTGCGCCAGGGCGGTCTGCGCCCGGGCCAGGGCGGCGACCCGGCCCTCGACGATCCGCACCAGCTCCGCCGGGGTCTCGGCGCGGGAGAGGCGGAGCGCGGCCTGCACCACCGCCAGGGCGTTCTTCGCCCGGTGATCCACCTCCCGCATCAGCAGCAGGCCGCGCGCCTCGGCTGCCTTGCGGTCGGTAATGTCCATGGCGATGCCGACCAGCCGCACCAGCCGTCCGCCATCGAAGCGAAGCCGGCCCGACAGGGCGATCCAGCGCTCCCTGCCGTCCGCAAGGCCGATGACGCGCAGCTCGGCCTGGTAGACGCCGTCCCCCTCCGGCGCCATGGCCCGGCGCAGCGCCGCCCGGCGCCGCCCCCGGTCCTCCGGGTGGATGGCCGCGACGAAGCGGCGGCGCGTCACCTCCTCCCCCTCCGGCAGGGACCAGAGGACGCGCATCCGGGCGTCCCAGGTCACCTTGCCGGTCACATAGTCGTAGTCATAGATGCCGAGCCCGGCCGCCTCCTGCGCCAGGCGCAGCCGCTCCTCGCTGGCGGCCAGCGCCGTCTCCGCCCGGCGCCGTCCGGTGATGTCGAGGCAGACGCCGCGGATGCGCGCCGGCAGCGGCCCGGCGGCGGGATCGGCCTCCGCCTCGCCGCGGGAGAGCAGCCAGTGCTCCGAGCCGTCCGGCCAGAGCACGCGGAACTCCGTGGCGAAGGCCCCGCCCTGCCGGGCCAGGCGACGATGCTCCTCCACCACCCGCAGCACATCCTCCGGGTGGATCTTCGTCAGCATGGTGGCGAAGTCGAAGGGCGCCCCCGGCGGCAGGCCGAACAGGCCCGGCAGCGCCGGATCGGTGCCGACCAGCCCGTGGTGGTCGATCTCGAAGGCGACGACGCCGCTCGCCTCCTGCGCCCGGCGCAGGCTGGCCTCGCTGCGCGCCACGCTCCGCTCCACCCGGCGCAGCGCAGTGAGGTCGGAGCGGGTGCTGACGAAGCCGTTCGGCTCGCCGGTCAGCGGATCATAGCGATAGGTCCACTGCGCCGCGACGATCAGCGGGGTGCCGTCCTTGCGGCGCTGGCGCAGCTCCCCGTGCCAGTTCCCGTCGCGCGCGATGGCGGCGTCGATCGCCGCCATGCCGCCCGGCGGCAGCTCCGTCTGCAGCACCTCCCGCGCCCGGCGGCCAAGCACCTCCTCCCGGGTCCAGCCATAGAGTCGCTCGCAGCCGGCGGACCAGTGGAGGATGCGCCCCTCCAGATCGGCGATCATGCTGGGCGAGAGGTCGAGCGCATCCGTCACTTCGCGCAGCGCCGCGGTGCGCTCCGCCACCCGGGCCTCGAGGCTGGCGTTGGCGGCGATAAGCTGCCCCTGATGCTGGCGGACCAGCAGGCCGAGGCCGAGCAGGGCGAGGCTGGCGGTGAGGCCGAGGCCGAATTGCGGCAGGACCTCCCGCCACCAGAGCGGCAGGATCCCGGCCTCCGGGCGGTAGGCCAGGGCGTAGAGCGGGAAGCCTTCCAGCCGGGTGGCGGCGATATGGAGCAGGCCTTCCGGCCCCTCGACGGTGCCGGCACGGCGCCGCGCCCCTGCCGGGCCGGGCGGCAGGGCGGGCGGCGCCGATGGCGGCTCCCCGGCATTCCAGGCCAGCAGCCCGCCATCCTCCCTGAGCAGAAGGATCGAGGCGCCGGGCGAGGCGACGAATTGCCGCAGCCCCTCCGCCAGGACATCCGGAAAAACCGAGAGGTTGACGACGCCATCGAAGCTGCCGGGCGGCAGACGGTTGCCTGACTCCGACCGGCGACGGCTGACGGCGAAGAAGGCACGACCGTCCAGCCGGCTGGCATGCAGCCGGCTGATATGCACCGCCGGCGCGTCCGGCCGCTGCATCTCCAGGAAGAAGTCGCGATCCGCCGCGCTCGGCTGGCCCGGCGCCGGCAAGGGCCGGGAGGCGACGAGCGGCGCCCCGTGGCGGTCCAGGATGAAGCAATTCTCCGCCTGGGGCAGCTCGGCGACCAACGCCCGGAGCTCCGCCCGCAGCTCCCGCTCCCGCGCCACGATCTCGGCATCCGAAAGCCCGGCGATCAGCGCATCCACCTGCCGCGCCGCCAGGGCATAGGCCACCAGCACGCGCATGCCGTATTCCGCCGCCGCATCGGCGCTGCGGGTGAGCTCCACCCGCGCCTCCCGCCGCACCCCCTGCCAGGAGCGCCAGGCGCCGGCAGCCGCCACGACCAGCGGCAGGGCGACGATCACCGCGAGCAGTAGCGGGCCCAGGCGCCAGGGCGTCGCCATGGGCTCCTGGGGGGGCTCAGGGCCCGATGGCTGCATCAAACTCCCACTCCGCCCGGGAGGCCGGGCCTTGCGCCGCCATCCCGGCCCCGCGGGGTGCGGGGTCCGGACCGACGGCCTTGCTCCTGTTCCATGGCCTGCTGCCGCCTCCGGCCCCGGATGACGCCCGGGGCGCCGAGGAGCAGGACACCGGCCTGACATCCGCCGGCCTGCCGGCCCTGTGGCCGGGCAAGGCCCGGCCTTTCAGGACAGAACAGGCTGGAAAGGTTTCCAATTGCCTGCCGCCCCCTGCTGGTCCGGGGTGGCATCTGGGCGTCGGCAACGCACGCTGCCGTGCAGCACGAATTGATCCCATCCGGAGCCGATCCAATCGGAACAGTTCTCGATGCACAGAAACGTGACTATTGCAACTTAGCGAGGCAGGCAACGCAGCATACCGGCCTGGCCGAGGACCGGAGCGGGCCGCGTGCCCTCCGGACAGGCCTGCTGGTGGCGGTCGGGCGGTGGCAGGCCGGCATCCCAGCCGGCGCTGCCCCCGCCACCGGCGGGCCCGGCAGCCGGGCCGGACGGCAACGGCCGCGCTGGCCGGGCACGGGTGCCCCGCCATGCGGGCAGAGGAAGCGGCGGGCCGCCTCCAGACCCGCTTCCCGCTGCGCCGCGGCGATGGCCGGGGCAGCCGCCAGGGCCAGGCCGAGCAGCAGGATGGACGGCCGACGCGCCGGCAGCCTACACCAGCGCCGCAACGATGCCCCCTCCCCCGCCAGCAGCGGAACCATCCGGATGTCCGAGACCACTCTCCTCACCACGCGGCAAAGCCGGCGCTCCTTCGGGATCGGCGGCATGCTGCTGGGCGTGCTGCTGCTGGGCCTGCCCTTCCTCGGGCGGCAGCGCATCACCCTGACCAATGAGCGGATCATCGTGGAGTCCGGCTTCTGGAACAAGCTGCGGGACGATGTCGAGGTGTTCCGCATCCGGGACGTGGTCTCGGCGCGGAGCCTCACCCAGCGGCTGCTCGGCATCGGCGACGTGGTGGTGAAGGCGGCGGAGGGGCGCGGGCCGGAGGAGGTGATGGTGCTGAAGGGCATCCCGGACCCGGTCGGGGTCAGCGAGGCGATCCGTGATGCCTGGAACCGCAGCGCCCGGCCGCGCGGGCCGGCCATGTCGGTGGACTGAGCCCTCCTCGCGCAGCCGCTTCGCGGCTTCCCGAAAGGCGGAACCGGCACGCTCCGGGGCCGCTTGCGCCGCGGTGACGCGGAGCGGCGCCCATGCCGCTGCGTGGCGGCTTCGCGCGCCTTGTGGAGGATGCCGCGCCGCTGCATTTCCGGCACCGCCAGGGCGCAGGACTCCTCAAGCGGCTTCGGGGGATGCGGGACCATCAGGTCGAGGCCGTCGCAGGCTCCGCCCTCAAGCCAGTCCTGCCTGCGGTCGACGATCATCGCCGGCGCGCCGACCCGGAGCTGGTGGCGGAGCGAGATGCCGGGATCGCGGGCGGTTTGGCGGATGGTGCGGTTTCAGCGCCGTGGCGGGCGCCGCCAGCGGCGAGGATCGCAAGCGGTGCTGTTCGGCGGCACCCCGGGGTTGGGCGTATCGGCAGGCAGGCAGGCAGGCGCTGCGCGGCCATGCACAAGGCCGCCGCCCGGCGATCCTGCCCCGGCCGATCGCCGATCCGTCCGGCTCAAGCTGCCGCCAGGCGCTGCCCATGTCGCCTTGGCTTGCTGCGAAGGCCAGGCTGGAGTGCAATCCGCATGCCGCGGGCCGCCACTGCAAGGCATGTGGCTTGCTACGCCACGCGGCGCGCCGCCGGCGCCGCCGCCTGCCGATGGAGTGAATGCGAATGCCCCCTTCCCCCCGCCAGATGCATCTCGGCGTCTTCGTCCTCGGCACCGGCAACCATATCGCCGGCTGGCGCTACCCGGGCGCGGCGCAGAGCTTCGAGGATCTTTCCGTGATCCAGGAGATCGGCCGCATCGCGGAGCGGGGGAAGTTCGACCTCATCTTCCTCGGCGACAACCTGGCCAGCGAGCCCGGCATGCATCCGAGCTTCGCCGCGCGCTTCGAGCCGCTGACCATGCTGGCAGCGCTGGCCGTCACCACCACCCATGTCGGCCTCGGCGCCACCGCCTCCACCACCTATGCCGAGCCCTACAATGTGGCGCGGATGTTCGCTTCGCTTGATCATCTCTCCGGTGGCCGCGCGGCCTGGAACGCGGTGACGAGTTCCGGCGGCAAGGCGGCGGAGAATTTCGGCCGCATCCATCCGGAGCACGATGCGCGCTACGAGGTGGCGGAGGAGTTCGTCGATGTCGTCCGCGGCCTCTGGGATTGCTGGGACGATGGCGCGGTGGTGCGGAACCATGAGACGGGGCAGTACATCGACCCGGCCAAGGTGAAGCCGCTGAACCATGCGGGCAAGTTCTTCAAGGTGAAGGGTCCGCTCCCCACCAGCCGCACGCCGCAGGGCCAGCCCATCATCCTGCAGGCCGGCTCCTCGGAGCCCGGCCTCAACCTCGCCGCCCGCACCGCCGATGTGGTCTTCGCCGTGGTGCAGGACATGGCGGAGGCGCAGGCCGGCTATCGCTCCCTGAAGGAGCGCATGCCGCGCTTCGGCCGGCAGGGCGCCGAGATCGCCGTGCTGCCAGGCATGATGCCGGTGATCGGCCGCACCGAACGCGAGGCGCGGGACAAGCTGAACCTGCTGCAGTCCTTCGTGAACCCGGCCAATGCCCGCTCCATGCTGGCCTCCCGCATGGGCATGGATGTCTCCGGCTTCCCGCTGGATGAGCTGGTGCCGAAGGACTTCCCGCTGCCCGACACCTCCCACGGCTTCGCCAAGGCGATGCTGGCCAAGGCCTGGCGGGAGGGGATGACCTGGCGGGACATGTTCAACCTGGCCGGCGCCGCGCGCGGCCATTGGGTGGTCTGCGGCACGCCGGTGCAGATTGCCGACACGCTGCAGGAATGGTTCGACAACCATGCCTGCGACGGCTTCAACGTGCTGCCGCCCTATTTCCCCGGCGGCTTCGACGATTTCGTGGATCAGGTCTTGCCCATCCTGCAGGAGCGCGGGCTGTTCCGCGCCGACTACACCGGCCGGACGCTGCGTGAGCATCTCGGCCTGCCAAGGCCAAGGAGCCGCCTGTTTCAATAACCCATTGCGCGCTGCAGCATGGGCCCGCATGCTGCCGCCCCGAGGATGCCAGCGCGACGCACGGCCCCATCGCGACCGCCGGGGGTTGAGACATGCTGCGACGCCATTTCACCGCGGGCCTGACCGCCACCGCCCTGATCCCCGCCCTGCCCGCCAGGGCGCAGGGCGAGAAGGTGCTGCGGGTCGGCATGACCGCGGCCGACATCCCCACCACCACCGGCCAGCCCAGCCAGGGGGCGGAGGGCATCCGCTTCGGCGGCATCACCGGCTATGACGGGCTGACGAATTGGGACCTCTCGCGCGGCGACCAGAAGGCGCGCATCCGTCCCGGGCTGGCGGAAAGCTGGTCCACCGATCCCGCCGACCGCAACCGCTGGACCTTCAGGCTGCGCCAGGGGGTGAAATTCCACGACGGCTCGGAATTCAATGCCGAGGCGGTGGTCTGGAACCTCGACAAGGTGATGAACAAGGAGGCGCCGCAATTCGACAGCGCCCAGGCCGCGCAGGCCGCCACCTTCGTCGCCCCCATCGCCAGCTACCGCGCGGTGGATGGCAGCACGGTGGAGATCATCACCAAGGAGCCGATCGCCAGCCTGCCCTACAAGCTGGTCAGCGTGTTCTTCTCCTCACCGGCGCGGTGGAAGGAGCTGGGCGGGAGCTGGGCGCGCTTCGCCCTCAACCCCTCCGGCACCGGACCATGGAAGTTCGACAAGGTGGCGCCGCGCGAGCGCATCGAGTACGTCCGCAACGCGCAGTACTGGGACAGCGCCCGCATCCCGAAATGCGACCGGCTGGTGGTGATGCCGATGCCGGACCCGCTGACCCGTGGCGCGGCGCTGCTCTCCGGCCAGGTGGACTGGATCGAGGCGCCCTCACCGGACATGATTCCCCGCCTGCGCAATGCGGGGATGAAGATCGTCACCAACCCCTACCCGCATGTCTGGCCCTATCTGCTGAGCGCGCTGCCGGACAGCCCCTTCCGCGATGTCCGGGTGCGCCAGGCGATCAATCTCGGCCTCGACCGCGATGGGCTGGTGGCGCTGCTGGAGGGCACGGCCATGGCGGCCAGGGGGCTGGTGCTGCCGAACGACCCCTGGTTCGGCACGCCGCGCTTCGAGCTGCGCCACGACCCGCGCGAGGCGAAGAAGCTGATGCAGGCCGCCGGCTACGGCCCGCGCAACCCCTGCAATGCGACGCTGCTGATCTCCACCAGCGGCTCCGGCCAGATGCAGCCCCTGCCGATGAACGAGGCGATCAAGCAGGGCCTGGCCGAGATCGGCATCAACCTCCGGCTTGAGGTGCTGGAATGGGAGACGCTGCGCGGCCGCCGGCGCAGCGGCGCTGCGGCGCCGGAGAATCGCGGCATGCATGCGCTGAACAATTCCCTCGGCTCCGCCGAGCCTTCGGCGCTGATCGACGTCTCCTGGTCCAAGCGCAACCCGCCGGTCGGGGTGAATTGGGGCTATTTCGCCGATCCGAAGGTGGATGAACTCGCCGCCCGCGCCGAGGTGGAGTTCGACCCGGAGAAGCAGGACATGCTGCTGGCGGAGCTGCATGCCGCCTGCGTGGATCAGGCGCTCTGGGCCTTCATCGTGCATGACCTCAACCCGCGCGCCATGTCGCCGCGGGTGAAGGGCTTCGTGCAGGCGCAGAGCTGGCAGCAGGACCTGACAACCGTGGAGATCGCCTGATGCAACCCTGCGAACTCACCGCCTCCGACGCGGCCGCGCTGATCCGCGACCGCGAGCTTTCGGTGGAGGAGCTGACCCGCTCCTGCCTCGCCCGCATCGCATCGCGCGATGCCGTGGTGAAGGCCTGGCTGTTCCTCGACCCCGACTTGGCGATCAAGCGGGCGCGGGAGCTGGACAAGCGCGCCGCCGCCGACTGGCCCATGGGCGCGCTGCATGGCCTGGGCTTCGGCGTGAAGGATGTGATCGACACGGCGGACATGCCGACGACGCATAATTCGCCCATCTATGAAGGCTCGCAACCGGGGCGGGATGCCGCCTGCGTCGGCATCGTGCGGGCCTCGGGCGCGCTCATCCTGGGCAAGACGGATACGGTGGAATTCGCCGCCGGCGGGCGGAAGGCGCTCAGCACCAACCCCTTCAATCCGCAACACACGCCGGGCGGCTCCTCCTCCGGCTCCGGCGCGGCGGTGGGGGACTTTCAGGTGCCGCTCGGCTTCGGCACCCAGACCGGCGGCTCGCATATCCGCCCGGCCTCCTTCAACAACATCTACGGGCTGAAGCCCTCCTGGTCCCTGGTCAGCCGGGAGGGGGCGCGGATGAGCAGCGCCACCCTGGACACGGTCGGCTGGTATGGCCGCTGCGTCGCCGATCTGCGGCTGGTGGCGGAATGCTTCCGCCTGCCGGGCCTGGGTGGCCCGAAGCGCAGCGTGAAGGGGCTGCGGATCGGCGTGTGCAGATCCCCCGTCTGGCACTACATCGAGCCCGCCGGTGTCGCCGCGCTGGAAGCCGCGGCGCAGCGCCTGGAGGGCGCGGGCGCGATCGTCGAGGAGCTGGTCCTGCCGCCCGCCTTCGACGGCATGGCGGCGGCGCGGGACCTGATCGCCGCCTATGAGGGCGCGGGGGCCTTCCTGCCGGAGTACCTTTCCTCCCCGCACATCATCCCGCCGGACATCAGGGCGCGGGTCGAGGCGCGCGCCGGCTTCGATGCTGGGAAGCTGCGCGCCGCCTACACCCTGGCCGACCAGTGCCGCGCCACCTTCGACGCGCTGTTCGGCCCGAAGCTGGATGCGGTGCTCACTCCCGCCTCCCCCGGCGATGCGCCGGAAGGGCTGCACACCACCGGCGATGCCATCTTCAACGGCATCTGGACGCTGCTGCAGGTGCCCTGCCTCGGCATCCCCTGCATCCGCAGCGCCCGCGGCCTGCCGGTCGGCATCCAGCTTGTCGGCCCGCGCTTTGCCGATGCGGCGCTGATCGAGATTGCCGAGGCCTGCGCCCCAGTGATCGACGCCGAGCCCGACTGGGCGCGCAAGACCCTGTTCGCCTGAGAGGAAGGGAGGAACGCCATGGCCGAGACCACGGAAGAGGAGCTGAAGGTGCTGGCCGCCAAGGCTGGGCTGGAGGGGCTGCCGGCGGAATACCGGGCAGAGCTGCTCTCCGCCTACCGACATCTCGAGGTGATGCTCGCCCGCATCCGCCAGGACCGCCCGCAGGCGGATGAGCCGGCGCATGTCTTCGTCGCCGCCACCTTCGCGCGAAAGGCCTGAGCCATGGCGGAGTTCCTCACCATCGCCGAGGCCTCACGCCGCATCGCCGCGCGCGACCTTTCCCCGGTGGAGCTGCTGAACACCTGCCTCGCACGGATCGACGCGGTGGATGCGCAGCTCAACAGCTTCGTCACCCTGACGCGGGAGCGCGCCGTGGCCGAGGCCAAGGCCGCGGAGGCGGAGATCATGGCCGGCCGGTATCGCGGGCCGCTCCATGGCATCCCCTACAATCTCAAGGACATCTACGAGACCAGGGGCATCCGCACCACGGGCCAGTCGAAGACCCTGGCCGACTACGTCCCGGCCGCGGATAGCGATGCGCAGGAGAGGCTTTCCGCCGCCGGCGCCGTGCTGCTGGGCAAGGCGGCCACCTGGGAATTCGCCCATGGCGGCCCCTCCTGGGACGTGCTCTTCCCGCCCTGCCGCAACCCCTGGAACCTGGAGAGGGACCCGGCTGGCTCCTCCTCCGGCTCCGGCGCCTCCATCGCCGCCGGCATGGTGCTGGGCAGCATGGGGTCGGACACCGGCGGCTCCATCCGCGGGCCGGCCGCGGCCAACGGCATTGCCGGGCTGAAGCCCAGCTATGGCCGCGTCTCCCGCCGCGGCGTGCTGCCCAATTGCTTCTCCCACGACCATGCCGGGCCCATGGCGTGGTCCAGCGAGGACCTCGCCATCCTGATGAAGGTGGTCGCCGGCTTCGACCCTGCCGATCCCGGCAGCGTGGATTTGCCCGTGCCGGACTACACCAAGGCGCTGACCGGCGAGGTGAAGGGCCTCACCATCGGCGTCCCCTGGCGCTGGCTGGAGGAGGAGGCGCCGCCCTCCGCCCCCACCCGCGCCGCGCTGGACGCCGCGCTGGAGGTCTTCCGTGCCATGGGCGCCACCATTCGCCCGGTGGAACTGCCGAAGCTGCGCGCCTACGAGGATGCCAAGAAGATCATCGCCATGGCGGAGCTCTACACCATCCATGGTCCGGAACTGCGCCAGCGGCCGGAGCTGTTCGGGGCGAGCCTGCGCTACCGCATCATCGCCGGCGGGCTGATCCGGGCGGAGGACTACATCCAGGCCATGCGCCTGCGCACCGAGCTGGCGCGGGCGATGCAGGCGGTGTTCACGGAGGTGGATCTGATGATGCTGCCGGCGGGCGAGCCGGCGAAGAAGCTGCAGCCCCAGCCGCCGGACAGCCTCTTCACCAAGGTCGGCTACACCACCGCCTTCAACGTCAGCGGCAACCCGGCGCTGGCGCTCTGCATGGGGTTCGACACGGAAGGCATGCCCTTCTCGCTGCAGATCGTCGGCAGGCTGTTCGATGAGGCGACGGTGCTGCGCGCGGGCGACGCCTATGAGAAGGCGACGCCCTGGCGGCAGAAGCGGCCGGCGCTGGTGAGCTGACCGCTCAGCCCACCAGCCGCCATTGCACCAGGGTGTAGGGCGGTGTCGCCGCGTCATGCGGCTCGAACACCGCCTCCACCTCGGCGCCGATCCTCACCTCCTGCAAGGGATCGCCGAGCAGGTTGCCGACCATGCGGATCCTGTCGGCATGCGGCAGCTCCACCAGCACGATGATGTAGGGGCCATGGCCGTTCAGCGCCTGATGCACCGGGTGATGCGGCCGCTGCCAGGACCAGATCCGGCCGCGCGGCGCCACCTCCGCCCAGCCGAGGTCGAAGCTGTGGCAGCGGTGGCAGATCCATTCCGGGCCCCATTGGTGCTTGCCGCAACCCTGGCATTTCTGCACCAGCAGGCGGCCGGCGCGGGTGCCCTCCCAGTAGGGAAGCGTCAGGGGCTCCTGGGCCGGCGCCGGCAGGCCCTCCGGCAGGACGAATTGCGTGCTCACAGGGTGGCCTCCGTGCCGAGGATCAGACTGCTGACGGGGGTGACCATCGGGCCGCCGATGACCATCGCCACCTCCGGGTCCCGCACTTGGTTTCAGGCCGTGCCGCGCAACTGCCGCACTGCCTCATTCACCATCTCAAGCCCGTGCATGTAGCATTCGGCGAGATTGCCGCCGCTGGTGTTCAGCGGCAGCTTGCCGGTGTCGAAGCGGAGATTCTCCGGCACCAGGAATTCATTCGCCTCCTCCGCCTTGACCATGCCGTGCTCGACCATGCCGAGCAGCACGCCGCCGGTGAAATTCTCATAGGCCTGCAGCACGTCCACATCCGCCGGACCGAGCTTCGCCATGGCCCAGAGATTGCGCGCGACCGTCGGAAAATGGGCGGAGGCGTAGTCCGGCGCGTTGTGGACCGGCGCCGCGCTGCGGTGATGCCCGCCCTGGGCGGCGCCCAGGAGATAAGCTGGCCGCTGCTTCAGGTCGCGCGCCCGGTCGGCCGGCACCACCAGCACCGCGGCGGCGCCGTCATTCTCCATGCAGCAGTCGAACAGCCGGTGGAACGGCTCGATGATCCAGCGGGAGGCCTCGTATTTCTCGACGTCGAGCGGCCGGCCCTGCATCACCGCGCGGGGATTGGTCTGCGCATGGAAGTAGGAGGTCAGCGCGATGGCCCGCAGCGCCTCATGCCGGATGCCGTGATCGGTCATGAAGCGGGTGATCTTCATGGC
>NZ_JAMZIK010000007.1 GCF_024178315.1 Siccirubricoccus soli | reverse complement strand
CCACGGGGGTGAAGCGGACCTGGTTGGACCGTGCCCATTCCGCCAGGTTCTGCTCGGTGGTGGTGCCGGGCTGCACGCAGATGGTGGCGCCGTCCAGCTCCTTCGCCGTCTTCACCCCGGCGCTCGCCTTCACGATGAAGCCCTGGCCGTCGTAGAAATTCGTCGCGGCGAAGTCGAGCCCGAGCGAGGTGTCGCGGGACAGCGTCCAGGTGGTGTTGCGGGAGAGCACGTCCACCTCGCCCGATTGCAGCGCGGTGAAGCGGACCTGCGGCGTGGTGGGCACGAGTCGCAGCTTGGTCGCGTCGCCGAAGATGGCGGCGGCGATGGCGTGGCAGTAATCCACGTCGAATCCCCGCCAAGTGCCCTGGCTGTCCGGTTGGGCGAAGCCGGCAAGTCCGGTATTCACGCCGCAGATCAGGTGGCCGCGCGCCCGGACGGCATCCAGGGTATTGGCCGGCGCCTGCTGGGCGGAGGCGGCCAGCGGCATGGCGAGGCCAAGGGCCAGCGCGGCTGCCCCCATCGCGTGCCGGATGGAAAGCCCCAAGGGCTGCATTGCTCAGTTTCCCCTTCGCCGCCCCGCGGGGCAGCATCCCTGTTGTCGTTCTCAGCCTCAGCAAATGCTGCGCCAGTGGGGAGAGACGATCAACGAGGATCGCCCCGGGCCCCCCCCAAGCCCGCCTTGCCAGGGTCGCGATAGCAGAGACATGGCTAGTTGCGAAGCGGAACCGACTCCCTGCGCCGGAGTTGCGCGCCACGGGGGCGCTGCCTGCCCAAAGCTTCGCCTTGCTGCCCGACCGGGCAGCGAGGCCGGATTCAGCCCGGCGCGGACACCGGCAGGCGGAGCCGCCAGCCGCCCTCCATGGGGGCGGCCTCGCCCCCTGCTGCCCTGGCCAGGGCAGCCAGGCGCTGCAGTGCAAGGGCGCCAAGTTCGGGCGGCAGGGTCAGGCGCAGCTCCGTCACCTCCGGCAGCGCCTCCAGCTCCAGCCCCAGCCCCTCGCCCGCGGGCAGGGCTTCCGCCACCTCCGCCGCCAGGGAGAGCAGCGTCTCCTCGAACACCGCGCGGTCCAGGGTGATCGGGGCGTCCTCCACCTCCAGCGCCAGGCGCAGCGTACCGGGGGCGGGCAGCAGCAATTGCAGCAGGGGACGCAGCGCCTCCACCACCTCGCTCAGCCGCAGCGTCGCCAGCCCTTCCGGCGGTCGGCGCAGCAGGGACAGCATGGCGCGGGTCGTCGTCTCGAAGCGGCGGGCGGCTTCCTGGATGCGGCCGAGCTGACGCTGCGGCGGTCCCTCGGCCGCAGTCCGCCGCAGCAATTCCAGATTGGCGAAGACCACGGTGAGGAGGTTGTTCACCTCATGCTGCACCGGGCGCGCCAGGCTGGTCAGCGTGGCCAGCCGCGCCGCCCGGCGTTCCGCTGCAGTCCCGTCCTTCGCCATGAGCGATTCCTGCTCTCCCATCCGCCGTGTCCCTAACGCGGTCCGCGGCGGATAGCACCCCCGCAATTGGGGAATTGCCCGCCTGATTTTCGCGCGGAACGATCTGCGCCGGCAGGTTGCGGGGGCGCGGCGCGGGGCTGCCCACCCCTGTCGGCCCGCCTCAATAGCCAGGACCGCCGCCATGCGTCTGGTCGAGATCGCCGAAGCGGGTGAACTCCGCCTCGAAGAACAGCGGGATGGTGCCGGTCGGGCCATGGCGCTGCTTGGCGATGATCAGGTCGGCCCGGTTGTGCACCGCTTCCATGCGCTGCTGCCACTGGTTCAGCGCGTCCTGGAACTTCTCCTCCGACTCGAAGCCCACCTGCTTCGGCGCCCGCTGCGCCTCGTAGTATTCGTCGCGATAGACGAACATCACCATGTCGGCGTCCTGCTCGATGGAGCCGGATTCGCGCAGGTCCGAAAGCTGCGGCCGCTTGTCCTCGCGCTGCTCCACCTGGCGGGAGAGCTGCGAGAGGGCGATGACCGGCACCGAGAGCTCCTTGGCGATGGCCTTGAGCCCCTGGGTGATCATGGAGATTTCCAGCACGCGGGATTCCGGCCGCGTGCCGGCGGCGGGACGCATGAGCTGGAGGTAGTCCACCACCACCAGTTCCAGCCCCCGCGTGCGCTTGAGGCGGCGGCAGCGGGTGCGCAGTGCGGAGATGGTGATGGCCGGCGTGTCGTCGATGACCAGCGGCAGGGTGGAGAGCTCGCGGCTCACCTCCACGAAGCGGTCGAAGTCGCGCTGGCTGATGTCGCCGCGGCGGATCTTGTCGCCGGAGATGCGCGAGGCCTCCGACAGCAGACGGGTGGCGAGCTGATCGGCGCTCATTTCCAGGGAGAAGATGGCGACGGTGCCGCGCGGCTGCACCACCATATCCCCTTGGGCGCCCTTCTCCTGCGCCTCGCGCACCAGGGCCTGGGCGGCGCCGAAGGCGATCTTGGTGGCGAGCGCCGTCTTGCCCATGCCGGGACGGCCGGCGAGGATCAACAGGTCCGAGGGATGCAGCCCGCCGGTCTTCGCATCGAGGTCGCGCAGGCCGGAGGAGAGGCCGGAGACGCCGCCCGGGGTGGAGAAGGCGCGCTCCGCCGCCAGCACCGCCTCGGTCAGCGCCTTCTCGAAGGTGACGAAGCCACCCTCGCTGCCGCCATCCTTCGCTAGGTCGAAGAGCCGCTGCTCGGCGGCCTCGAGCTGCGCCTTGGCGTCCAGCTCCGGCTCCCCGCCATAGGCGCGGTTCACCACCTCCTCGCCGACATCCACCAGCTGCCGGCGCAGCCAGCAATCATGGATGATGCGGCCATATTCGCCGGCATTGATGATGCCGATCATGGCCGAGAGGAGCTGCGCCAGGTAGGCGGGGCCGCCCACCTCGTCCAGCAGCCCGGAATGCTCGAATTCCGGGCGCAGGGTCACGACATCGGCAAGCTGCCCGGCCTCGATCCGGCGCTGGATGGCGCGGAAGATGCGGCCATGCACCGGGTCGGCGAAATGCTCCGGCGCGAGGAATTCCGAGACCCGCTCATAGGCCTTGTTGTTGGCCAGCAGGGCGCCCAGCAGCGCCTGCTCCGCCTGGTAATTGTGCGGCGGCACGCGCTGGGAGAGGCCGAGCAGCCCGCCCTCTGCGGCGAAGGACGGGGGCGTGTCGATGGTGTTCATGCCCGCATCCTAGCGCAGCCCTCGCCCTGTGAATTACGGGGATAGGTGTGGATAACGGGGATGGTGCGAGTGGGACACGCCGGGCGTGGCATGGGGGCCACGCGGTCGTCCCGCATCCGCGGCGCCGCTTCCGCCGGTGGCCGCGCATCTCCGGCCCGACCGAAGCCGCGCGTTACCGCCCAGGGATCGCGGCCCCATGGGGAATCGGCCGGTCAGCCAGGACCTGTCGGGGAAGGGACGGGGTAGAGTCCTGCCGCAAGGGCAGGACATTGCCGCGGCGGCTGGTCAGGCCGCCCGGCCTGGCCGGCTGACGCGGCGGCAACGGGAAGGGCCATTGCTGGAGGCAGCGCGCGTTCCTCGACCGGCGCCCCGGGGCCGCCCCTGCCGGAGCAGCCTCCGACCCGATGGATCACGGTGCGATCCATCGGGTCGGATCGTCTTCAGGCCGCCACCGCGGCCTTGGCCGTGCTGCCCTGGCCCCAGCCGATCTCCCCGACCTGGTCGCAGGCGGTGCAGACCGGGGCCCAGCTTGCATGCTCCGCGCCGCAATGGCCGCAGCGCCAGCGCGGCTCGGGCGGGGCCTTGGCGGCCTCGCGCAGCCAGCGCGACTGGGCGGCGCGGGCCTCGGCGGTCTCGCCCTGCTCCGCCTCCTCCAGCTCCGCCAGCAGCAGATAGGCCCGGCGATCGGCCTCGCCCGAGGCCACCAGCGCCTCCAGCGCGCCGCGCGCCCGGCCGGTCAGCCCGGCGGCGAGCGCGGTGCGGGCCAGCAGCAGCCGGCTCTCCGCCGCCTCCGGGTTGCGGCGGATCAGCGCCTCGGCCGCCTTCACCTGCATCAGGATGTCGGTCTCGGCCGCCAGATAAGGCACGGCGAGGTCCGGATGCGGCTTCGCCGCCCAGGCCTCCTCCAGCACGCCGCGGGCGCGGCGCGGGCTGCCGGCGGCTTCCAGCCGGCGGGCATGGGCCAGCGCCGCCGGGGCGAAGCCGCGATCCGCCTCATAGGCCTGGCGCTCCAGCTCCGCCGCCTTCACCGGGTCCGTCTCCTGCGCCGCGGCGGCCAGGGCCAGGGCGGCGCGCGGCGCGTCCGGCGCGGCGAGGGCCAGCGCCTCCCGCCAATCCTTGGTGCGCAGCGCCAGCTCGGCGCGTTCCTGGCGCAGCCAGGCGGCGCCGGGATGCACCGCCTCCGCCTCCTTCGCCAGGGCATGGGCGGCCTCCCAGTCGCCCTCCTGCATCGCCTGGCGCAGCAATCCGCGCAGGCCGAGGAAGCGGGCATCCTCCCGCCCCGCCAGCGCCCGGAAGATCTCGCCGGCGGCGGCCTCGCGCCCGGCCAGGCGCTCCGCCTCCGCGGCCAGCAGCAGGGTCTGCGGCGTGTCGCCCAGCAGATGGCGGGCGCGGCGGGCTTCCAGCCGCGCCGCCTCCGCCGTGCCGGCGGCCAGCGCCACCAGCACCCGCGTCACCGCCGCATCGCCTTCCACCCGGCGCCGGGCGGCGCGGCGGGCGCGCAGCCTTCCGGGCAGGCGGCGCAGGGCGCTGAGGCCGTTCAGCAGCAGGTGCAGCAGCAGAAAGCCGAGCAGCAGCACCAGCAGCGCAATGGGGAAGCTGGTGCCGATCCAGGCATCGCCCACCTGGATCTCCACCGTGCCGCCGACGCCGGCCAGCCAGAGGGCCAGGGCAACGGCGGCGCCAAGGATGACGAGGACGAAAAGCGCGCGACGCATCGGCTCAGCCCGCCGCGAGCTGGCGCAGCGCGGCGCGGGCGGCGAGCATGGCGCGCGCCTGGTCCGCCCAGGGCTGCATGGCGGCGCGGGCCGGCGGCGGCAGCTTCTCGATATGCGTCAGGCTCATCTCCACATCCCCCGCCTCCAGCGCGCGGCGGGCGCGCTCGATCTCCGCCTCCGCCGCATCGCCCCACACCACCTGATCGCCGCGGCGGATGGTGACGAGGCCGCCGAGCCGCGCCAGCGCGCTGTCCACCACGCCGGCGCGGCTGCCATCCGGCTGCATCGCGGCATCCGAGGCGGCGCGGGCGGCCTTTGCCGCCTCCTCGAAGGAAAGGCGGAGCGAGGCCTCGGTGGGCGGCGGGACATTGGCGAAGCGCGTCAGCGCCGGCGGCGCGTCATTGATCCGGCCGAGGGCCGGGCCGAGCGGCTGGCCGGCGATCAGGCTGGCGCGCAGCGCATCCACCGCGGCAAGGCGGGCGGTGCGGCCCTCGATGGCGGCCAGCCGCTGCTGCGCCGCCTCCAGCGCGGCGATGCGTTGACCGAGCTGCTGCTCCAGCGCGCCGAGCTTCTGCTGCGCCGCGGCCTCGGCGGCGGCGATGCGCTGGTTCAGCATCTCCCGCGTCTCGGCGGAGCGCTGGGCCTGGTCGGCCGCCTGGCTGTCCAGCCGGCTGGCGAGGGAGTCCACCACCTGGCGCTGGGCGAAGGCATTGGGGTCGATGGCCGGCCGGCCCTCCAGCGTCGCCAGCCGGCGCTCCAGCGCCGCCGTCCGGTCCTGCGCCGCGCGATCGGCGCCGGCGAGGCGCTCCGTCAGCCCGTGCAGCTGGCTTTCCAGCGGGCGCAGATCGGGCGGCGGCGGCCGGTCCTCCAGCGCCTTGGTCCGGGCTTCCAGCGCCTGGGCCTGCTGCACCCGGCCGCCAAGGGCGGAGAGCTCGCCGCGCAGGGCTTCCAGCCTTTCCTCCGCCCGCGCCAGCCGCACCGCATCCGCCCCGGCATCCACCGTGGAGCGCGGCGTGACCAGCAGCCACCACAGCGCCAGCAGCAGCACCACGCCGCCGACGCCGATCAGCAGCGCGGCGGGGTCGAGCCGGCGTGGGCCTGGCGGGGCGATGGGGGAATTGCGCGGCGGCGGCGGGGCGTCGGGTGGGCTCTGGGTCTGGTTGGGCGTGTCGCTCATGGTTCGCCTAGCTGGGGTCGAGCAGTTGCAGAAGCGAGTCCTGGTCCGGCCGCGCTGCGACCTTGAGGGCACGCCAGGTGAAAGGGGCCAGGGCGGCGCGGGCGGCCTCCGCCACCCGCGGGCTGATGGCCAGCGCCTCCACCGCCGCGGCGCTGCCGCCAAGCCCGGCCTGGCGCAGCAGGGCGATAGCGGCGTGCGCC
This sequence comes from Siccirubricoccus soli, assembly GCF_024178315.1. Classification (GTDB taxonomy): domain Bacteria; phylum Pseudomonadota; class Alphaproteobacteria; order Acetobacterales; family Acetobacteraceae; genus Siccirubricoccus; species Siccirubricoccus soli. Next base: position 2,544 of record NZ_JAMZIK010000007.1, on the reverse strand, counting down.
GAACGCGGCGAGAAGAAGAGCGCGGCGCCGACCGTGCCGCGCGCCAGGGCCTCCCGCGCCGCTTCCGGCAGGGCGGCGGCGGGGTGGGCGGCATAGGCGACGCGGCGCAGCACGCGGAACCCGGCAGCGCGCAGCGCCGCCACCAGTTCCCGGCCATAGCCGGCGCCGACCGCCAGCAGCAGCGGGCCGGCGGCGGGGGAGAGCCGGGCCACGGCGAGGCGGGCGAGGGCGGCGGCATCGCCCTCCGCCGCCAGGATATTCACGAAGCCGTGAGAACAAGCCTCCGCCGCCGTCGCCTCCCCCACCGCGAGGACGAGCAGGCTCCGCGGCAGGGCATCCGGCAGGCAGCGGGCGGCGGCGCGGCTGGTGAGCAGCAGGGCCTGGGCGGTGCGGGGCAGGACGAAGGGGCGCGCAGCGAGGACCAGCGCTGGCGCTTCCAGGGGCTGCCAGCCTCGGGCAGCGAGCCGCGCGGCGGTCTCTGCTGCGCCCGGCTCCGGCCGGGTGATCAGCACGGCGGGGGCGGGGTGGCCTTCGCGCATGCCGCGGCTTATAGGGCGCCCCGCCGGGCTTGGGCAGCCTTGCCCCGGTTCACACCCTGTGCAAGGCGCGGGACTCCGGATGGACAGCAGCGCCGCGGTGCTGGGGCTGGAATCGAGTTGCGACGAGACGGCGGCGGCGGTGCTGCGGGCCGATGGCACCATCCTGGCCGAAGCCGTTCTGAGCCAGCTGCGGGAGCACGCCCCCTTCGGCGGGGTGGTGCCGGAGATCGCGGCGCGGGCGCATCTGGAGCATCTGCCGGGGCTGGTGCGGCGGGTGATGGCGGAGGCGGGGCTCGGCTATGGCGACTTGGCGGGGGTGGCCGCCACCTCCGGCCCCGGGCTGATCGGCGGGCTGATCGTCGGCGCCTCGGTGGGGAAGGGGATCGCGCTGGCGCACCGCCTGCCCTTCGTGGCGGTGAACCACCTGGAAGCGCATGCGCTGACCGCGACCCTGCCGGGGCTGGTGCCGGGCGGGGCGCGCTTCCCCTATCTGCTGCTGCTGATCTCGGGCGGCCATTGCCAATGCGTGGCGGTGGAGGGGGTGGGGCGCTACCGCCGCCTCGGCACCACGCTGGACGACGCGGTGGGAGAGGCCTTCGACAAGGCGGCGAAGCTGCTGGGCCTGCCCTGGCCCGGCGGGCCGGCGCTGGAGCGGCTGGCGGCACAGGGCGATGCGGCGCGCTTCCCCCTGCCGCGGCCGCTGCTGGGCCGGGCGGGCTGCGATTTCTCCTTCAGCGGGCTGAAGACGGCGGTCGCCAACGTCCTGGCCCGGCTGCCGGGCCCGCCGGGGGAGCAGGAGAAGGCGGACCTCGCCGCCGGCTTCCAGGCCGCGGCGGCCGCGGTGCTGGCGGACCGGGCCGGGCATGCGCTGGCCATGCTGCCGGGCGCGACGGCGCTGGTGGTGGCGGGCGGCGTCGCGGCGAATGCCGCGGTGCGGGCAGGCTTGCAGGCGGTGGCGGCGAAGCGCGGCCTGCCCCTGGTGGCGCCGCCCATCCGGCTTTGCACGGACAATGCCGTGATGGTCGCCTGGGCCGGGGTGGAGCGGCTGCAGCGCGGGCTGGTAGACGAGCTGGGCCACGCGCCGCGCCCGCGCTGGCCGCTGGAAGAACTGGCGGGGTAGGCCCTTCCGGTCCGGCGGCATCGCCGGAGGATCCCGGACACGCCGTCAGACCGCCTATGCACCCGCCTCCGCCAAGCCGGACGGGATGAACCGCCACAAACCGCGCCATCCGCCGGGCGGACGGGCCAAAAGGGGGCTGTAGGCCGCCCGTGGGCAGCAGCGCCCCCGGTGCCTTGCCGGGGGGAGGAATGCACCTCCCCGGCTCCGCTCTGCGGTCAGGCCGCGGCAGGGTTTCGGCTCAGCTCCGCACCATCGGGCAACCGCCCTGGCTGAGCGGGCGCATGGCCTGCTCCGCCTCGATGGAGCCGGCCAGCTTGTAGAGATCCCAGCCCATCTTCACCTCGGCCGGCGCCTTCACCTCGAAGAGGTAGACCGGGTGGATCTTGCGGCCATCCTCGCGGATGCGGCCGGGGCCGAAGCAGTCATCCTCGGTCGGCATGCCCCGCATCTGCGCGATGGTGGCGCGGCCGGAGGCCTTGGCCTGGGCCGGGCCCATGACGGCGGCGGCCTTCAGGTAGTGCAGCACCGCCGAATAGGCACCGGCATGGTTGGTGCTGGGGTAGATGCTGGGCGGCATCTTCGGCAGCAGGCGCTGGGTGAAGGCGCGGGTGCGCTCGTTCAGGTCCCAGTAGAAGGGCTCGGTGGTCAGCAAGCCCTGGCCGGCTTCCGCCCCCATGGCGCGCACATCGCCCAGCAGGCAGAGCAGGCCGACCAGCTTCATCTTCCGCGTCAGGCCGAATTCATGCGCCTGCTTCACGCAGTTCACCGTATCCGTCCCGGCATTGGCGAGGCCGAGCACCTTGGCGCGGGAGGCCTGGGCCTGGAGCAGGAAGGAGGAGTAGCCGGTGGTCTGCGGGAAGGGGTAGCGCGCCTGGCCGAGCACCT
>NZ_JAMZIK010000069.1 GCF_024178315.1 Siccirubricoccus soli | reverse complement strand
GTGGAACGGCTCGATGATCCAGCGGGAGGCCTCGTATTTCTCGACGTCGAGCGGCCGGCCCTGCATCACCGCGCGGGGATTGGTCTGCGCATGGAAGTAGGAGGTCAGCGCGATGGCCCGCAGCGCCTCATGCCGGATGCCGTGATCGGTCATGAAGCGGGTGATCTTCATGGCGAAGCGCGGCGCCGGCGACATCAACCCATAGGGCGCCAGGAAGGCGTCGTCCCCCGCCGCCGCGGCCTGCTGCGCGCCGCGGCCGTAGCGGGCGAACTGTCCCTGGGCGAGGGAGCGGAAGGCAATGACGCAATTCGCCATGCCGGCCTGGATCGCCGCCCCGGCATTCGCCACGGCCGCGGCAACCCCGCCGCCGCCGCCGCCCCAATGCATGTTGGAGAAGCGCAATTCCCGGATGCCGAGGGCCGCCGCCAGCCGCGGCGGGTCGGATCGGTCATTGCCGTAGGAGGCGAATCCGTCCACCTCCCGCGGATCGACGCCGGCATCGGCGCAGGCGGCAAGGATCGCCTGCAACGCCAGCTTGAATTCGGCATCCGGTGCCTTGCCGTGCTTGTAATAGGTGCTCTCGCCAACCCCGGCGATGGCCACCTTGCCGCGCAGCGTGCGCTCGCTCATCGGCGCCGTTTCCTCGCGCCTCCTTTTGGTCCCGGCATGCTAGGCTGCGGTACGAGGGCTGCGCAATCCGCGATGCCGGCCCGCCGCTTCGCCTTCGGGCCGCGGGCCTGTATCCTGCCGGCCCCTGCCAGCGGCCCGCATGACCTGGGCCGAGGCAGCCTTGGCAGGACAGGAGCGGGAGGAAGAGATGGATTTCGGCCTGACGCCGGAACAGGACGCCATCGTCGAGGGCGTCACCGCCACCGTTCGCCGCTTCGGCGACGAGTACTGGCGGGATTGCGAGGCCGAGGCGCGCTTCCCCCGCGAATTCCACAGGGCCATGGCGGAGGGCGGCTGGCTCGGCATCACCATGCCGCAGGAATATGGCGGGGCGGGGCTGGGCGTCACCGAAGCGGCGCTCGTCATGCACAGCGTGGCGCGGCATGGCGGCGGCATGGGCGCGGCCTCGGCGCTGCACATCAACATGTTCGGCCCGCACCCCATCGTGGTGCATGGCACGCCGGAGCAGAAGGCACGCTTCCTGCCGCCGCTGATCGCCGGCACGGACCAGGCCTGCTTCGGCTTCACCGAGCCGAATGCGGGCCTCGACACCACCAGCATCACCACCTTCGCCACCAAGGTGCCGGGCGGCTACCGGGTGAATGGCCGCAAGATCTGGACCTCCACCGGCCAAGTGGCGAACAAGATCATGCTGCTGACGCGCACCACGAAGAAGGAGGAGGCGCGCCGCGCCTCCGAGGGCATCACCCTCTTCTACACCGACCTCGACCGCAGCAAGGTGGAGGTGCAGCGCATCCCGAAGATGGGCCGCGCCGCGGTCGATTCGAACATGGTCTTCATCGACGACCTCTTCATCCCTGAGGAGGACCGCATCGGCGAGGAAGGCCGCGGCTTCTCCTATGTGCTGGACAGCCTGAACCCGGAGCGCATCCTCATTGCGTCGGAGGCCGTGGCGATCGGCCAGGACGCGCTGGACCGCGCCGCCCGCTATGCCCGGGACCGCGTGGTGTTCGGCCGGCCCATCGGGCAGAACCAGGCGATCCAGCACCCGCTGGCGGAATGCTGGGCGGCACTGGAATCCGCCTGGATGATGGCGATGAAGGCCGCCTGGCTTTACGACAATGGCCGCCCCTGCGGCGCCGAGGCCAATGCCGCCAAGCTGCTCGGCGGCCGCGCCGGCTTTGCCGCCTGCGAACGCGCCGTGCTGACCCATGGCGGCATGGGCTACGCCAAGGAATATGTGGTGGAGCGGCTGATGCGGGAGGTGATGATCACCCGCATCGCGCCGATCTCGGAGCAGCTCATCCTCTCCTTCATCGCGGAGCGGGTGCTGGGCCAGCCGAAATCCTATTGATCATATCCCCACGACGCCGCTTCGCGGCGTCGTGGGGGCCCGCTGAATCGCCGTGCTTCCGGTGCATCGCACGGCCTTCCGCGGCAAAGCCGCGGAAAGGCAGCGGGCAAGCCGGGGCGGGTCAGGCGGCGGCGATGCGTTCCAGTCCGCCCATATAGGGAAGCAGCACCTCCGGGATCAGCACGCTGCCATCCGCCTGCTGATGCGTCTCCAGCACCGCGATGAGGGCGCGGCCCACCGCCACGCCGCTGCCGTTCAGCGTGTGGAGGACGACATTGCCCTTGCCCTCCGCCGGCTTCATCCGGGCATTCATCCGCCGCGCCTGGAAATCCCGGCAGTTCGAGCAGGAGGAAATCTCCCGCCAGGCCTGCTGACCGGGCAGCCAGACCTCCAAATCATAGGTCCGGGCGGCGCCGAAGCCGGTATCGCCGGAGCAGAGCAAGACGCGCCGCCAGACCAGGCCAAGCTCGGTCAGGACGCGCTCGGCACAGCGCGTCATGCGCTCATGCTCCGCATCGCTGTCCTGCGGGCGGGTGATGGAGACCATCTCCACCTTCTGGAACTGGTGCTGGCGCAGCATGCCGCGGGTGTCCCGCCCGGCGCTGCCGGCTTCGGAGCGGAAGCAGGGCGTGAGCGCGGTGAGGCGGAAGGGCAGAGCCGCCTCGGGGACGATCTCCTCCCGCACCAGGTTGGTCAGCGGCACCTCGGCGGTCGGGATCAGGTAGCGGCCATCGGTGGTCTTGAAGAGGTCGTCCTCGAATTTCGGCAGCTGCCCGGTGCCATAGACCGTCGCGTCATTCACCAGATAGGGAACAGTGGTCTCGGCATAGCCATGCTGTTCCGTGTGCAGGTTCAGCATCCACTGGCCGAGGGCCCGCTCCAGCCGGGCGAGCTGACCGCGCAGGATGGTGAAGCGGCTGCCGGCCAGCTTGGCGGCATTGGCGAAATCCATCTGGCCGAAGCGCTCGCCCAGCTCGAAATGCTGCAGCGGCGTGAAATTCGGCCGCGGCGGCTCGCCATGCTGATGCAGCACGACATTGGCGGTCTCGTCCGGTCCGTCCGGCACCTCGGGGTCGAGGATGTTCGGCAGGGTGGCGAGCAGCGCCGTCACCTCGTCGGTCGCCCCCTCGAAGGCGTCCAGCGCCTCCTTCAGCGCCCGCGCCTCGGCCTCCAGCGCCGTGCTGTCCTCGCCCTTGCGCTTCGCCATGCCGATCTGCTTGGCCAGGTCGTTGCGCCGCGTCAGGGCAGCCTGCTGCTTCGTGATCTGGTCCCGCCGCGCGGCATCCAGGGCCAGCACGCGCTCCGCGATGGGCGCCAGCCCCCGCCGCGCCATGGCCGCGTCAAAGGCCGCCGGATCCTGCCGGATCGCCCGAATGTCATGCATCGCCGAAACCCATCCGCTCGCCGCCCGAGGGCGGTTATGCCACGTCGTCCTCGCCCACGCTCCGTGCCGGTCAGGATCGGCTGGAGCCGCGCCCCCGGACCTGCCGCAGCGCCGGATGCAGCGCCCGGCCGGCCGCCGGAGGCCGCCGCCCCGCGCGCATCCCCGCCCCCATCAGCTCTTCGCCTTCTCGGCCGCCGCCTTGGCCTTCCGCGCCATCAGCGTCGCCGCCAGGATCGAGACCTCGTAGAGCGCGATCAGCGGCACCGCGAGCCCGACCTGGCTGATGATGTCCGGCGGCGTCAGTACCGCCGCCACCACGAACATGCCGACGATGGCGTAGCGGCGCCCCTTCTTCAGCGTCTCCACGCTGAGGATGCCGACGCGGCAGAGCAGCGTCAGCAGCACCGGCAGCTGGAAGGCGATGCCGAAGGCCAGGATCATCTGCATGACGAGGGTCAGGTACTCGCTGACCTTCGCCTCGAGCTGGATCGGCAGCGCGCTCTCGCCCGGCGGCGTCTCGAAGCTGATGAAGAAGTGCCAGGCCAGCGGAAAGATGAAGTAGTAGGCCAGCGCCGCCCCCGCCACGAACAGGAAGGGGGAGGCGATGAGGAAGGGGTAGATCGCCCGCTTCTCGGACCGGTAGAGCCCCGGCGCCACGAACAGCCAGAGCTGCGTCGCCCACATCGGGAAGCTGAAGAACACCGCGCCGAAGAAGGCCACCTTCAGATAGGTGAAGAAGGCCTCGTAGAGCGCGGTGAAGATCATCCGCCGCTCGCCGCCGCCCTGCTGCTGCAGGATGTCCGCCAGCGGCCGCGCCAGGAAGCCGTAGATCTGGGCGGAGAAATAGTAGCAGAGGGCGAAGGCGATGCCGAAGGCGCCGACCGACCAGAGGAGCCGCGTGCGCAGCTCCATCAGGTGGTCGAGCAGCGGCATCGGCTTGTCGTCGATGGTGTCTTCGGGGTCGCGCGGCACGGGCGTGGGTGCTCAGATCTTCGGGGTCTGGGGGGCCGGCTCCGGCGCGGGCGCCGGCGGCACGAAGGCGGGGGTGGCCGGCGGCGGGGGCGGCTCGGGGGCGGCGGCAAAGGCCGCCGGCGGCGTGGCCGCGGGCGGGACGAAGGCCGGCGGCACGAAGGCGGGCGCGGCGGGCGGCGGCGCCGTGACGGTGTCCGGCGCCGCGCTCGCCTCCACCGCCGCCGGCGGCACCTCGCTCAACGGCGGGGCGTTCGAGGCGGGCGGCCCGTAGCTGTCCTTCAGCGGGTCCTCGGTGAAGCTCTTCCGCAGCGCCCCATCGGCGTCGACATGCTTCTCGATCTCGCCCCGGATGTTGAAGTTGCGGATCTCGTTGATCGAGTTCCGCACCTCCTCAAGATTCGCCTCGCGCACCAGCTCATCGGCCTGGCCCTGGAACTCGCTGGCCATGCGGCGCAGCTTCGCGATGCCGCGCGCGACGCCGCGGATCGCCTCCGGCAGGTCCTTGGGGCCGATGACGACCAGCGCCACCACCCCGATCAGCGCAATTTCGGACCAGGCTAGATCGAACATACCCTCTCCGGCCGCGCCAAAGCCCCCGGCGGGGGCCCATGCAGCGCAGGGCCGCCTCCCGTAGCAGAGACACCTCGCCCCGCCAATCTAGGGTGCCTCGGGCGGAAATACGAAGGCGCGTTCGGGGTCCATCCGGACCCGCACCTTCTGGCCGCGATGCAGCGCCAGCCCAGGGGGCAGCCGGGCGTGCAAGTGCAGCACCCCGCCGGCGCCATCCGCCACCGCCAGATGCACCAGGGTGGTGGCGCCGAGCAGCCGGCAGGCCTCCACCTCGGCCGGCACGCCTTCCCCTTGCCCCTCCCCGGGGCCGTCCGGCAGCACCAGCAGCCCCTCCGGCCGCAGCAGGATCTCGGCCGGGCCCTTCGGCTTCAGCCGCGCCGGCAGGCGGCCGATCGGGCTCTCCGCCCAATCCTCCCGCACCCGGGCCGGCACCCGGTTCACCTCGCCGAGAAAGGTGGCGACGAAAGGTTCCGCCGGATGCAGGTACAGCTCCTCCGGCGTGCCGACCTGCACCACCTCCCCGGCCCGCATCAGGGCGATGCGGTCGGCCAGGAACATCGCCTCCTCCGCATCATGGGTGACGATCAGGGCGGGGATGCCGGCGCTCTGCAGCACATGCAGCGTGTCGTCCCGCACCTGCTCGCGCAGCCTGGCGTCGAGGCTGGCGAAGGCCTCGTCCAGCAGCACCACCTGGGGGCGAGGCGCCAGGGCGCGGGCCAGGGCCACGCGCTGCTGCTGCCCGCCGGAGAGCATATGGGGGTAGGCCTTGGCGTAGCTTTCCAGCCCGACGCGCGCCAGCGCCGCCGCCACCTGCCAGGCGCGCTCTCCGCGCGGCGTACGGGCCAGGCCGAAGGCAACGTTCTCCGCCACCGTCAGATGGGGAAACAGCGCGTAGTCCTGGAAGACGAAGCCGACATGGCGCTGCTCCGGCGGCACCTCGCGCCCCGGCTCCGCCACCACCTGGCCGCCGAGCTCGATCCGCCCGGCCTGCAGCGGCTCCAGCCCCGCCACCAGCCGCAGCAGGGTGGTCTTGCCATCGCCGGAGGGGCCGAGCAGGCAGAGGATCTCGCCACGCCCGACCTCGAGGTCGATGCCGCGCAGCACCTCCCGCTTGCCATAGGCGTGGCGGAGGCCGGAAAGACGAAGGCTCATGCCGGCAGCCTATAGCCGCCCGCGCCGCGGCGCGGGAGCCAGGGGCCCCTGGGCCGGGGCGGGCGTCAGCCGCCCGCCGCCGGCGCCAGCAGCGGCGCGCCCGGTTCGTTCACCAGCTCCTCGCGCCGCGGCAGGTCGGACAGGGCCTTGAGCCCGAATTGCTCCAGGAAGCGCGGCGTGGTGCCCCAGAGGGAGGGCCGCCCCGGCACCTCCTTCCGCCCGCGCGGGGCGATCAGCCCCATCTCCAGCAGCGATTCGAGAGTGGACTGGGAGAGGCTGGCGCCGCGGATCTCCTCCACCTCCGCCCGGGTCACCGGCTGGTGGTAGGCGATGATGGCCAGCGTCTCCATGGCGGCGCGCGGCAGGCGGCGCGGCACCTCCACCACCCGGGTGATGGCGGGGGCGAGTTCCGGCGCGGTGCGGAAGGCGAAGCCGCCCGCCACCTCGACGAGCTGCACCGGGCGGTCGGCGCAGCGGGCCTGCAGGGCGGTCAGCACCGGGCCGGCGGCGATGCCGGCGGGCAGGGCCTGCTGCAGCCGGGCAGGGGCGATGGGACGGTCGCTGGCAAAGATCAGCGCCTCGGCGATGCGGAGCGCATGTTCGAACACCGCCGGGTCGGCGGGCGCGGCTTCGGCGGGCGCCGCCGCTTCGGGGTCGGTGGACGGGGCGGCGGCTGCCTCAAGAGCCGCCGGACCTGCCGCCTCCCCGGCTGCCTGGATCGGCGACTGGGCGGCAGCCTCGGCGCCGAGGGCAGCATCGCCTTCGGCCTGCTCGGCGCGGATGGGCGCGGCCTCCGGCGGGGTTGTCAGGTCGGCACCCGCTCGAGCGTCGGATACCGCGGTCCTGTCGCGTTCAGCCTCAGCCGCGGCAGGTTCCGGCGGTTCCTCGGGCGCCGACTCCGCGGACCCCGGCTCGGTGCCGGCCTCCATCACCGGCTCCGACTGCTGCGCCCCCTGCCCTGCCGTCCCGGCCTCTTCCGCCACCGTCTCCGCGTCCGGCGCCAGCGGTTCCAAGGCGCCCGCCTCTGGGCGTCTCGCCACGACATCGGGCGACTCAGCTGCCGCCACATCGGATGGCAAAGCGTCCTCGGCGCCGGCGCCTGGATCATCCGCCGGTGCCCGGGCGGGCCCGACCACCTCGCCATCCTGGACCGGAAGCTCCGGGACGCCCGCCTCCAGGCCCTCGGCGGGACCAGCCCCTTCCGGCGCCGACGGCTCCAGGGCGTCCGCCTCTCGGTCCTCGGCCTCGTCCTCGGCCTCCATCAGCGCCGGCGGCGCGTCGCTCCTCGCCTCGGCCTCGGGCAGTGCCGCCTTCCGGACGGCCGCCTCGCCCTCCGGCGCCCTGCGATCCTCGGCCGCCACCGCCTCCGGCGCAGCCTCGGCCGGCGATTCCTCCGGCCCCGGCCGGTCAGGCAGCTCGTTCATGTCGCTCCGCCTCATCCTCCGCCCGGCGGCGCAGCAGGATGGGGCTGAAATCCCGCTCCTGCCGCAGCTCGATGGTGCCGCCCCGGGCCGTCTCCAGCGCCGCCACCAGGGTGCTCGCCAGCGCCGCCCTGCGCTCCACCGGGTCCAGCAGCCCCTCCGGCAGGAATTGCGCCAGCACCGCCCAGCCCGGCAAGGCCCCGACGAGGCGGGAGAGCCGCGCCAGCGCATCCTGCACTGTCCAGAGCTTCCGCGCCTTCGGCGTATAGGGCCGCCGCGCCAGCGCCCGGCGCCGTGCCGCGGCATAGGCCTGCAGCAGCGCCGGCAAATCGGCCGAAATCCCGCTGCGGTCCTGCTGGGTGAGGGATTCCGGCGCGCCGCGGGCGAAGACCTCCTGCCCCAGCTGCTCCCGCAGGCCGAGCCATTTGGCCGCGGCCCGCATCCGCTCCAGCTCCGCCAGCCGGTCGGTCAGGGCGGCGGCGAGGGCTTCGGGGTCCTCCCCCTCCACCTGCTCCTCCGGCACCAGCAGGCGCGATTTCAGCCAGGCGAGCCAAGCGGCCATCACCAGCCAGTCGGCCGCCAGCTCCAACCGCACCGCGCGCGCCTGCTCCACCACCGCCAGATACTGGTCCACCAGGGCCAGGATGGAGATCCTGGCGATATCCACCTTCTGCGCCCGGGCGAGGTCCAGCAGCAGGTCCAGCGGCCCCTCGAACCCCTCCAATTGCAGGTGCAGCGTGGGCTGGCTCATGCGCCATGCCCCGCCAGGCGCAGCACCAGGTCGAAGGCGCCAGCGACCACATGGCGCAGCGTCCAGCCCACCGGGTCGTAGCCCGGCATCAGCCGCGGCAGCAGGAAGACCACGAACAGCACGATGAGGATGCCGTAACGCTCGAGCTGCAGGAAGCCGAGCGCGAGGCGCACCGGCAGCAGCCCGGCGAGGATGCGGCCGCCATCGAGCGGCGGGATGGGCAGCAGGTTGAACAGGCCGAGCACCAGATTGGCGAGGATGGACAGGGCGAGGAACCGATAGCCCCACCCCACCGAGTCGCCGGACCCGAAATCACCCAGCAGCCAGGTGACATGCAGCAGCACCGCCGCCAGCCAGGCGAGGAAGAAATTCATCGCCGGCCCCGCCGCCGCCACCAGCATCATCCCCTGCAGCGGGTGGCGCAGCCGGGTGACATCCACCGGCACCGGCTTGGCCCAGCCGAACATGAATTCCACCCGGCCGAGGGTGAGAAGCTGGCCGAGCAGCAGCACACCGGGCACCAGGATGGTGCCCACCCTATCGACATGCCGCAGCGGGTTCAGGCTGAGCCGCCCCGCCTCCCGCGCCGTGGGATCGCCGAGGCCGAGGGCGGCATAGCCATGCGCCGCCTCATGCAGGGTGATGGCGATGACGGAGGCCAGCACCGCGGCCAGCAGCTCCGGCAGCCAGCCGGGATCGAACATCAGGCGGCCGCGGGACGGCCCGCGCGCGCCGCCTCCAGCGCGGCGGGGTCGAGCAGCCGGCGGCGCTGCTGCATCCGCGCCCGGGCCTGCGCCAGCCGCCGCTCGGCGGCCTCGGACAGGGCGGGGCATGCCGCCAGCAGCGCGGCGGCCTCGTCGGTCTCGCCATTGCAGTGCAGCACCAGGTCGCAGCCGGCGTGGATGGCTTGGCAGGCCAGCGCCCCCGGCTGGCCCTGCAAGGCCCGCATGCAGAGATCGTCGCTGACCAGCACGCCATCGAAGCCAATGGCGCCGCGGATCACCTGCCCCACCACGCCCGGCGAAAGGGTGGCGGGCAGATCCGGGTCGAATGCCGGGTAGAGGATATGCGCCGTCATCGCCCAGGCGCCGCTGCCGGCAAGCGCCTGGAAGGGGGCGCAATCCGCCGCCAGCTCATCCCGGCTGGCGGCGACGCGGGGGAGTTCCAGATGGCTGTCGGCCATCGCCCTGCCATGCCCGGGCAGGTGCTTGATGACCGGGATGCAGCCGGCGGATTGCAGCCCCTGGACAAAGGCGCGGCCGAGCCGGGCGACCTCCGCCGGATCGGCGGAGAAGGCGCGGTCGCCGATGATGTCGTGCTGACCCGGCAGGCGCAGATCGAGCACCGGGGCGCAGACCACGTCGAAACCCTCCTGCCGGCAGGTCAGGCCAAGCAGGGCGGCATTGGCCTCCGCGGCCTCGGCCGCCCCCCCCTCGAAGCTGGCGGCGGGCGGGAAGGCGGGCCAGTGCGGCGGGCGCAGCCGGGCGACCCGGCCGCCCTCCTGGTCCACCAGGATCGGCGCCTGCTCGCCCAGCAATTCCTGGATGCTGGCCGTGAGGGCGCGAAGCTGCGCCGGCGCCGCGATGTTGCGGGCGAAGAGGATGATGCCGAGCGGCGGGGTGGCGCGCAGCAGCGCCACCTCCCCTGGCGTCAACGCTTGGCCGGAGAGGCCGATGATGGCGGCGCGCGGCCGTTCCATGCCGCCTCAGCCGCCAACCGGGTTGCAGGCACCGCCCTTGGCGCGGACGATCTCGCAGAGCGCGCGGGCGGCGGCGGCATCGGCCAGACCGCCGGTGCGCAGGCGATAGAACGGGGTCAGCCCCTCCCCCCGATCGAAGCGGATGATGCGGGGCTGGAAGGCGGCGAGCTCCGGCACGCGGCGGGAGAGCCTCTCCCATTCCGCCCGGGCCGCTTCCTCCGAGGCCAGGGCGCCGAGCTGGACCACGGCCCGGCCCTGGGCGACCGGGGCGATGGCCGGCGCGGCGACGGGCGCGACAGCAGGCGGCGCGGCCGGCGGAGTCGCGGGCGCGGCGATGGGCGGCGGCAGGCTGGGCGCGACCAGGGCGGAGGCCTGCGGCGCCGGCGCGGC
>NZ_JAMZIK010000068.1 GCF_024178315.1 Siccirubricoccus soli | reverse complement strand
GCTGCCGGCGACGCCGGCCCGGGCGGCGGCGCCGGCGCTGCCGCGGGACCGCCGGCGGGTCATCGTGCTCGGCGCCGGCATCGCCGGGCTGGTGGCGACGCTGGAGATGCGGCGCGCCGGCTGGGAGGTGACGCTGCTGGAGGCCGATGCGCGCCCCGGCGGGCGATGCCTGACCTTGCGCGGCGGCGACACGGTGGCGGAGGTGGCGGTGCCGGTGCAGCGCATCGGCTGGGACCGCGCGCCGGATCTCTATTTCAACCCGGGCCCGGCGCGCATTCCGCATCATCACCGGGCGATCCTCTCCTATTGCCGGGCGCTGGGTGTGCCCCTGGAGGTGCTGGTGAACGAGAACCGCGCGGCGCTGCTGGAAACGCCGGCGGGCGTGCTGCCGCAGCGGCGGGTGCAGGCGGCGCTGCGCGGGATGGTGGCGGAGCTGGCGGTGAAGGGGCTCGGCGCTGGGCTGGAGGCGCCGCTGGGGCCGGGCGATCTGGAGGCGCTGGCGGAGGGTCTGCGCCGCTGGGGCGCGCTGGATGCCACGGGGCACACCCGCGGCAGTTCGCGCGGCGGCTGGGCCACGCCGCCCGGGGCGGGGCCGGGGGCGCCGGAGCCCCTGCCGCCGCTCGACCACCGGGCACTGCTGGCGCCGGAGGTCTGGCAGGCGGCGAGCTTCGCCGAGGCGATCGATTACCAGGCGACCATGCTGCAGCCGGTGGGCGGGATGGACCGCATCGCCGCCGCCCTGGCGCGGGAGGTGGGCGATGCGCTGGTGACGGGGGCCGAGGTCGTCTCGCTGCGCCGGACCGAAGCGGGCGCGCGTGTGACCTGGCGGGAGGCGAGCGGGGCGATGCGCCAGGCCGAGGCGCCGCGCCTGCTCGTCACCCTGCCGGCGCCGGTCCTCGCCCGGCTGGACACGGATTTCAGCGCCGAGCGCCGGGCGGCGCTGGCCGTGCTGCGCTACTCCCAGGCGGCGAAGCTGGCCTTCCTCTGCCCGCGGCGCTTCTGGGAGGAGGAGGACGCCATCTATGGCGGCATCTCCTGGACCCGGCGGGAGGCGACGCAGCTCTGGTATCCCTCGCACGGCTTCCACGCGGCGCAGGGCGTGCTGGTCGGCGCCTATGTCTGGGATGACGACATCGCCGGGCGCTTCGCCGCGCGCACCCCGGCGCAGCGGGCGCTGGCGGTGGCCGAGGATGTGCGGGTGCTGCATCCGGGCGCCGAGCTGGGCGAGGCGGCCTCGGTCGCCTGGGGGCAGATGCCCCGGGCGCGCGGCGCCTGGGCGGAGTGGACCAGCGTGCAGCGGGCGCGGGAGTACCGGCTGCTGGGGGCGCCGGAAGGGCCCTACCACTTCGCCGGCGAGCACCTCTCCTGGCTGCCGGGCTGGCAGGAGGGGGCGGTGCTGAGCGCCTGGGAGGCGCTGGCGGGGCTGGCGGGGTAGGGCGGCGCCCGCCGGGGCTGCCGGGATCAGCTCCGCCAGCGGCTGGTCAGCCGCGCCAGCACCATCAGCACCACGCCGAGCGCGACCAGCCCATAGGTGCCCGGCTCGGCGCGGACGGCCTCGAAGGCCTGGGCCGGCAGCCAGAGCAGCGTGTCCCAGCCGAAGAGATGCGCCGCAAGGCCAAGTGCGACCAACAGGGTCCCGAGCGACCACAGCCAAGCTGCCATTCCAATTCCCCTGGCGGGCGCCACCGCATCGCCGGCGCCCGATACATGCTGTCACCGCCTGCCCCGATCTCGCTGCAAACCGGCCCCGATCCGGCCGGGGGGCACGGCCAGCATAGCCCTGTCGCCCCTCTGAAGGAGGACAGCATGCGTAGCCTTCTCGTTGCCGCCGCCCTTGGCCTGGGTCTGGTCGCCGCCGCGGCGCCTGTCAGCGCCGCGCCGCCGGTGGGCCCCGGCTGGCACGGGCCGCACCGCCATTATGTGCCGCCGCCGCGGCCGCATTGGCACCGGCCGCTGCCACCGCCGCGGTATCATCATCACGTTTTGCCGGGGCAGTCCTGGCAGCAGCCGCGCTACTACCGGCCGGGGCCGGGGCCGGGGCCGGGCTGAGGCGGCGGGGGCGCTGTCCCCGGACCCGGCGGAGGGCGCTGCCCTCTGCGCTCCCGCCGGGGGGTGGACCACCCCCCGGACCGCGGCGTGAGTTGGCTGGCGGCGCCCGAGGCGGTCCTCAGACCCGCTTGATGCCGTAGAACAGCGCCACGCCCTTCAGCATCCCCTCCAAGTCGCCGCGCAGCGCGGTGGGGGAGAAGAACTGCCCGAGCGGCACATAGGGCACCTCCTCGAAGCAGACGCGCTGCATCTCCCGCCCGATCCGGGCCTGCGCCGCCTCGTCCGCTGCGTCGAACCAGGCGTTGCGCAGCTCCTCCAGCTTCGGGATGGTCGGCCAGCCGAAGATGCCGTTGCGGCCATGGCCGCGGATCAAGTTGTTCGCCGCAGGGTTCACCTGGGCGCTGCCGGCAGTGTAGCTGACCATCATGTTCCAGCCGCCTTGCGCCACCGGATCCTGCTTCAGGATGCGCTGCGTCACCGTGCCCCAATCGGTGGAGACGTAGTCGAGATTGAGCCCCGACTTTCGCAGCATGTCCCCGCAGACTTCCGCCATGGCGTTGATGACCGGGAAGTCGGTGGCGGCCAGCAGGTTCACCCGCTCATCCCGGTAGCCTGCCTCGGCCAAAGCGCGCTTCGTCGCCGGCCCGTCCAGCGGGGCGCGAAAGGCCTCCAGCCCTTCGTCGCTTGCCATGACGGAGCCGGGGGCGAAGAAGCCATAGGGGGTGCGCCAGAAGGTCTTGTCGTCCCCGGCCGCCGCGGCCATCGCGTCCTGCTGGTTGGTGCCGCGCAGGATGGCGCGGCGGATCGCCGGGTTGTCGAAGGGTGGGTGCAGGCAGTTGAAGCGCAGGAAGCCGACGGAGCCATGCGGGTCCAGGATGTCGATCTTCACCCCGCGGGCGCGCTTCAGCGGGGCGACGAGGTCGATCGCCGGCTGCTCCCACCAGTCGATCTCGCCGCGCTGCAGCGCGGCGCTCGCCGTCGCACCATCCGGGATGGTGAGCCATTCGACGCGGTCGAAATGCACCACCTTGCCGCCGGAGAGGTAGCTCGGCGCCTGCTGCCGCGGGACGTAGTCCGGGTTGCGCTCATAGACGTTGCGGCTGCCCGGCACCCGTTCATTCGCCACGTAGCGGAAGGGGCCGCTGCCGATCATCTCCGGCACGGCCTGGGAGGAGGGAAGGTTCGCATGCCGCTCCGGCATGATGGCGCAGAGATGCGTGCCCACCTTCGCCAGCGCATCCGGCAGCAGCGGGAAGGGCTTCTTCAGTGTGAAGCGGATGGAACGGTCATCTGGTGCGGTCACCTCCTCGGTGACGGCGAAGAGCGCTTGGCCGAAGGCATCCCGCGACGCCCAGCGCTTGATGGAGGCGACGCAATCGCGCCCGCGCACTGGCTCGCCGTCGTGGAACTTCAGCCCCTCTCGCAGGCGGATGGTGACGGTCCTGCCGTCATTCTCCACCGTGTGGCCTTCCGCCATCTGCGGCCGGGCCTTGAGGTCGGCGTCCCAGCCATAGAGCGTGTCATAGACCAGCAGCGCGTGGTTGCGGGTGACGAAGGCGACCGAGTGGATCGGGTCCAGCAGGGCGAGGTCGGCCTGCGGCACGAAGCGCAGCACCCGGCGCCCTGGGGCGTTCTGGGCCGCGGTGAGGCGGGGTGCGGCCAGCGCCGCGGCCCCCGTCGCAAGGAAGGATCGGCGCCGCATTCCCAGGACCTCCCGCCATGTCGCGGAAGCAATGCTGCATTGCAACAGGCGCGGCGTCAACGCCTGCGGGACGGGCATGCCGCGGCGTGCCGGTCCGGTGCCGACATCTCCAGCGCGCAGGAAGCGCACTGCCAGAAAGCGTCCCCTGCGGCGCCCTGCCGTCTCCGCTGGAAATGCCTTGTCATCGACCGCTGTCCGGCTGGCCGCCGAGGTGCCGCCTGGCCGTCTTGGCGCGCGGGAGTTCTCCACAGCTTTGTGGGTAAGGGTGTGGGAAAGCCCCTGGATAGCGCTGCCAAACCCTTGCTCGTTCACGGGCTCGTGTACTCGTTGCGCGGGCGCCACAGGCGTGTCCGGATGGCCGCAGTGGGCGGGAGGGACCTCCGGCCGATAGGTAGGGGGGACGTAACACTGGCGGGCCAAGTGCCGGACAGGCGCGAGGTCGGAAGGGTCCGTGCCGGGCCGCCGGGATCGATGGCGGAGGTGGCGCCGGTCCACGGCGAAACATAGGGCCGCGGCCCGAGGCGGGCCGGCCGACATGTTGGGGAGCGGGCAACCCATCCTCCCGGCAGCAGGGCGCGTTCCCCACCACCAGCACCCCCTGCTGCACCCATCCCCGCGCCGGGTCGTGGCCAGCCTGCGGCGAAGCTGCAGCAGCGGAGGGCTGCGCTGCCGGCCAGCGGCAAGGTGGACGATGGTTTGCCGAGCGGCCGGTTGGGCGATCGGCCCCGGCGCCTGGGTGATCGTTCGCCTCCTCCGCCGGGGGCGCCGGTGCAGCGTCCTGCCAGGGAAGAGGACAACTCGGCTTCGATCCTGTGGCCCCGGCAAGCGGCGCCGGCCCTTGGCGGCAGTGCTGCCAACCCCGCCGGGGCAAGGACCCGGGGCCGACCCCCGGAGTGGGTCCGCCGAGCGAACCCGCAGGCGGAACGTCACGCCCGGGTCCGGGAGGCGTCTCCCCTCCGGTAGGGCGCCGGAGCGGATCTCCTGCCGGGTCCGGGAGGCCGAGCCGCCGTCCTGCCTTTCGACGCGTGCCTGCCGGGACTTGCCGCCGCATGCCCTTCCGCGGTTTCGCTGCGGAAGGGCATGCGGGGCCTCCGGCGCCCGCGAAACGCACAGCGGTCCCGTGGGGAGTGCTCAGTCCTCCGCCGCTGCCAGGATGCGGTCCATCGCCTCGGTCCGGCCGAGCGCCGCCAGCACAGCGTCGATCGGCGGGCTTTGCAGGCTGCCGGTCAGCGCCGCGCGCAGCGGCTGGGCGACGGCACCGAGCTTCAGCCCCTTCACCTCCGCATAGTCCCGCAGCCAGCGCTCCAGCTCCAGCCGCTCCCAGGGCGCGTCGGTGAGGAATTGCGCCAGGTCGCGCAGCCGCTCCTTCGCCTCGGGCGTCAGTGCCGCGGCGGCCTTCTGGTCCATCGCCGGCGGGCCTTCCTGGGCGGCGAAGACGGCGGCGCCGGCCAGTTCCTCGAGATCCTTCGCGCGCGCCTTCAGCTCCGGCATCAGCGCCCGCACCCGCTCCGCCCCCAGCGTGCCGAAGCTGATGCCGCGCTTGGCCAGCCGCGTCAGCACCTCCTGCGCCAGCCGCGCATCATCGGTGGCGCGGATATAGACGCCGTTGAAATGCGCCAGCTTGGCGTAGTCCATGCGGGAGGCGGCGCGGCCGACATCGGCGATGTCGAAGATGCGGATCGCGTCCTCGCGGCTGATGATCTCGGTATCGCCATGCCCCCAGCCGAGGCGGAGCAGGTAGTTGCACACCGCCTCCGGCAGCAGGCCCTGCTCGCGGAAGTCGAGCGCCCCCACCGCGCCGTGGCGCTTGGAAAGCTTGGCGCCGTCCGCCCCGTGGATCAGCGGGATATGGGCGAAATGCGGCCGGCGCCAGCCCATGGCGTCATAGACCATGCACTGGCGGAAGGTGTTGGTCAGGTGGTCGTCGCCGCGGATGACATGGGTGATGGCCATGTCGTGGTCGTCCACCACCACCGCATGCAGGTAGGTGGGGGTACCGTCCGAGCGGAGGATGATCATGTCGTCCAGCTCGGCGTTGGCGACGCGCACCTCGCCCTGGACCAGATCCTTCACGACCGTCTCGCCGCCGCCCTCCCCGGGGCGGGGTGCCTTGATGCGGATGGCGGGCGGGACGCCGGGCGCCTGGGCGGGGTCGAGGTCGATCCAGCGGGAGCCGTCGTATTTGAAGGGGCGCTTCGCCGCCTCCGCCGCGGCGCGCATCGCCGCCAGCTCCTCCGGCGTGTCATAGGCGAGGTAGGCGCGGCCGCGGGCCAGCAGCTCGCGCGCCACCTCGGCATGGCGGGGCTCGCGCTGGCTCTGGAAGACCGGCGGCTCGTCGGGCGAGAGGCCGAGCCAGTCCAGGCTCTCGATGATCTGACGGACCGCTTCCGGAGTGCTGCGCTGCTTGTCCGTATCCTCGATGCGCAGCAGGTACTGGCCGCCATGGTGGCGGGCGAAGAGGAAGTTGAAGAGAGCGGTGCGGGCCCCGCCGATATGCAGGTAGCCGGTGGGCGAGGGGGCGAAGCGCGTACGGACGGACATGGCGGGATATCCCCGGGAGAAGAGGGGAGTTCCTAGAGCATCGGTCCCGGGTTGGGGAGGGCGTCGGGCTCCCGAGGACTGGCCATGCCGGCGGAGCCCGGAAGGGGCGGCCGGTGGCGGGAGGGACCTGACGGCCGGTTGCCGGATGCGCGCAAAGCGGGAACATCATCGCCGTCACACCCGAATTGCGGGAGTTTAAGATTCGGCTTCGGCCCAGGATGGGCCGCCCGGATCAAGGGTTTGGCGAGTCGGCTTAATTCGCCGTCACAATGCCGATTCGCACACCGCATGAGTCTTGACTCGTTCCGTATTGATTTCGTCGACTCGGGCCGGCAAGCTCGACTCGAATGTCAATATCGCTTGCTTGGCCAGCCCTTCGGTGGCCCGGCAAGCCTGCCCCCCCGGTCGCCGCATGGCTCTCCGCCGCCTGGAGTGCCCATTGGGCGAGCGAGCAGGCGCGCCTTGCGCCCTGGCTCGCCGTGGCACTGGGCGCAGGCGCGCTGGGCTATTTCGCCCTTCCGGCGGAACCGCCCCCCTTGGCGGCCTGGCTCGGCGCACCCCTGCTCGTCATCGCCCTGCTCGCTCGCCGCCTCGGCCCGCTGCCGGCCTGGGCGCTGGGGCTGGCGGCGGCTGCGGCGATCGGCTTCGGCCTGGCCACCTGGCATGCCGGCCGCCAGCCGCCGATGCCGGAACTGCCGCGCGGCGCCACCATCCTGACCGGCCGCATCGCCCAGGTGGAGCTGCTGCCGGAGGGGCGGCGGCTGACCATCGCGGCGCCCAGCCTCGATGGCGGCGCACCGCTCGCCCGGCAGGTGCGGGTGCGGCTGAAGGCCGACGACCCGGCCCGACCCGCGCCGGGGGACGGGATCCGGCTGCGCGCCCTGGTCCGCCCGCCAAGCGCGCCGGCGTATCCCGGCGCCTGGGATTTCCAGCAGGCCGCTTTCTTCTCCGGCCTCGCCGGCAGCGGCTTCGCCCTCGGCCGGGCCGAGGTGACGCCGGGCGCGGCCGGTCCCGCCTTCGCCGCGCTGCGCGCCGGGATCGAGGCGCGGGTGACGGCGGCCATTCCCGGCCCGGCCGGCGCCGTCGCCGCCGCGCTGCTGACCGGCGGGCAGAGCGCCATCCCACCCGCCGATCTCGGCGCCATGCGGGAGTCCGGCTTGGCCCATCTGCTCTCGGTGTCCGGGCTGCATATCGCCATCGTCATGGGGCTCGGCTTCTGGCTGCTGCGGGCCGGGCTCGCCCTGGTGCCGGCGGTGGCGCTGCGGCTGCCGGTGAAGCCGATCGCGGCGCTCGGCGCCCTGGCGCTGGGCGGGGCCTATCTGGCGCTGACCGGCGGCCAAGTGCCGATGCTGCGCAGCTTCGCCATGGCGGCGCTGGTGACGCTCGCCCTGCTGGCTGGGCGCCGGGCGCTCAGCCTGCGCGGCTGGGCGCTGGCGGCGACGCTGGTGCTGGCGGTGAACCCGGCGGCGGTGCTCGGCGCCAGCTTCCAGATGAGCTTCGCCGCGGTGCTGGCGCTGATCGCCGGCTGGGAATGGCTGCGGCCGCGCCTGCCGCGGCCGGAGCTCGGCGGCTGGCGCCGGCGGCTGTGGCTGGCGGGGTTCGGGCTGGTCGCCACTTCGCTGCTGGCAGGCGCGGCCACTACGCCCTTCGGGCTGCACCATTTCGGGCGGCTGCAGCTCTATGGCGTCGCGGCCAACGCGCTGGCGGTGCCGCTCACCTCCCTGCTGGTGATGCCGGCGGGCATGGCGGCGGCGGCGCTGATGCCCTTCGGGCTGGAGCGCTGGGCGCTGCTGCCGATGGGCTGGGGGGTGGAGGGAATCCTCGCCATCGCCCGCTGCGTCGCCGCCTGGCCGGGGGCGAGCCTGGCGGTGCCGCCCATTCCCGCCTGGGGGCTGGGGCTCGCTTCCTTCGGCATGCTCTGGCTCTGCCTCTGGCAGGGGCCGTGGCGGGGCTTCGGCCTGCCGCTGATCCTGCTGGGCCTGCTGAGCGGCTTGTGGGAGAGGCCGCCGGACATCCTGGTGTCCGGCGACGGACGGCTGATCGCCTTCCGGGCGGATGAGGGGATGTTCCTGCAGCGGCAATCCGGCGCCTCCGCCTTCACGCGGGAGGCCTGGCAGCGGCTGTTCGGCGTGGCCGAGGCGCGGGCCCTGCCGCGGGAGGGGGCGGCCGGCGGCATGGCCTGCACAGCGGGTGCCTGCACCCTGCGCGCGGTGCCGGAGGGGCCGGCCGTGGCGCTGCTGCGCGGCGCCGCCCCGGCGGCGCATTGCGCTGGCGCCGCGCTGGTGATCTCCGCCGAGCCGGTGCGGGGGCATTGCGCCGCCCAGGTGATCGACCGTTTCACCGTCTGGCGGCATGGGCCGCATGCGGTGTGGCTGGCGCCGGACGGAGTGAGGGTGGTGAGCGACCGGCAATGGCGCGGCGACCGGCTCTGGGTGCCGCCGATGCCGGTGCCGCGAGGCAGCGCCTCGGCCGAGCCGCCGGCGGCGATGGAGTGAGGCGCGCGGCTTCGTGGCGGGGCCTGAGCCGCCGTATGTGTCATCGGGCGGCTGCGCACCGGCCGGCCGAACGGGCGGCCCGCGAGGCGGGCTGGACTTCCGCGAGAGGCTTGGGCAAGCGGGCCGGAGCCGATGCCCGGAAAGGAAGTCGGCAGGGTTTCAGGCGCGGGGCGTCGAGCGAAGTACCGGCATCGGGGCGGGGAACGGCTTGGTTTCGCCCGGCATCGTGCTCCGGCGCAATGTGGTCGCGTGACCCATGGTTTCGGTCGATCCGATCTCGGCCGGTGACGCGCGAGGGGTGAGTCACATGCAGGACTATGTGCTGCGGCCGGTGACGGCGGGGCTGCGGCTGGAATTGCTGCCGGGCGAGCGGGCGGCGCCGCCCGGGCTGGAGCCGGCGGTGGCGGCGGCCTGGGAGGCGGCGCAGGCCCGCGCCGGTGGGCGGCTGTTCAACGGCAGGGTGTTTTCCGTGGAAGGCGCCTCGGCGGGGCTGCTGACCGGGCGGCTGGTGGAATATCGCCAGGTGGTGGCGGGATTCAGCGACCCAGCCCTGGCGGCGGCCCTGACGGTGCGGCCGCTCTCGGTCTGCGGGGTGCTGCGGACGGCGGAGGGGGTGGTGTTCGGACGCCGGAGCGGCGAGGCGACCTACGAGGCCGGGCTCTGGCAGATGCCGCCGGCGGGCAGCGTGGATGCCGGCGCGGTGCGGGACGGCCGGGTGGATGCGGAGGCGGCGCTGCGCGAGGAGCTGGCGGAGGAGCTGGGCCTGAGCTGGGAGGCGGTGGCGGCCTGCCGCCCCTTCGCGCTGGTGGAGCATCTTGGCTCGGGCGTGCGGGATCTCGGCTTCCTGCTGGAGACCCGGCTCGGCTTCGCCGCGGTGGCGGCGGCCGCGGCCGCGCGGGGCAATGGCGAGTACCAGGAGCTGGTGGCGGTGCCTGAGGCGGAGCTGGCCGGCTGGCTGGCGGCACGGCCAGGGCGGGTGGTGCCGGCGGCGGGGATGTTCCTGCGGGCGCTTGGGCTGGTCCCGGCGGGGTAAGTTGGGGGTGTCGCCCCGCGGCGCCGGCCAGGAAGCCGGCGCCAGGGGGATGGCGGCACGGCCACCAGCCGCCGCCCCGGAACTGGCACGGAGTCGCCGGGCATGGCTGGAACCCGCGGCCGGGCCGGCATCAGCGCGGGACTGGCCGGGCCGCGCCGACCCATCCCGCTCATTGGCTCGGTCACACGATTCACGGTTCCAGCCGATCCGACCGCAACCGATCGCGCGCGAGCGCCTCCGGACGGGGCTCCCCCAAGCCCCGCCGGACGCCGCCTCAGTATTTGCGCAGCAGCCCGACCAGCCGACCCTGCACCTTCACCCGGTCCGGGCCGAAGATGCGGGTCTCGTAGCGCGGGTTGGCGGCTTCCAGCGCGATGGAATTGCCGCGCCGGCGCAGCCGCTTCAGCGTCACCTCGTTCTCATCCACCAGCGCTACGACGATGGCGCCGTTATCCGCCGTTTCACCCCGGCGGATGATGACGGTGTCGCCATCCAGGATGCCGGCCTCGACCATCGAGTCGCCGGCGACCTCCAGCGCGTAATGCTCGCCATTGGTGAGCATGGTGGCCGGCACTTCCACGGCATTGCCGGCATCCCGCAGCGCCTCGATCGGCAGGCCGGCGGCGATCCGGCCGTAGAGCGGAAGCTGCACCGCCGCCGCCTCACTCGCCGCCTTCTGCACCCCGGCAAGATTCGGGGCGAAACGGCCGGTGATGACGTTGGGCGCGAAGCTGGAGCTTCCGGCGGGGGAAGCGGCACCGATCTCCGGCCGGCGCGGCGCCAGGTTCTCGGGCAGGCGCAGCACCTCCAGCGCCCGGGCCCGGTGCGCCCGGCGCTTGAGGAAGCCCCGCTCCTCCAGCGCCGTGATCAGCCGGTGGATGCCGGATTTGGATTTCAGCTTCAGCGCGTCCTTCATCTCCTCGAAGGAGGGGGAGAAGCCGGTGGTGCGCAGATGCTTGTCGATGAAGATCAGCAGCTCATGCTGCTTGCGGGTCAACACGTCAGCCCCCTTCCGTCGGCGGATGGCCACCCCGTCCGCAATCTGGCGAACAAAGCAGCAACCGGCCTCTGTGTTCTAGGAAGGTTCCGCGCGTCGGGTCAATGGCTTTTCCACGGAAATCCGTTGTTCATATGCCGAGCTCGCCGAGGGGGATGACCTCGACCGGCGCCCCCGCCGGCAGCGCCGGAGCGTGCGGAGCGCGGAGAACCAAGCCTTCCGCCCGCGCCAGGGTCTTCAGCATGGAGGAATCCTGCACCGGGAAGGGGGTGGCGACCAGCCCTCCCTCCGGCCCCGTTTCCAGCCGGGCCCGCAGGTGATCGAATCGGCGATCATTCGCCGCCAGCGCCACGCCAGTGCGGGCGGGTACGGTGCGCGGCGGCCCGGCCTCCCCGCCCGAGAGCCGGGCGAGGGCGGGCAACAGGAACTGCACGGCGCAGACCAGGGCGGAGACCGGGTTGCCGGGGAGGCCCAGCACCGGCGTCGGGCCCAGCATGCCCCAGATCAGCGGCTTCCCCGGCCGCATGGCGATCTGCCAGAAATCGAGGGTGAAGCCCTCCGGCCCCAGCGCCGCCTGGACCAGGTCGTGGTCGCCGACGCTGGCGCCACCCGTCGTCACCAGCAGGTCGCAGGCGCGGGCGGCGCGGGCGGCCTCGGCGATGGTGCTGGTGTCGTCGGGGGCGATGGGCAGCACCAGCGGGTCGCCCCCGCCGGCCCGGACCAGCGCCGCCAGGGCATGGGCGTTGGAGGAGACGATGCCGCCGGGCGGGATCGGCTCGCCGGGCAGGGCGATCTCGTCGCCGGTCGCCAGGATGCCGATTCGCGGCGCGCGGTGGACCGTCAGCCAGGGGTGGTTGGCGGCGGCGGCGAGGCCGATATCGCGCGCCGTCAGCCGCCGGCCGGCGGGCAGCAGCTTCTCCCCCGCGGCGAAGTCGAGCCCCTGGCGGCGGACCCAGCGGCCGGGCTTCACCGTCTCGTTCACCCGGACGCGGCCGGAATCGGGCGCCGCATCCTCCTGCAGCAGGATGGCGTCGGCGCCCTGGGGGATGAAGCCGCCGGTGAAGATGCGCACCGCCTCGCCGGGGCCGACGACGCCCGCATAGGGGTGGCCGGCGGGGGCGGTGCCGGTGACGGCCAGCGTCGCACCCTCCACCGCATCCGCGGCGCGCACCGCATAACCATCCATGGCGGAGACATCGGCCGGGGGCTGGGTCAGCCGTGCCACCACCGGCCGGGCCAGGACGCGGCCCCAGGCGGCGGGCAGCGGGATGGTCTCGGCCGGGGTGGGGCCGAGGCTGGCCAGGATGCGGCTGCGGGCGTCTTCGACCGAGATCATCACTCTGCCTCGTAAGTACCGGACTTGCCGCCCGATTTATGGACGAGGCGCACGCCTTCGATGCGCATGCCGCGATCCACCGCCTTCACCATGTCATAGACCGTCAGCGCCGCCACGGTCACTGCGGTCAGCGCCTCCATCTCTACCCCGGTCCGCCCCTTCAGCTTCACCAGCGCCTCGATCTCCACCGCATCGGGCAGGGCGGGGGTGAGGTCGACCGTGACCTTGGAGAGCATCAGGGGGTGGCAGAGGGGGATGAGGTCGCTGGTGCGCTTCGCCGCCATGATGCCGGCGAGGCGGGCGACGCCCAGCACATCGCCCTTGGCGGCGCTGCCGGACTGGATGAGGGCCAGGGTCTCGGGCGCCATGACGACACGGCCGCGCGCCACCGCCACCCGCTCGGTTTCGTCCTTGGCGGAGACATCCACCATGGCAGCGCGGCCGGCATCGTCGAAATGGGTCAGCTTGGGCATGGGGCCTTCCTTCGGGCCGAGAGGGGCGCCGCCCCTCTCGGGCTCACCCCGCCAAACGCCGAAGGGCCTTTGGAAACCATGGGTTTGGGCGTGACGCGTCGAACAGCGGACTCAAGGGTTCGAAGGGCCTTTCAGCCCTCTGCA
>NZ_JAMZIK010000067.1 GCF_024178315.1 Siccirubricoccus soli | reverse complement strand
TCGTCCTTGGCGGAGACATCCACCATGGCAGCGCGGCCGGCATCGTCGAAATGGGTCAGCTTGGGCATGGGGCCTTCCTTCGGGCCGAGAGGGGCGCCGCCCCTCTCGGGCTCACCCCGCCAAAGGCCGAAGGGCCTTTGGAAACCATGAGTTTGGGCGTGACGCTTCGAACAGCGGACTCAAGGGTTCGAAGGGCCTTTCAGCCCTCTGCAGAGAGTTTGAGAGGGGCAGCGCCCCTCTCAGATCACAGCGCGTGAACGAGGGCGCTTGCCGCCGCCGTCACATCCTGCTGCCGCATCAGATGCTCGCCTACCAGGATGCAGCGGGCGCCGGCCACCGCCATGCGCCGCACATCCTCGGGCGTGCGGATGCCGCTCTCCGCCACCGGGATGCGGTCCGCGGGCACCAGCGGGGCCAGCTTCTCCGTGGTGGCGATATCGGTCTTCAGCGTCTTGAGGTTGCGGTTGTTGATGCCGATCAGCCGGCTGTTCAGCCCGAGCGCCCGCTCCAGCTCCCGCTCGTCATGCACCTCCACCAGCACCGCCATGTCGAGGCTGTGGGCCAGGTCCTCCAGCTCCTTCGCCTGGGTATCGGCGAGCGCGGCCATGATGAGCAGCACGCAATCCGCGCCCATCGCCCGGGATTCGTAGATCTGCCAGGGATGCACCATGAAGTCCTTGCGCAGCACCGGCAGTTCGCAGGCGGCGCGGGCGGCTTTCAGATCCTCCGGCCTGCCCTGGAAATAGGGGGCGTCGGTCAGGACGGAGAGGCAGGTGGCGCCGCCCTCGGCATAGGCCTCCGCCAGGGCGGGCGGGTCGAAGGGGTCGCGGATCAGCCCGCCGGAGGGCGAGGCGCGCTTGATCTCGGCAATCAGCCCGACCCGGCCATCGGCGACGGCGCTGCAGAGAGCGCGGATGAAGCCGCGCGGCGGCGGCACGTCCCGCGCTGCCCGCTCCAGCTCCGATTGCGGCTGAACCTCGGCGCGCTGCCGCACCTCCTCGTACTTGTCGGCCAGGATCCGGGCCAGGGTGTCCGGCACCTCGAGTTCGGGAAAGGCAAGGTTGGGGGCGTTCATGGGGCGGTGGCGTCCTTCAGGCGGCCCAGTACGGCAGAAGCGGCGCCGCTGTCGATGGCCCGCGCGGCCAGCGCGGCGCCGGCGCGGAGGCTCTCGGCGCGCCCGGCCACGATGAGGGCGGCGGCGGCGTTGAGCAGCACGATGTCACGATAGGGGCCGGGGGCACCCTCCAGCAACGCCAGCAGGGCGGCGGCGTTCTCCGCCGGCTCACCGCCGCGGATCGCCTCGGGCGGGGCGCGCTCCAGCCCGGCATCTTCCGGCGCCACGGTGAATTCGCGGATGGTGCCGCCTTCCAGCGCCGCCACCTGGGTCTCGCCGCAGAGCGCGATCTCGTCCAGCCCCTGGCCGTGCACCACCCAGGCGCGCTCGGTGCCGAGCCGGCCGAGGGTCTCGGCCATCGGCCGCAGCCAGGCCGGGCTGAAGGCGCCGGTGAGCTGGCGCTTCACCCGCGCCGGATTGGCCAGCGGCCCGAGCAGGTTGAAGATGGTGCGGGTGCCGAGCTCGACCCGCGGCCCGGCGGCGTGGCGCATGGAGGCGTGGTGCCGCGGCGCCATCAGGAAGGCCATGCCGGCCTTCGCCAGCACCTCCTCCAGCCGCTCCAGCGGCACGTCGAGATTGATGCCGAGGGCGGCCAGCGCATCGGCGGCGCCGGATCTCGAGGAGAGGGCGCGGTTGCCGTGCTTCGCCACCGGCACGCCGCAGCCGGCGACGACCAGGCTGGCGGCGGTGGAGATGTTGAGGCTGCCGGAGCCGTCGCCGCCGGTGCCGACGATGTCGATGGCGCCGGGCGGTGCCTCGATGGCGGTCATCCGGGCACGCATGGCGCGGACGGCGCCGGTCAGCTCCGCCACCGTCTCCCCCCTGACGCGCATGGCCATCAGCAGCCCGGCGATCTGGGCCGGCGTTGCCTCGCCCGCCATGATGGTGCCGAAGGCGGCCTCCGCCTCGCTTTCCGCCAGGCGCTCGCCGGCGGCGAGGCGGGCGAGGACCGGCTTCAGGCTGTTCACGCCGGCACCTTGACCTTGGCCAGCGCCAGGAAATTGCGCAGCAGATCGTGCCCGTGCTGGGAGGCGATGCTCTCCGGGTGGAATTGCACGCCCCAGATCGGCTTGCTGCGATGGGCGAGGCCCATGATGAGCCCGTCCTCCGTCCAGGCGGTGGCTTCCAGCTCCGCCGGCAGGTCTTCCTGGCGCACCACCAGGGAATGGTAGCGGGTGGCGCGGAAGGGGCTGGGCAGGCCGGCGAAGACGTCCGTGTTGCGGTGGTGGACATCCCACACCTTGCCATGCACCGGCTCCGGCGCGCGGATGACGGTGCCGCCGAAGGCCTGGCCGATCGCCTGGTGGCCGAGGCAGACGCCCAGCAGCGGCACGCCCGCCGCGGCGGCGGCGCCGATCAGCGGCAGGCAGATGCCGGCCTCCTTCGGCGTGCAGGGGCCGGGGGAGAGGAGGATCGCCTCCGGCCGGAGGGCAAGCGCCTCCTGGCTCGTCAGCGTGTCGTTGCGCCTGACCTCGATCTCCACCCCAAGGTCGCCCAGGAAGTGATAGAGATTGAAGGTAAAGCTATCGTAGTTGTCGATCAGCAGGATCATTGCCGCGAACTTTCCGCCCGGTCAGCCGACTGGTCAAGCGAGGGCTCTTCCGCACGCGGCGGCTGCGGCGCCGGCGGCGTAGGCAGGGGACGGATGAGCGGCGGCAGGGACGGGCCGCTGATGACGTCGAAATCGAAATCGCTGCGCTGCATGTCAGGCTCCTGGGGTGGGGCCGTCACGCACACTGGCAGCAAGGGGTCCGGAAACACGAAAGCCGCCAGGAGGTGGCGGCTTGGTGATGGTCTCGATCTGCGCGAGGTCCTCAGGCCGCCGGTGTGTACCAGCGGTACCAAAATCGTGCAGTGGCGGGGACGGTCTCGCGCATGGGCGGGACCCTAGCAGGGGCGTTGGGGGCGGGCAAGGCTCATCGCGCCGTCACCGCCAGACCGAGTCTCTGCTGAAGTGCCGCCGGCCCCTGGGCGCCGAGCTCCGACACCTCCCGCAGCTTCACCGGGGCGGGCGGGCGCAGCACCAGCTCCACCTCCTGCGCCTGGCCACGCAGGAAGCGCTGCACGGCGGCGAGGGAGGGGGCGAGGGGACCGCTCGCCGCCGGGCCCAGGGCCTGGGCGGCCATGGTGGCGTATTGCTCCCGCAGCCGGGCTTCCGGCACGCGCTGCTGCCGCGCCTGGTCGGCCAGCAGCCGGCCATAGAGCGACTGGTCGAGATAGGTCAGCCGGGCGCCGAGCAGGCGCATCCGCTCGGCGCTTTCCGCCATCCGCCCCGGGTCGGTGCCCACCCCGTCGAGCTGCAGGGAGAGGCCGAGCCCGCCCATGCCGCGCGCCGCGAGGGTGAAGGAGGTCAGGTCCATCCGCTCCGCCGCCGGCTCCACCCGCGCTTCCAGCGCGATGTCGCCGGTGATCTCCGCGTAGCCCAGGCGGCGCATCCAGGGCTCCAGCGCCGGGATGGTGCCGAGCGTCAGCTCGCGCAGCGCCAGCCGGCCGGCCTGGCCGCTCCCCTCCGGCGCGTCGGCCGAGAGGCGGAAGCTGCCGAGGCTGCCGAGGCGCGTCCCGGCGAGGGAGGCGGAGAGGCCGTCCAGCTCGATCGCCACCGCATTGGCGGGCGTCGGCGGCGGCTGGCGGTCGATCGCGGCCTGCAGCAGGCCGGGCAGGTCGTAGCCCTCCAGCGCCAGCCGGCCGAGCTGCACCCGGTCGACCACCCCGGCTGTGCGGGCGAGGATGTCGAGTCCCGTCAGGCTGACGCGGCCGGGCCGGCCGGCGGACCATTGCTCCAGCCGCGCCTCCTCCGCCGAGACGGGCGTCTCCCCCTGCACCGCGAGCGCTTCCAGCACCAGAAGGTCCAGGCCGAGATCGCCCGGGGCGAGGGCCGCGCCGGGGGCGGGGCGGCGCAGGCGGAAGCCTTCCAGGGTGAGGCGGCCAAGCATGGCGGGCGTCTCGCCGCCCAGGGCGATGCCGGTGGCGGTGAGCTTGCCGATCCGGTCCTCCTCCACCCCGTCCAGCAGCATCTCCTCCACCTCGATGCGCTGATCCGCGCGGCGGAAGCTGGCGCCGGTGACGCGGGTGGAGCCGGTGCCGTCGGTGGTGGCCTCGCGGTAGGTCAGGCCGATATCGGCGCCAAGCATGGCGCGCAGCCGGCGCACCGCTTCCGGCGCATCGGCTGGCAGGGGCGCGACGGGCTGCGGGACGGTGGCCTGGGGGGGGCCGGGCTGCGGCGCGGCGCCCGGGGGGCTGCCGCCGGGAGGCGGGGCGAATTTATCCGGCACCGCGGCCTGGGGCGGCGGCGCGACGGGGGGCGGGGCAGCGAATTTGTCGGGCCGCGCGGCCGGGGCCGGGGCGGCTGGGGCAGGCTTGCCGCCCGGCTGGGGCGAGGCGGGGGCGGGCGGGGATTTGCTCTGCGCGAGGGCCAGGCCGGTGCCGAGCCCGGCCGCGACAATCCCCGCCGCCGCCATGCCCATTGCCGTCCGGGTCACACCACGGGTCACGCCTCGGCGCATGCCATCCTCCCTGTGCGGCCTCCACCCTATCAGCGATGAGAGGCAAGACGGAGGCGTTTGATGCCACCTCCGGTCGATGTCCGTGCCAGGGCGCACGGCATGGCGAGGCGAGACGGATGGGCGGCGTCGGCCCTGGCGTCGCGGCCGGCGCCTGCCCATGTTGCGGTCATGAGCAACCTGCCCGACCGGCCCGGCCGCTCTGCTGCCGTGGCAGCCTTCCTGCAGCAGGTGGCGCGGCTGCCGCAGGTGAAGCCGGCGAGCGGCCGCCGCGGCCGGCTGATCTTCGCGATCGACGCCACCGCCTCCCGCCAGCCGAGCTGGGATCGGGCCTGCCAGCTCCAGGGCGAGATGTTCCTGGCGACGCGGGAGATGGGCGGGCTCGAGGTGCAGCTCGCCTACTACCGCGGCTTCCTGGAATTCGCCGCGACGCCCTTCCTGGCCGATGCGGCGGAGCTGGCGCGGCGGATGACCGGCGTGCAATGCCTGGGCGGGCAGACGCAGATCCAGCGCGTGCTGGACCATGCGCTGGCGGAGACCAGGAAGGACCGCGTGCATGCGCTGGTCTTCGTCGGCGATGCGGTGGAGGAGCCGGTGGACCCGCTCTGCCATGCGGCGGGGCAGCTCGGCCTCTGCGGCACGCCGGTCTTCTGCTTCCACGAGGGCGGGGATCTGCGGGCGGGTCAGGCCTTCCGGCAGATCGCCAAGGTCTCGGGCGGCGCCTATGCGGTGTTCGATGCCGGCAGCGCTGAGGCGCTCAGGGCGCTGCTGCGGGCGGTCGCGGTCTATGCCGCGGGCGGGCGGGCGGCGCTGGCGCGGCTGCCGGGGGCGGCGGCCTCCCGCATCGCCGGGCAGCTGCCGGCGCCGAAGGGGTAAGGCCCGGCCATGCTCTGGCTGGCCCTCGGCGCCCTGGTGCTGCTGCTCCTGCTGCTGCTGGCGCAGGGCTTCGCCCGGGCGCGGGTGGAGACCATCCGGACCATCGCCATCGGGGTGGCGGCGGCGGCGGCGCTCGGCCTGGTGGCGCTGGTGCTGCTGAGCGGGCGCGCGATGAGCGTGCTCTGGAGCCTGCTGATGTTCGCCCCGGTGCTGCTGCCGCGGGTGCGGGGCTGGTGGGCCAATCAGCGCTTCCGCCGGCGGCCGGACGGGGCAGCGGGGGAGAGCAGCGTCGAGACGGCGACGCTCGCCATGCGGGTGGCGCTGGATAGCGGCGAGATGAGCGGCCGGGTGAAGCGTGGGCCGCAGGCGGGGCGGGAGCTGGCGGAGCTTGGCCTGGCCGAGCTGCTGGCGCTGCTGGCGGAGTGCCGGGCGAGCGACCCGGAGAGCGTGCCGCTGCTGGAAGCCTGGCTGGACCGGGTGGCGCCCGACTGGCGGCAGGCGGAGGAGGCGACGCCGCCGCCCGCCGGCAGGAGCGGGAAGATGACGCGGGCCGAGGCGCTGGAGGTGCTGGGCCTGGCCGAGGGGGCGAGCGAGGCGGAGATCCGCGCGGCGCACCGGCGGCTGATGCGCGGGGCGCATCCCGACCAGGGCGGCAGCGACTGGCTGGCGGCGCGGATCAACCAGGCGCGGGATGTGCTGCTGGGGTAGGGCGGGGTCGGCCGAGCAGGACTCGACCGAAACCGTGACTCACGCAACCGTCCTGCCCCGGTCGTTAAGAGCAGATTGCCGTAGGCGGCATCGCCCCGAGGCGTAAACCTGCGGTGCGAACAAAAGCGTAGAGCGTTTTCGGTGAACGCAGGTGAACCGAAAGCGCTCTAGCGCCGCGTCCATCCGGTCCGCGCCTTCGCCCCGCAGTGTTCAGGCCAGCAGCGCCATCAGCGGCCTGATGTCGGCGGCGGTCTCCAGCCCGCGGATGGCGGCGATCTGCGCCTCGGCGCGCTCGGCGAAGCCGCCGAGCGCGGCGTTGTCGCGGTATTTCGCATCCAGCGCCGCCTCGCTCAGCGGGTTGGCCTCGCTGCCGACCGGATCCGTCACCACCCGCTCCGCCGCGCTGCCATCGGCATAGCGCACGGTCACCCGCGCCGCGCCGCGGGGCAGGCCGGCATCGAGCTTCGCCGTGACCTTGGCGCGGAAGGCGGCGAGCACGGGGTCGTCCACCGCCGCCTGCTCGAACTCCGCCACGCCGGCGCGGCCCAGCACCAGGCCGAGCGCGGCGCTGTGATGGATGCTGACGCGGGCATCGCGGTTGTTGCGCACCGCCCGGTCGCCGCGCGCCAGCAGCAGCGCATCCCCGGCCACCTCCACCGCAGCGATCGCCTCCGGCGGCACCGGCCGCGCCGCGCGCAGGGCGAGACAGGCATCGATCACCGCATGGAAGACGATGCCGGCGGGATAGGGCTTGTAGGTGGTGCGGGCGATCTCCCAGCGCGTGCCGAGGCCTTCCGTGATGGCGGCGACATCGGGCTCGTCCCCCATGGCGCGCGCCCAGCCCAGCGGGCCCTCGATGGCGGCCGGGGCCGCCTCGTAGCCCGCCTCCGCCAGCAGCGCGGCGAACAGGCCGAGCCGCGCCGCATTGCCGACCGAGACGTTCTTCGCCGCGCTCGGCAGGTTCTCCACAGTGCCGGCCGATTGGCTGGAGGCGATGCCGAGGGCGTGCCAGCACTGCGTCGCCGAGAGGCCGAGCAGCTTCGCCGCCGCCGCCGCCGCGCCGAAGGCGCCGCAGGTGGAGGTGATGTGCCAGCCCCGCGCGTAGTGCCCCGGAGAGACGGCGTTGCCGATGCGGCACTCCACCTCGCCGCCCAGCAGGAAGGCGTGCAGCACCTGGGCGCCCGAAAGCCCGCGCTGCTCCGCCAGCGCCAGGCAGACCGGGGCGACCGGCGCGGCCGGATGGATGACAGTGTTCAGATGGGTGTCGTCATAGTCCAGCAGATTGCCGGCGATGGCATTGACGAAGACGGCGCCCATCGCGTCCAGCTTCAGCCCCTGGCCATAGACCGTGGCCGTGGGCGCGGCGGAGAGGCCGCGCATGACGCCGAGCGGGGTCAGCACCGCCGGATCGCGCGCCACGCCGAGGGCGCAGCCGATATGGTTGAGGATGGAGCGCACCCCCTCCTGCCGCAGGGCGGGCGGGATCGCCGCCCAGTCCGAGCCGGCGATGAAGCGGCCGAGCAATTCCCCGGCATAGGGCTGAGCCATGGCGTTCCTCTCTCGATCCTCGCGGGACCGGCGCCGCCCGGGGGCCGGTCTCGCCAGTGGTGTCGGGTGCGGGGTGGAAGCTTACCGCGCTTGGCGAAAGCTGCCGCCGCCTGTGGTCCTTCCGTGGCCTGACGGAAGGCTGTGTGAGATCTTGGGCCCCAGCGGCGCAGCGGTCTTCCCGAGCGGTCTCACTGCGCCTTGACGATCAGCCCGTCCCGCGCCGCCTGGGTCCAGCGCGCCTCCTCGGCGCGCAGCAGGGCGGCGAATTCCTGCGGGCCGAGCGGCGACAGATCGGTGCCGGTGGCGGCGAGCTTGGCGCGGATGGCGGGGTCGCGCAGCACGGTCGCGATCGCCTCCGACATGCGCGCGGCGATGGCGGGCGGCAGGCTGGCGGGCGCGAGCATGCCGTACCAGCCGGCGAATTCGTAGCCGGCGATGCCCGCCTCGGCCAGGGTCGGCACCTCCGGCAGCAGGGCGCTGCGCGTCGTGGTGGTGACGCCGAGCGCCCGGATGCGTCCGGCCTGGAGATGCGGCAGGGCGGCGACGGTGCTGTTCCAGCTCGTCGGCAGGTGGCCGGCGATGAGGTCGTTCAGCATCGGCGCGGCGCCGCGATAGGCGACCTCCACCATCTCGATCCCCGCCAGCCGGCAGAACAGGTTGCCGGCATAGGAGATGGCGGCATCCGAGGTGCCGAAGCCGATGCTCCGTGGCGCCGCCTTCGCCGCCGCCACCAGCTCGGCCGCACTCTTCCAGGGCGTGCCGCCGCCGACGGCGAGCAGGATGGGAAAGCGGGAGAGCAGGGCGACCGGGGTGAAATCCTGGCCCGTGCGATAGGGCAGGGCGGGCATGACGAAGGGGTTCAGGCTGTGGCTGCCGGTATCGACCAGGAAGACCTGGCCGTCCGGCTCCGCCCGCACCACGGCCTCTGAGCCGACCACGCCATTGGCGCCGGCCCGGTTCTCCACCAGCACCGGCTGGCCGAGGAGGGGGCGGAGGCCTTCCGCCAGGGCGCGGGCGAAGACATCCGTGCCGCCGCCGGCGGCATAGGGGACGATGAGCCGGACCGGGCGCTGCGGCCAGGGCGCCTGGGCCTGGGCCAGGGCCGGGGCGGCCAAGCTGGCGAGCAGCAGGGTGCGGCGGGGGAGACGGGGCATCGGGCGCTTCCGGAATTGGCCTGGCCGCGATCATCCGGGATCGGCGGCGCGTGTAAAGGCGGGCATCCGCGGCGCGGCGGCGTCCATGCCTGTCGATTACGCCCATCCCGGGGCAGGGCGGCTTCCCTTTGCGCGGGCCTGGCGCCCGCCCCGGCCTTCATCCCGTCGCCGCTGCCGGGCGGCGGGGCGATTCCGCCGGGCCGGGAAATGCTCTAGCCTCCGCCGCATGCAATCCTCTCCCGTTCTGCGCGGCCGCACCGCGCTCATCACCGGCGCGACCGGCGGCATCGGCCTGGCCTGCGCGGAGGCGCTGGCGGCCGAGGGCTGCGACATCCTGCTGCACGGGCTGGAGGAGCACGGCCCGGCGCTCGCCGCCGATCTCGCCGCGCGCTTCGGCATCGCCTGCCGCTACCATGTGGCGGACCTCGCCGATCCGGCGGCGATCGAGGCGCTGGCCGCCGCGGCGGGGGAGCCGGATATCCTGGTGAACAACGCCGTCACCCGGCATTTCGCCCCGGTGGAGGCAACCAGCCGGGCAGACTGGGACCGCGACATCGCGGTGAATCTCTCCGCCGCCTTCCACCTGATCTCCCTCAGCCTGCCGGCGATGCGGCGGCGGGATTGGGGGCGGATCGTCAACATGTCCTCCATCTATGGCCGCATCGGCACGCGGGGGCGGATCGGCTACGTCACCACCAAGACGGCGCTGATCGGCCTGACGCGCGGCGTAGCGCTGGAGACGGCGGGCACCGGCATCACCTGCAACGCCATCTGCCCCGGCACCACCCTGACGCCGAACATCGCGGCGCGGATCCGCGCCGCCGCCGCCGCCTCGGGCCGTGACGAGGAAGCCGAAGCGCGGCATTTCCTCGGCCCGAGGCAGCCGACGGGCCGATTCGTCGAGGCTTCGGCCATCGGCGCGATGGTTGCCTTCCTCTGCGGCCCCGCCGGCCGCGACATCACCGGGGCCGAGCTGCCGATGGACGGCGGCTGGTCCATCGCCTGAGGATCTCCCTTCCATGCGTCGCCGTTCCCTGCTCGCCGCACTCCCTGCCGCCGCGGTGCTGCCGCCCCTGTCCGCGCTGGCGCAGGGCTTTCCCAGCCGGCCGCTGCGGCTGATCGTCACCTGGCCGCCGGGCGGGACCACGGACATCCTGGCGCGGCAGCTCCAGCCGCAGCTCATGGCGAAGTTCGGCCAGCCGGTGGTGGTGGAGAATCGCGGCGGCGCCTCCGGCGCCATCGGCACGGTGGAACTCGCCCGCACCCCGCCGGACGGCCACAGCTTCGGCATGGTGACCAGCACCGTCATCTCGGCGGCGCTGCTCGGCCGCCAGGGCTATGACCCGGTGCGCGACCTGACGCCCATCCTGAACCTGGCGCGCGTCGCCAACATCCTGGCGGTGAACAAGGCGCTGCCGGTGCGGACGGTGCCGGAGCTGATCGCCTACGCCAAGGCGCGGCCCGGCCAGCTCAGCTTCGGCTCGCCCGGCATCGGCTCGGCGGTGCACATCTCGGGGGAGATGTTCAAGCTGGCGGCCGGGGTGGACATGGTGCACGTGCCCTATCGCGGCGGCGGGCCGGCGCTGGCGGATCTCGTCAGCGGGCATATCCAGCTCATGTTCGGCAATGCCAGCTCCACCCTGCCTTTCGTGCGGGATGGCTCGCTGCGGGCGGTGGCCGTCACCTCCGCCCATCGTGCGCCCTACCTGCCGGAGGTGCCGACCATCGCCGAGGCCGCGCTGCCCGGCTTCGCGATCGACGAATGGTATGCGGTACTGGGCCCGGCCGGGATGGCGGAGGAGCCGGTGAACCGCATCAACCAGGTGTTCCAGGAGATCATCACCGAACCCGCCGAGCGCGCCCGCCTGCTGGAGATGGGGGCCGAGGTGGTCGGTGGCAGCGCCGCCGAGTTCAGGGCCTTCTACCTGGCCGAGCTGGAGAAGATCGGCGTCGTGGTCCGCACCGCGAAGATCACGATGGAGTAGGCGCGGTCCGGCATGGGCCCGGGGAGGGGCACGCGGCGCCCCTCTCAACGCCTTCTTCATGTCCTGCCGTCACTCTCCGCCCTGGCTTGCCAGAACGGAGCCCCGCCCTTGACCCACCTCTCCGCCATCGCGCTGGACCCAGCGGACCGCACCGTCCGCACCGTGAAGCAGGTGCTGACCGAGGCGATGCAGGCCGAGATCGACCGCAGCCAGGGCATCTACGCCATCGAGGGCATGTCGGGAGGGCGCTACCGCCACTTCATCAACCATCTGGTCCGCGCCCTGCCGCAGCCGCGCTATCTCGAGGTCGGGTCCTGGATGGGCTCCACCCTCTGCGCCGCCATCCATGGGAATGCGGTGCAGGCCCTGGCGATCGACGATTGGAGCCAGTTCGGCGGGCCGAAGGAGGCCTTCCTGGCCAATGTCCAGGCGCATCTGACTCCGGAGGCGCAGGTGGGCTTCCTGGAAGGCGATTTCCGCCAGGTGCCCTTCGCCACCCTGGCCGCCCAGGCGCCGCCCTATGGCATCTACCTGTTCGACGGCCCGCATGAGGAGGCGGACCAGTATGACGGGCTGGCGCGCGCCCTGCCGGCGCTGGCGGAGCTCTTCGTCTTCATCTGCGACGACTGGAACTGGGCCCAGGTGCGCCGCGGCACCTGGCGGGCCATCGCCGATTCCGGGCTGGAGACGCTGTTCGCCGCGGAGATCCGCACCTCGCTCGACAATTCCCACGGCACGCCGGGCGGGAAGGAGAGCGACTGGCACAATGGCTACTTCATCTCCGTCCTGCGCAAGCCGCCAGCCTTCGCCCTGCCAGGCTGAAACCCGGGCTTGCGCGCCGCGGCCTGGCGATGCGATGAGCGGGCGGAACGGTCTCGCCACGGCCGTTGCGGAGATCCTGGCATGGAGGTCACCCCCCGCCGCATCCTCGGGGCGGCGCTGATCCTGCTCGGGGCCCTGGTCGGGCTGCTGGGCCTTGCCGGGCAGGCGCCGCCGGGCTGGGAGCAATGGAGCTACGTGGCCGCCGCTCTGCTGGCCGTGGCCGGCGGCGGGCTCTTCGCAGATCCCAACCAGGGCAGGGGCGATCTCGGGCTGGATTGAGCGGCCTGCCCCGGCCGGCGCCGCTGCGCCGCATGTGAAAGGCCGGGCGGCGCGCCGCCCCTTGCCGCCCGGGACGGGGACCGTATAAGCGCGGCCGGGGGCCGGCCGGCCCCCGGGCCCGCTGCGCGCGCGGCGCGGGCCTCACCCGAATTCCCGGCCCGGCTGCCCGGCGCCGGACCAGCCATGCCGGAGGCCCCATGTCCGCCATCGTCGACATCATCGCCCGCGAAGTCCTGGACAGCCGCGGCAACCCGACGGTGGAAGCGGAGGTGGTGCTGGACAGCGGCGCCACCGGCCATGCCCTCGTCCCCTCCGGCGCCTCCACCGGCGCGCATGAGGCGGTGGAGCTGCGGGACGGCGACAAGTCCCGCTATGGCGGCAAGGGCGTGCTGAAGGCGGTGGCGAATGTCGAGGGCGAGATCTTCGACGCCCTCTCCGGCATGGACCCGACCGAGCAGCTCCGCATCGACGAGACGATGATCGCGCTGGACGGCACGCCGAACAAGGCGCGGCTCGGCGCGAATGCGATCCTCGCCGTGTCGCTGGCGGTGGCCAAGGCGGCGGCGGCGGATCAGGGCCTGCCGCTGTTCCGCTATGTCGGCGGCGCCTTCGCCCGCACCCTGCCGGTGCCGATGATGAACATCATCAATGGCGGCAAGCACGCGGACAACCCGATCGACATCCAGGAATTCATGATCATGCCGGTGGGCGCCGGCACCATGGCGGATGCGGTGCGGATCGGCTCCGAGGTCTTTGCCCAGCTGAAGAAGGCGCTGCACGACGCAGGCCACAACACCAATGTCGGCGACGAGGGCGGCTTCGCCCCGAATATCGGCTCGGCCGACGAGGCGCTGGGCTTCATCGCCAAGGCCTGCGAGAAGGCTGGCCACCGCGTGGGGGAGGACATCCTCTTCGCCCTCGACTGCGCCTCCACCGAGTTCTTCCACGACGGCGTCTACAAGCTGGAGGGCGAGGGGAAGACGCTCGACCAAGCCGGCATGGTGGAGTACCTGGCGGCGCTCTGCGCCAAATGGCCGATCATCTCCATCGAGGACGGCATGGCCGAGGATGACTGGGCCGGCTGGAAGCTGCTGACGGAGAAGCTCGGGGCGAAAACCCAGCTCGTCGGCGACGACCTCTTCGTGACCAACACCGCCCGGCTGCGGGAGGGGATCGAGAAGGCGACGGCCAATTCCATCCTGGTGAAGGTCAACCAGATCGGCACCCTCTCCGAGACGCTGGAGGCGGTGGAGACGGCGCACCGGGCCAGCTACACGGCGGTGATGAGCCACCGCTCCGGCGAGACGGAGGATGCAACCATCGCGGATCTCGCGGTGGCGACCAATTGCGGGCAGATCAAGACCGGCTCGCTCAGCCGCTCCGACCGGCTGGCCAAGTACAATCAGCTCATCCGCATCGAGCAGACCCTGGGCAGCGCCGCGCGCTATGCCGGGCGGACCATCCTGAAGCGGTAATCGCCCACACCCTTCAGTATTCTCCACAGGATGTGCAGCTCCTGCTTGCCAAAGGGTGTCGTGCCTGATTCTCTTCGCCGGGGATCAGGTATGGGGGTTTGGGAGTCATGTCCTTCGGCCAGACGCTGAAGCGGAAGGCGCGGGAAGCGCTGCTGCCGCTCGGCTTCGCGGCGCTCTGCGGCTACTTCGCCTGGCACTCGATCCATGGCGAGTTCGGCACCATGGCGCGCGAGCAGCGGCAGAAGGACGTGGCCGCGGCGCGCGAGGTGCTGGCGCGCGCCATCGAGGAGCGGGACCGGATCGAGCGGCGGGTGAACGGGCTGCGCGGCACGGAGATCGACCGCGACCAGCTCGATGAGCGGGCGCGGACGCTGCTCAACCTCGTCGGCAAGGACGAGATCGTCATCCCCTATGAGCCGGGCCGGCGGCTGTACTGAGAGGCCGCAGCGCGGCGGGGGCGGATTCGCCGGCTTTCCACGGATCGGGATAGCCTTCCGCGGCCAGGCCGCGGAAGGCGGTGCAGGATTTCCGGCGTCCAGCGCCCCGGAGGCCCCCCCGAAACCGCGGAGCGGCTTCGTGGGGAGAAAGCTCAGGGCTTGGTGTCTTCCGCCAGGTGCGCTTCCAGCATCCACAGCATCTTGTCGGTGGCGCGGGACTGCTCGGTCAGCAAGTCGGCGGTGTCGGCATCCCCCGCCTCATCGGTGGCGTCGATGCCCTCCCGCAGGGTCTTCGCCACCTGGGCATAGCGGTCGGACAGCGCCCGCACATGGTCCATGCCGGCATGCATGTCGGTCGGGTAGGGCGGCAGCCGGGTGCCGCCGGCGATGGTCTGGGTGGTGCCGTTCGCCGTGCCGCCGAGCTGGACGATGCGCTCCGCGAGGTCGTCCGTCGCCGCGGCGAGGGCGGTGTAGAACTCCTCGAAGAGCTTGTGCAGCTGGCCGAAATGCTGGCCCTTCACGTTCCAATGCGCCTGCCGCGTGGCGTTGTAGAGGTCGACGCTGTCCGAAAGGCAGCCCTGCAGCACCTCGATCGAGACCTGCTTGGCGTTGCCCGGCACGTCGTTCCGGGTGGGCAGCAGATCCGACTTCCTATCCGATTTCGCCATGGTGTTCTCCTCTTTGTTGCACACCAGCATGTGGGACGGCCGGCGGCCAGGGCCAGTACTGTCGCCGTGATGCCTGCCATGCGCCAGCGCGGAACGACCGATGCCGCCGCATGACAAAGCCGTGAATATCGTCCCCCTGGCCGGTGCCGCCCGGCCCCCGATCTCCCCTGCTCCCAGGCGGCGGCGTCCTGCGGGAAGGCAGGACCGCGTGCCGCCGCCTCATCCCGCCCCCAGCGCCTGCATCGCCGGTCCCTTGCCGAAGAGGTCCAGCAGCAGCCGCACCGCCTGGCCGCGCGGGCCGGTGAGGAGCGGATCCTTTTCCAGCAGCAGGGCGGCGTCGCGATGGGCCATCAGGATCAGCCCCTCCTGCTTCTCCCCCTCCGGCAGGCCGAGGCGGAAGACCGGAGTGCCGCTCTGCCTGGTGCCCAGCGCCTCGCCACCGCCGCGCAGGCGGAAATCGGCATCGGCGATAACGAAGCCGTCCTCCGTGTCGCGGAGGATCAGCAACCGCTCGCGGGAGGCCAGGCCGAGCCCCTCATCGTAGAGGAGCATGCAGTAGCTCTGCCCCGCGCCGCGTCCGACCCGGCCGCGCAGCTGGTGAAGCTGGGCGAGGCCGAAGCGGTCCGCATGCTCCACCACCATGATGGTCGCCTCCGGCACGTCCACCCCCACCTCGATGACCGTGGTCGCCACCAGCAGCCGGGTGCGGCCGGCGGCGAAGTCGCGCAGCGCCGCCTCCCGCACCTCGGTCTCCTGCCGCCCATGGGCGAGGCCGACCAGGCCGGGGAAGCGCTCGGAGAGCTCGGCGAAGCGGGTCTCGACCGCGGCGAGGTCCACCACCTCGCTCTCCGCCACATGCGGGCAGACCCAGTAGACCCGGGCGCCGCGCTCCAGCGCCCGGGCGATGCCTGCCACCACCTGGTCGAGCTGCCGCAGGCCGTGCAGGGTGGTGGTGATGGGCTGCCGCCCGGCCGGCTTGCCGGAGAGGCGGCTGACCGCCATCTCGCCCCATTGGGTCAGCAGCAGGGTGCGGGGGATGGGCGTCGCCGTCATCACCAGCATGTCGGCGGTCTCGCCCTTCTCCGCCAGCATCAGCCGCTGGGCGACGCCGAAGCGGTGCTGCTCATCCACCACGGCGAGGCCGAGGTCGCGGAAGGCGACACCCTCCTGGAACAGCGCATGGGTGCCGACGACGATGTTGACGGCGCCGCTGGCCAGCCCCCCCAGCACCCGCTTGCGCTGGGCACCCTTCACGCTGCCGGCCAGCAGCTCCACCCGCACCCCGGCCGGGGTGCAGAGCCGGTCCAGCGTCCGGATATGCTGGCGGGCGAGGATCTCCGTCGGGGCCATCAGCGCCGCCTGGGCGCCGGATTCCACGGCGCGCAGCATGGCCAGCACGGCGACCAGGGTCTTGCCGGCGCCGACATCGCCCTGCAACAGCCGCAGCATGCGGTGCGGGGCGCCGAGGTCGGCGTCGATTTCCGCCAGCGCATGCGCCTGGGAGGGGGTGAGGGGATGGCCGAAGGCGGCCAGCGCCCGGCTGCGCAGCTCCCCGGTGCCCTCCAGGGCGCGGCCGGCGCGGTGGCGGACGCGGCGGCGGACCAGGGCCAGCGCCACCTGGCCGGCCAGCGCCTCGTCATAGGCCAGGCGGGCGCGGGCAGCGGGGGGCGGGGCCTCGCCCTCCGGCGCCTGCACGTCCCGGAGCGCGGCGGCGAAGCCGGGCCAGCCCTCCCGCCGCTGCAGCGGGGCGTCCAGCCATTCCGGCAGCTCCGGCAGCAGGGCCAGCGCCTCCTTCACCGCGCGGGCGACATGGCGCAGCGTCAGCCCCTTCACCAGGGGCCAGACCGGCTCCAGCTCCGGCAATCCCTCGGGCCCGGTGGCGGAGAGCGGGTTCACCATGGAGAACGCATTGCCCTCGACGCTGATCTTGCCGGCGAAGAGCCGCTCGGTCGCTTCGGGCAGAAGCTG
This sequence comes from Siccirubricoccus soli, assembly GCF_024178315.1. Taxonomy (GTDB): domain Bacteria; phylum Pseudomonadota; class Alphaproteobacteria; order Acetobacterales; family Acetobacteraceae; genus Siccirubricoccus; species Siccirubricoccus soli. The sequence continues at coordinate 88,819 of NZ_JAMZIK010000067.1, read as the reverse complement.
CCGCAGCCAGTCGGCGCGGCCATTGATGTAGCGCACGAGCAGGCGCTTTCCGTCCGACTCGCAGCGGAACTCGACATAGGGCCGGCCGGTGCGGGAGCGGGCGAGGCGCATCGGCCCGATGAGGGCCGGCAGGATCACCTCCTGCTCCGGCGGCGCCGCCTGGGGGCCGGGCACGCGCAGCCGCCGCGCATAGCGTTCCGGCAGGTGGAAGAGCAGGTCCAGCACCGTCTTGCCGCCCACCGCCTCCTCCAGCCGCTTCGCGATCACCGGCCCCACGCCGGGCAGGCTCGCCAGCGGGGCATGGAGCGGGGCAAGCGGCTGAGGCGTCTCCGCCGGCGCTGCGGTCATGGGTCTGCGGCGGTGCAACCGCGCGGGGGGCTGCCGCGTCGGGCTGACAGGATTCCCATGGGGGCCTATATGCCATCCGGAGCGATGCCCGACACCCCCGACCCCCTCGATCCCCGCCGCCGCCGCCTGTTGTTCCGCGCCCGACACCGCGGGACGAGGGAGGCCGACCTGATGATCGGCGCCTTCACCGAGCGGCATATCGCCCGCTTCGCCGAGGCGGAGCTGGAGGAGCTGGAGGCGGTGCTGGAATACCCGGATGTGGATTTGGCGGACTGGCTCTCCGGCCGCCGCCCGATTCCGCCGGAATGCCGCAGCCCGATGCTGGACCGGATGGCGGTGGAATGCGCCGCGCCAGGGGCCGGGCTGCCTGAGGAGTTGCGCGACGGTGCACGGGATGTGCCTGGCGACGGCGCACGGAATACGGCGCGGCGGGGATGAGCGAGGTCCTGACCGCGCCGGGCCTCACCGTCCACGGGGCGCCGGAGGGATTCGACGCGCTGCTGCTGACACGGCGCCGCGCGGAGACCGCCGCGCCGGTCCTGCATGTCTGCCGCGACGATGCCCGGACCGCACGGTTGGCGGAGGCGCTGGGCTTCTTCGCATCCGGGGTGGAGGTGCTGCGCTTCCCTGCCTGGGACTGCCTGCCCTATGACCGCGTCTCGCCCAACCCGGAACTCGTTGCCGAGCGCGTCGCCACCCTGACGCGGCTGCTGGAGCCGAGCGATCGGCCGCGCATCCTGCTGACCACGGTGAACGCCCTGGTGCAGAAGGTGCCGCCGCGGGCGGCCTTCGCCGGCGCCACCATGGTGCTGAAGAAGGGCGGGCGGGTGCGGCCGGAGGCGCTGACCGCCTTCCTCGAATCCAACGGCTATGGCCGCACCGGCACGGTGATGGAGCCGGGCGAGTACGCCGTGCGCGGCGGCATCATCGACCTGTTCCCGGCCGGGGAGCAGGACCCGGTCCGCCTCGACCTGTTCGGCGACGAGATCGAGAGCCTGCGGCGCTTCGACACCGGCACCCAGCGCAGCGGCGAGGCGCTGCAGGAATTGTGGCTGCGCCCGGTGGGGGAGGTGTTCCTCGACGCCGAGAGCATCGGCCGCTTCCGCGCCGCCTATGTGGATCTGTTCGGCGCGGCGGCGACGGAGGATCCGCTCTATGTCTCCGTCAGCGCCGGGCGGAAGCATCCCGGCATGGAGCATTGGGCCGGGCTGTTCCATGCGGAGATGGAGACGCTGCTGGACTATGTCCCCGGCGCCTCCGTCAGCCTGGACCACCAGGCGGAGGATGTGCTGGCCGCGCGGCTGGAGATGATCGCCGACCATTACGAGGCGCGGCGGCACCCGGTGCGGGCGGAGGGGGAGGTGCCCTATCGGCCGGCGCCGCCGGGGCGGCTCTATCTGACGCGGCCGGGCTGGGACCGGATGCTCTCCGGCGGGCCGCTCTTCCGCTTCTCGCCCTTCGCACGGGCGGATGGGGCGGAGGGGATCGATGCCGGCGGCCGGCCCGGGCGGCTCTTCACCGAGGCGCGGGCGGCCGGGCAGAACGTCTTCACCGCCTATGCCGAGCATGCGGCGGCGATGGTCGAGAGCGGCCGGCGCCCGGTGCTCGCGGCCTGGACCCGCGGCTCCCGCGAGCGGCTGGCGAATTTGCTGCGGGAGAACCGTGTCGTCGCCCAGGCGGTGGAGAGCTTTGCCGAGTTGGCGAAGCTGCCATCCGGCGTCGTCGGGCTGGCGGTGGTGGGGCTGGAACGCGGCTTTCTGGCGCCGAAGGAGGCCACCGGCGCCGGGTTCGGGCTCTCCGTCGTCGGCGAGCAGGATCTGCTGGGCGAGCGTATCGCCCGGCCGCCGCGGCGGCGGAAGCGGGCCGACCAGTTCATCGCCGATGCCACCGGCATCGAGCAGGGCGACCTGGTGGTGCATGCCGACCATGGCATCGGCCGCTACGATGGCCTCGAGACCATCGAGGTGAATGGCGCGCCGCATGACTGCCTGCGGCTGATCTATGATGGCGGCGACAAGCTCTTCCTGCCGGTCGAGAACATCGAGGTGCTGTCGCGCTTCGGCACCGAGACGGCGGGGGTTGCGCTGGACAAGCTGGGCGGCACCAGCTGGCAGAACCGCAAGGCCAAGGCCAAGCAGCGCATCCAGGACATGGCCGGCCAGCTCATCCGCATCGCCGCCGAGCGGCAGTTGCGGGAGGGCCAGGCGGCGATGCCCCCGGAGGGGGCCTTCGACGAATTCTGCGCCCGCTTCCCCTTCGCCGAGACCGAGGACCAGCAGCGCGCCATTTCCGACGTGCTGGAGGATCTGGCGAGCGGCCGGCCGATGGACCGGCTGATCTGCGGCGATGTCGGCTTCGGCAAGACCGAGGTGGCGCTGCGGGCCGCCTTCGTCGTCGCCATGGCCGGGCTGCAGGTGGCGGTGGTGGTGCCGACCACGCTGCTGGCGCGGCAGCATTTCCGCACCTTCCGGGCGCGCTTCGAGGGGCTGCCGGTGAATGTGGCCCAGCTCTCCCGCCTGGTGACGGCGAAGGAGGCGGCGCAGGTCAAGGAGGGGCTGAAGGACGGCTCCATCAACATCGTCGTCGGCACCCATGCGCTGCTGGGCAAGGGGGTGGAGTTCGCCGAGCTCGGCCTCGTCATCGTCGATGAGGAACAGCATTTCGGCGTGGCGCACAAGGAGAAGCTGAAGGCGCTGAAGACCGATGTGCATGTGCTGACCCTGACGGCGACGCCCATTCCGCGCACCCTGCAGCTGGCCCTGACCGGCGTGCGGGAGATGAGCGTGATCGCGACGCCGCCGGTGGACCGGCTGGCGGTGCGGACCTTCATCATGCCCTGGGACGGCGTGGTGCTGCGGGAGGCGATCCAGCGCGAGCGGTTCCGCGGCGGGCAGATCTTCTGCGTGGTGCCGCGGCTGGAGGACATGGCGAAGGTCGCGGACCGGCTGCGGGAGATCGTGCCGGAGGCGCGGATCGTCGAGGCGCATGGGCAGATGGCGCCGACCCATCTCGAGAAGGTGATGACGGAGTTCGGCGACGGCAAGCACGACATCCTGCTGGCGACGAACATCGTCGAGAGCGGGCTCGACATGCCGGCGGTGAACACGCTGATCATCCACCGTGCCGACATGTTCGGCCTGGCGCAGCTCTACCAGCTGCGCGGCCGGGTCGGGCGCGGCAAGCAGCGCGGCTATGCCTACCTCACCTGGCCGCCGGCGCACCGGCTGAGCGCGGCGGCGCAGAAGCGGCTGGAGGTGATGCAGACGCTCGACAATCTCGGCGCCGGCTTCACTTTGGCCTCCCACGACCTCGACATCCGCGGCGCCGGCAACCTGCTGGGCGACGAGCAGAGCGGGCATATCCGCGAGGTGGGCATCGAGCTCTACCAGCAGATGCTGGAGGATGCGGTCGCCGATCTGCGGGCCGGGCAGGGCAGGAAGAAGAAGGGCGAGGCGGATTACGCCCGCGACTTCACGCCGAACATCAATCTCGGCCTGCCGGTGCTGATCCCGGAGGAGTATGTGCGCGACCTGCCGGTGCGGCTGGGGCTCTACCGGCGCATCGGCGCGCTGTCCGGCGAGGCGGAGATCGAGGCGATGGCGGCGGAGCTGGCCGACCGCTTCGGGCCGGTGCCGGAGGAGGTGGAGAACCTGCTGCAGGTGGTGGCGCTGAAGGCGCTGTGCCGTGCGGCGGGGGTGGAGAAGCTGGATGCCGGGCCGAAGGGCATCGTGCTGGGTTTCTTCCGCAACCAGCCGCGCAACCCGGGGGGGCTGGTGCAATGGGTGGCGGCGCAGAAGGGGCTGGTGAAGTTGCGGCCTGATCATAAGCTCGCCTTGCTCAAGGAGATGGAGCTGCCGCAGCGCATCCGGGTGGCGAAGGAGCTGGTGGGGGCGATCGCCAAGCTCTCGGGGACGGCGAAGGCGGCGTGAGGCGAGCATGCCGAGAGGGGCTTTGCCCCTCTCGGGCTCTCCGCGCCAAAGGCCGTAAGGCCTTTGGAAACCGTGAGTTTGCAGGCGGGCATTGTGCCGACCGGTGGCCGGCCACCGTCTGCGCCTCTCTCCCGCCAAGAAGATCAGCCAGGCTGCGCGGGACCGCGGCGCGCGGTGCGTCTTCGATGCCTGCCATTCAAGCCACTCGGCAGCATGCGGCTCGACAGCGCCATGGCGGCAAAGGCCTGGCGCATCAGCGGGGCTGCGCCGCCCTCTGCGACCCTCGTGCTCCGCTGCCTTGCTACCGCGTACCGAACATCCGGTCGCCGGCATCACCGAGGCCCGGCACGATATAGCCATGCTCGTTCAACCGCTCATCCACCGCCGCCGTCCAGATCGGCACGTCCGGATGCGTGCCGTGGAAGCGTTCCACCCCTTCCGGCGCCGCCAGCAGGCAGACCAGGCGCAGCTCGCGGCAGCCGCGCTCCTTCAGCCGGTCCACTGCGGCGACGGCGCTGTTGGCGGTGGCGAGCATCGGGTCCAGCACGATCACCAGCCGCTCCGCCACATCCGGCGGCGCCTTGAAGTAGTACTCCACCGCCTGCAGCGTCTGCGGGTCCCGGTAGAGGCCGATATGCGCGACGCGGGCGCTGGGCACCAGGTCCAGCATGCCGTCCAGGAAACCGACCCCGGCGCGCAGGATGGGGGCGAAGACCAGCTTCTTGCCGGCCAGCCGCGGCGCCTTCATCGGCGCCAGCGGCGTCTCGATCTCGACCTGCTCCAGCGGCAGGTCGCGCGTCACCTCATAGGCCAGCAGCATGCCGACCTCGTTCAGCAGCCGGCGGAAGCCCTGGGTGGAGCGCACCTCCTGCCGCATCAGGGTCAGCTTGTGCTGCACCAGCGGGTGTTTCACGACATGCAGTTGCCGCATCGGCCAGCTCCTGGTTTCCATAGGCCTTTCGACCTCTCGGGGATTGGGGGGTGAACGCACGGCGTTCAACGGGAAGGCGGCGCCTTCCCCAAGGGCGTCTCAGAACAGCGTCCCGTCCGAGAGGATCTTCAGGGGAGGTCCGCCATCCTCGCGCTTCTCGGCGGCCAGCCTGCGCCCCACCCACCAGGTCCCGCCCTCCAGCACCCGCGCCAGCGGGAAATCCGTCAGGCCCAGCCGCTCCCGCACCAGCGGCGCCACCGCATCCAGCAGCGCCACCGTCAGCGCCCGCCAGCCGACGACCAGCGGATCCCCCGGCGCATGCTCCCGGGTTGCCGCCTCCGGATCCTCCAGCGCGATCACCCCGGCATCGAGGAACAGCCCGCCATTGCGGTATTCCGCCAGGCCGGTCAGCGCATCCAGCCCCACCACCACCTGGCCCGCCGCCTGCAACGGCTCCACCAGGGAATAGGCCAGCCATTGCGAGAGCTTGTGGAAGGGAACCAGCCCCGCCGTCTCATCCGCCCGGCGGATGCCGGGATGCCGCCAGCAATCGCCGAGCGGCACGCCCTCCAGCGCCTCCCGCCCTGGCCAGATCGGGCCGAGATGGCGCAGCAGGGCGATGAGGATGGCGCGCGCCGGCACCTCGCCGCCCGCGGCCAGCAGGTCGAAGATCCCGCCGGGCCGGGCGCTGTCCGCGCGGGCGAAGACCTCCGGCGCGGCCAGCGCCACCTCGCCCAGCCGGCGCAGCAGGGCGGCGCGGCCTGCGAGGCCGATCAGCGGATTGGTCTCGCCCGCCTGGAAGCCGATGGCCAGCTCCGCCTCGGTGATCCGGGCGAGGCGCGCGGCATCGGCACGGGGGGAGACACCGTCCTCGGCGAAGGCGCCGGCGGCGAACATGGCGAGGCTCGCCACCGCCAGCCCCTCGGAGCGCCGCAGCACCTGGCCGGTGCCGGTTTCCGCATAGCGCCAGGCCGCGCCCGCGCCGGCATCGAGCAGCACGGAGAGGATGGCGAGGTCGAAGGCCGCCCGCGCCTCGGCCGCCGGGGACGGGAAATCCGCCAGGGCCCGCAGCGCCGCCCAGCGATCCACGCCGCCGACGGTGAAATGCCGCCAGCGGGCATGGAAGGGCACCTCCAGCGTCGGGTAGCGGCTGCGGATCTCGGCGGCGACGAGGTCGGCGCAGGCGGGCAGCGCCTCCGGATGCACGCGCCAGCCCGGCAGCCGGCCATCCAGCGCGGCGGCATAGAGCTCGGTGGAGCGTTCCCGCACCGCTTCCGGCGTCAGCAGGCGATAAGCGAGGGAGCTCACATCTCCCCCAGCGGGCGGCCGGTGGTGGAAAGGTCCGCGCCGCCCTCGGGGGCGTAGTAGCCGGCGGCCTTCTTCGCCTCGATCTCCACGCTGGCATCGGGCGGGATGCGGTCCGGCGGAATGGGCACGCGCTCGCCGACCTCGATGCCCTGCTCCACCATGGCGTCATGCTTCATGTTGGACATTGAGACGAGGCGGTGGATCTTCGTGATGCCGAGCCAGTGCAGCACATCCGGCATGAGCTGCTGGAAGCGCGCATCCTGCACGCCGGCAACGCATTCCGTGCGCTCGAAATAGGTGGCGGCCTGGTCGCCGCCCGCCTGCCGCTTGCGGGCGTTGTAGACCAGGAATTTGGTCACCTCGCCCAGCGCGCGGCCTTCCTTGCGGTTGTAGACGACGAGGCCGACGCCGCCCTGCTGCGCCGTGCGCACGCATTCCTCGATGCCGTGGATCAGGTAGGGGCGGCAGGTGCAGATGTCGGAGCCGAAGACGTCCGAGCCGTTGCACTCGTCATGCACCCGGCAGGTGAGGGGGGTGCGCCGGTCCGCCAGCGCCCGCGGCTCGCCGAAGATGTAGACGGAGATGCCGCCGATGGGCGGCAGGAAGACGTCCAGGTCGGGCCGCGTCACCAGCTCGGGGTACATGCCGCCGGTCTGCTCGAAGAGGGTGCGGCGGAGGTCGTGCTCCTTCACCCCGAAGCGCTCCGCGATGCCGGGCAGCCACCAGACGGGATCGACCGCCGCCTTGGTGACGGAGACGTCGCCGCCCGGATGCAGCACGCGCCCGTCCGGCACCAGTCGGCCGGCGGCGATCTCGGCGTTCAGCTCCGCCAGGTTGAGCCGCGCCCGGGTGATGGCGATGGTGGGGCGGATGTCGATGCCCTCGGCGATCGCCTCGCCGAATACCTCGGTCGCCAGATGGCCCCAGGGGTCGAGGGAGACGATCTTCCCCGGCGCCGACCATTGCGGGTAGGGGCCGATCTCCGCCACCGGATGGGTGTTCGCGAGGTCCGGCCGCTGCAGCGGCGAGAGCGTGCCGGAAGACACGGCCAGTGCCCGGTACAGCGAATAGGAGCCGCCATGGGTGCCGATGACGTTGCGGTCGGCGGGGCGGGTGACGGAGCCGATGACCGGCCCCCGGGCCACGGGTTCAGCCGCGCCCCAGCGCAACCGCCGGCGAAGTGCCTGGGGCTCGGGGTGGGAAGTCAGACGGATATGCCGCGGCGAATTGAGGCTCATGCGTCCCCGCTCGGGTTCCGGCTGCGAAACTCAACGGAACCGGGCAAGAGATCAAGAGGTTGCGGTTGCATTTGACAGCGGAGGGCGGGCCATGGCCCATGGAGGCAAGTACAAGGGGGCAACGAAATGATCGCGCGGCGGCATCTGATGGGGGCAGGCCTCGGCGGGCTGGCGCTGGCGGCGGGGGGCCGGGTCCAGGCGCAGCCCCAGGCGGCGGAGGAATGGCCTTCGCGCAACGTCACCATCCTGGTGCCTTTCGCGCCGGGCAGCAGCAGCGACATCATCGCCCGCGCCATGGCGCAGCAGATGCAGGCGGCGCTCGGCAAGCCCGTCACGGTGGAGAACCGCCCGGGCGCGACCGGGGAGATCGGCGCCCGCCAGGTGATCCGCAGCGCGCCGGATGGCTACACCCTGATGCACGCGCCGCTCAGCACCTGGGCGATCAATGTCGCGCTGCGGCCGAACCTGGCCTACGACCCCGTCACCCAGCTCACCCGCATCACCCAGACGGTGCGGACGCCGAATGTGCTGGTGGTCCACCCCGGTTCCATCCCGGCGACGGATTTCCCAGGGGTGGTGGCCTGGCTGAAGGCCAATGGGGGCAGGGCCTCCTATTCCACCAGCGGCGCCGGCTCCTCGGATCATCTTACGATGGAAATGTTCAAGCAGGTGACGGGGACGGAACAGGCGCATGTGCCCTTCACCGGGGGCGGGCCGGCCACCACCGCGCTGCTCGCTGGCACGGTGCAGCTTTCCTTCCAGAATCTCGGCTCCATCGCGCCGCAGATCCGCGACGGGCGGGTGCGACCCATCCTGATTACCTCGGAGACCCGGAGCCGGCTTCTGCCGGAGGTGCCGACCGCCGTGGAACTCGGGCTGCGGGATTTCGTCGTCTACTCCTGGCAGGGCTTCGGCGGGCCGCCCGGGATGGCGCCGGCGCTGCTGGCCCGGGTGCATGCGGCGGCCGTCGCGGCGCTCCGGCATGAGGACAGCAGGACCCGGCTGGAGGAGCTGGGCTTCGAGGTGGTGGCGAATGCGCCCGACCAATTCGCCGCCTTCCAGGAGGCGGAGATCGCACGCTGGAAACGGGTGGTCCAGGCCGGCGGCATAACCGCTGATTGAATATCTCCGCCTGGGCGCGCATAAGCACCCGCCGCCAGGGGCCGGTCCGGCCCGCCTCCGGAAGGACCGGACCCTGGCGGAAACCTCCGGCTCCGGCGGTCCGGCTCCCAGGTACACCCGTGGTTTAAGAAACGGGACACCAGGGGGTGAAATGGTCAGGGCAGAGTCGAGATGGCGCCGGCACTTGCTGCCGGCGCGCAGAAAGGACTGCGTGATCCGTGGACGTGATGCCGAAATCCGAAGCGACGACGCCGCAGGACGCCGCGGCGCTGAGCGAGGCCATCCTGCGCAAGCTGACCTACGACCTGGGCAAGAGCCGGGCCGGGGCGCGCGACCGGGACTGGTTCATGGCCACTGCCCTGGCGGTGCGGGACCGGATGGTGGATCGCTGGCTCACCCAGCTCCGCGCCTCCTATGAGACGGGGAAGAAGCAGGTCTACTACCTCAGCCTGGAATTCCTCATCGGCCGGCTGCTGCGGGACTGCATCAGCAATCTCGGCCTGAACCAGGAGGTGGCGGCGGCGCTCGCCTCGCTGGGGGTGGATTTCGAGCAGGTGCGGCAGGCCGAGCCCGATGCGGCGCTCGGCAATGGCGGCCTCGGGCGGCTGGCGGCCTGCTTCATGGAAAGCATGGCGAGCCTCGGCATCCCCGCCTTCGGCTACGGCATCCGCTATGAGCACGGGCTGTTCCGGCAGCTGGTGCGGGAGGGCTGGCAGCGGGAATACCCCGAGGACTGGCTGACCTTCGGCAACCCCTGGGAATATGCCAGGCCGGAGATCGCGCACGATATCGGCTTCGGCGGCTCGGTGGAGGCGGTGGCGGTCTCCGAGCTGCGGGTGCGGCATGTCTGGCACCCGGCCGAGACGGTGCAGGCGGTGGCCTATGACACCCCGGTGGTGGGCTGGCGCGGCCGGCATGTGAACACGCTGCGGCTGTGGTCGGCGCGTGCCATCGACCCGCTGAAGCTGGAGGCCTTCAATTTCGGCGACCATGTCGGGGCGCTGGCCGACCGCATGCGGCAGGAGAGCATCTGCAAGGTGCTCTATCCCTCCGACGAGACGCCGGCGGGGCAGGAGCTGCGGCTGCGGCAGGAGTATTTCTTCGCCTCCGCCGCGCTGCAGGACCTCGTCCGCCGCCATCTCCGCGTCTATGGCGATCTGCGCAGCCTGCCCGAGAAGGTGGCGATCCAGCTCAACGACACGCATCCGGCGATCGCCATCGCGGAGCTGATGCGCATCTGCGTGGACCAGCACGACATCGCCTGGGACGAGGCCTGGGAGATCACCAGGGGCTGCATCAGCTACACCAACCACACCCTGCTGCCGGAGGCGCTGGAAAGCTGGCCGGTGCCGCTGATGGAGCGGCTGCTGCCGCGCCACATGCAGATCATCTACCTGATCAACGCCCACCACCTGGACAGCGTGCGCCATGCGCATCCGGAGGACGGACGGCTGCTCTCCTCCGTCTCGCTGATCGAGGAAGGGCATGGGCGGCGGGTGCGGATGGGCCATCTGGCCTTCATCGGCTCGCACAAGGTGAACGGCGTCTCGGCGCTGCATTCGGAGCTGCTGAAGCAGACGGTCTTCGCCGATTTCCACGCGCTGTCGCCCGGCCGCATCGTCAACAAGACCAACGGCATCACCTTCCGCCGCTGGCTGCACCAGGCCAATCCGGGGCTGACCGGGCTGCTGACCGAGGCGCTGGGGCCGGAGGTGCTGGACCGGCCGAGCCTGTTGCCCGGCCTGGTGCCGCAGGCGGAGGATGCCGGCTTCCGCGGCCGCTTCGCCGCGGTGAAGCGGGCGAACAAGGAGGCGCTGGCGAGTGTCATCCGCCACCAGCTCGACCTGCGGGTGGACCCCGGGGCGCTGTTCGACGTGCAGATCAAGCGCATCCACGAATACAAGCGCCAGCTGCTGAACATCCTGGAGACGGTGGCGCTCTACGACGCGATCCGCGCCCAGCCGATGAAGGACTGGGTGCCGCGGGTGAAGATCTTCGCCGGCAAGGCGGCGGCGAGCTACCACCGGGCGAAGCTCATCATCAAGCTGGCGCATGACGTGGCGCGGGTGGTGAACAGCGACCCGACCCTGCGCGGCGCCCTCAAGCTGGCCTTCCTGCCGAATTACAACGTCTCGCTGGCCGAGCTGATCGTGCCGGCGGCCGATCTCTCGGAGCAGATCTCGACGGCGGGGATGGAGGCCTCCGGCACCGGCAACATGAAGCTGGCGCTGAACGGGGCGCTGACCATCGGCACGCTGGACGGCGCCAATGTCGAGATCCTCGAGCATGTCGGGGCCGAGAACATCCACATCTTCGGCCTGACGACGGAGCAGGTGGCGGCGCACCGCGCCGCCGGCACGCGCGGCGAGGCGGCGGTGGCAGCCTCGCCGCGGCTGGGCGAGGTGCTGGAGGCGCTGGAGTCCGGCGTCTTCTCCCCGGACGAGCCGGACCGCTACCGCGGCCTGGTCGCCTCCCTGCGCGGCGACGACTACTTCCTGGTCTCGGCGGATTTCGACCATTACTGGGAGGCCCAGCGGGCGGTGGATGCGCGCTGGCGCGACCCGGCAGCGTGGCAGCGCGCGGCGGTGCTGAACACGGCACATATGGGCTGGTTCTCCTCCGACCGCACCATCGCGGAGTATGCCGAGGACATCTGGCGCGTGCCCGTGGCCCATACGGCCTGACGGCGCGGCCGGGGCGCGCAGGCCCGGGCCGGCGCCCGGCCCCCGGGCCGGGGCCGGGGGCAGCGCCCCGATCCCGATGCCGGCCACCGCGATTGTCGGATACCTGAACAGCGATGCCACCTGCTGCGGCGGAACGAATGCGGGTAACCTCGGCGTTGTGGCTGCGGAGGGGGTGCCGGGCCACGGCCCGTCCTGCTCCGCCAGGCTGGCGCTGCCGCCCCTGGCCACCATCTTCCTGATGCCGGAGGAGGGAACGCTGCATGGGTGACAGTGGGGAGAGGCCGCCAGCACCGCTGGCGCGGACGGCCATGGCCTTCGTGCTGGCCGGCGGCCGCGGCAGCCGGCTGATGGAGCTGACGGACCGCCGGGCCAAGCCCGCAGTCTTCTTCGGCGGCAAGTCGCGGATCATCGACTTCGCCCTGTCCAACGCCATCAATTCCGGCATCCGGCGCGTGGCCGTCGCCACCCAGTACAAGGCGCACAGCCTGATCCGGCACCTGCAGCGCGGCTGGAACTTCCTGCGGCCGGAGCGGAACGAGAGCTTCGACATCCTCCCCGCCAGCCAGCGCGTCTCGGAACACGCCTGGTACCAGGGCACGGCGGATGCGGTGTTCCAGAACATCGACATCATCGAGGATCTGGCGCCGCGCCACATCGTGCTGCTGGCCGGGGACCACATCTACAAGATGGACTACGAGGCGATGCTGCAGCAGCACGTCGCCGCCGGGGCCGAGGTGACGGTGAGCTGCATGACCGTCCCGCGGATGGAGGCCACCGGCTTCGGCGTGATGGCGGTGGACGAGACCGGGCGCATCGTCGATTTCGTGGAGAAGCCGGCCGACCCGCCCGCCATCCCGGGCCAGCCGGACCTGGCGCTTGCCAGCATGGGGATCTACGTCTTCGAGACGCGCTTCCTGATCGAGCAGCTCCGGCGGGACGCGGCCCACCCCGGCTCCTCCCATGATTTCGGCAAGGACATCATCCCGCACCTCGTCGCCCGCGGCGGAGCGCTGGCGCACCGCTTCGAGACCTCCTGCGTCCGCTCCTCCATGGAGGCGAGCCCCTATTGGCGGGATGTCGGCACGGTGGACGCCTATTGGGAGGCGAATATCGACCTCACCGACGTCATCCCCGGCCTCGACCTGTTCGATCGGGACTGGCCGATCTGGACCTATGCCGAGATCACCCCGCCGGCGAAATTCGTGCATGACGTGGCGGGGCGGCGGGGCGAGGCCGTCGCCTCCCTGGTCTCGGGCGGCTGCATCGTCTCCGGCGCTTCGGCGCGGCGGTCGCTGCTCTTCACCAATGTCCACCTGCATTCCTTCGTGAAGCTGGAAGGCGCGGTGCTGCTGCCGGAGGTGGATGTCGGCCGGAATGCTCGGCTGACGAATGTGGTCGTCGACCGCGGCGTGCGGATCCCGGAAGGGCTGGTGGTGGGGGAGGACCCGGAGGCGGATGCGGCGCGCTTCCGGCGGACGGAGAAGGGCATCTGCCTCATCACCCAGGCGATGCTGGACCGGCTGGCGTGACGGCGCTGCGGCTGCTGGCGATCGCCTCCGAATGCTTCCCGCTGGTGAAGACCGGCGGGCTGGCCGATGTGGTCGGCGCGCTGCCGGGGGCGCTGGCGCCGGAGGGCATTGCCGCGACCACCCTGCTGCCCGGCTACCCTTCCGTGCTGGCGGCCATCCCCGGCGCCGTGAAACTGCGTGCCCTGCCGGAGCTGTTCGGCGGCCCGGCGCGGGTGCTGGCGGGGACGGCGCATGGGCTGGACCTGCTGGTGCTGGAGGCGCCGCATCTCTTCGACCGGCCGGGCACCCCCTACCTCGCCCCGGGGGGCGGGGAGTGGGAGGACAATGCGCTGCGCTTCGCCGCCCTCGGCGCTACGGGCGCGCTGCTGGCGCGGGAGGAAGGGTTCGACGCCGTCCACGCGCATGACTGGCAGGCGGGGCTGGCGCTGGCCTATCTGCGGCATGGCGCCGGGCGGCGGGTGCCCTCGCTCTTCACCATCCACAACCTGGCCTTCCAGGGGCAGTATCCCGCCACTCTCTTCCCCCGTCTCGGCCTGCCGCCGGAGGCCTTCGCGATGGCGGGGCTGGAGCATTACGGCCATGTAGGCTTCCTCAAATCCGGCCTCTGGTATGCCGACCGCATCACCACCGTCTCCCCCACCTATGCCGCGGAGATCCTGACGCCGGAAGGCGGGATGGGGCTGGACGGGCTGCTGCGCGGCCGGGGCGCGGTGGTGGACGGCATCCTGAACGGGCTCGACACCCTGGAATGGGATCCGGAGAGCGACGCGCGGCTGCCTTCCCGCTTCTCGGTGGCCGATCCCGGGCCGCGGGCGGCGAACAAGGCGGCGCTGCAGCACCGGATGGGGCTGGCCGAGGATGCCGCCGTGCCGCTCTTCGCCTTCATCGGGCGGCTGGCCTGGCAGAAGGGCGTGGATCTGGTGCTGGAGGCGCTGCCCGCGCTGCTGGAGGGCGGGGCGCAGCTCGCCATCCTCGGCAGCGGGGAGGCGGCGCTGGAGGCGCGCTGCCGCGCCGCCGCGGTGGAGCATCCGGGGCGCGTCGGCACCTTCATCGGCTTCGACGAGACGGTGGCCCGGCTGCTCTATGGCGGCGCCGATGCGGTGCTGGTGCCGAGCCGTTTCGAGCCCTGCGGCCTGACCCAGCTCTGCGCCCTGCGCTATGGCGCGCCACCCATCGTGGCGCGGGTGGGTGGGCTGGCCGATACGGTGATCGACGCCAATGAGATGGCGCTGGCGGCGGGGACGGGCACCGGGCTGGTCTTCGCCCCGGGCTCGGCGCAGATGCTGGCGGCGGCGATGCGCCGGGCCATCGCGCTGTGGCGGCAGGGCGAGCCCTGGCGGCGCCTCCAGACGAATGCGATGGCCTGCGACGTCTCCTGGCGGCGCTCGGCCGGGCGCTATGCGGCGCTGTTCCGGGACATGGTGCGGGCGGAGAGCATTGACGCGTGAGGCGTGCGGGGGCTTCGCCCCCGGGACCTCCGGTAGGGGCGCTGCCCCTGGCCGGGGCATGGGGGGCGGAGCCCCCACCCCCACCGCGCAGCAGGCAGGAAAGGACTGAGAGGATGGGGCCGGTACCCCAGCGATTTTGCTTGATCCGCTTCAGCGTTCCGCACCGGCTCCATGCCCCTGCTCACTGAAGGCTCGCCTGCCAGGCCCGGCGCCGCCGCCGATGCGGCGGGGCTGAACATCGCGGTGGTGGCGCCGGAGGCGACCGCCGTGCATCTCTGCCTCTTCGACCGTGCAGGGCGGGAGGAGCTGGCGCGTCACCGCCTGCCGGCGCGCAGCGGCGATGTCTGGCACGGCCATGTCGCGGGGATCGGCCCCGGCACGCGCTATGGGCTGCGGGCGGAAGGCCCGTGGGAGCCCGCCACCGGCCGGCGCTTCGATGCCGCCAAGCTGCTGCTGGACCCCTGGGCCCGGGCCATCGACCGGCCCTTCGCCTGGCACCCCGACCTCGCCCGCTTCGGCGCGGAGACGGCGCATCTGGTGCCGAAGGCGGTGGTGGTGCCGGAGGTGGCGCCACCCCTGGCGCCGCCGCCGCGCCCCGGCCCGCGGGTGATCTACGAGCTGCACGCCAGGGGCTTCACCCGGCTGCATCCGGAGATCCCGGAGGCGATCCGAGGCACCGTCGCGGCGCTCGGCCACCCCGCCGCCATCGCGCATCTCCGGCGCCTCGGCGTGACGCATGTGGAGATCATGCCGCTCGCGGCCGGCATCGATGAGCGGCATCTGGCGCCGCTCGGCCTGCGGAATTATTGGAATTACAATCCGGTGGCGCTGCTGGTGCCCTGTCCGCGCCTGGCGCCGGGCGGCATGGCGGAGATCCGCGCCGCGGTGGATGCGCTGCGGGCGGCGGGCATCGGCGTGATCCTCGACCTGGTGCTGAACCATACCGGGGAAAGCGATGCGGCCGGGCCCGCCCTCTCCCTGCGCGGCCTGGCCGATGCCGCCTTCCACCGGCTGCTGCCGGGCGGCGCCTATGCCAATGACACGGGCTGCGGCAACAGCCTGGCGCTGGACCGGCCCTGGGCGCTGCGCCTCGCCATGGATGCGCTGCGGCACTGGGTGGCGGAGACGGGGGCGGAGGGCATCCGGCTCGACCTCGGCACGACGTTGGGGCGGCGGGACAGCGGCTTCGACGCCGCCGCGCCGCTGCTCTCCGCCATGCGGCAGGACCCGCTGCTGCGGGAGCGGCTGGTCATCGCCGAGCCTTGGGATATCGGACCGGGCGGCTATCGCCTCGGCGAATTCCCGGCCGGCTGGGGGGAGTGGAACGACCGCTTCCGCGACACGGTGCGCAGCTTCTGGCGCGGCGACCCCGGGATGGCCGGGGAGCTGGCGACGCGCCTCGCCGGCTCCGCCGACCTGTTCCGCCCGCCACGGCGCGTGGCGGACAGCGTGAATTTCGTCGCGGCGCATGACGGCTTCACCCTGGCCGACCTCGTCAGCTACGAGCACCGCCACAATGAGGCGAATGGCGAGAACGGGCGGGACGGTCACGCCGGCAACCATTCCTGGAACCATGGCGTCGAGGGGCCGAGCGACGACCCGGTGATCCGGGCGAAGCGCGCGGCGGATGTGCGGGCGCTGCTGGCGACGCTGCTGGCGGCGCGCGGCACGCCGATGCTCGGCATGGGCGACGAGGCGGGGCGCAGCCAGGGCGGCAACAACAACGCCTATGCACAGGACAACGAGGTCTCCTGGCTCGACTGGGCGCGGCTGGATGCGGGGCTGTGCGATTTCGCGGCGCGGCTGGTGCGGGCGCGGCTCACCCACCCGGCGCTGACCGCGACGGCGCCGCTGACCGGGCGGCCGGCGGATGACGGCGGCATTCCGGACGTGGCTTGGCGGCAGCTCGATGGCCGGTCGAAGCAGGAGGAGGATTGGGGCCGGGCGCGGGCGGTCGTCGCAGTGTTCTACGCGGCGGGGGACCGGGTGGCGGTGGCGCTGCATGGTGGCGAGGCGCCGGCGGAGCTGGTGCTGCCGCCGCCCCGGCCCGGCCATGGCTGGCGGCTGCTGGCGGACAGCGCCGATCCGGCACGGCAGGGGAAGGTCGGGGAACGCCTGCCCGTCTCGCCGCGTAGCGTGCTGCTGGTGGCGGAGGAAGGCATGGGCGGACACCAGGACATGGACCCGGCCCTGCTGGGCGAGCTGGCGGAAGCGGCGGGCATCGCCCCGGAGTGGCACGGGCTGGACGGCAGCGCGCATCGCGTGCCGGAGGGGACGCTGCGGGCCATCCTCGGCGCGCTCGGCCTGCCGGCGGAGAGCGCGGCGCAGGCGCGGGAGAGTCTGGAACGGCTGAAGGCGCCGTGCGCCCTGCCGGCGGCGGCGAGCTTCCGCCTGGGCGAGGCGGCGACCCTGCCCTGCGCGGCGGAGGGCTGGCTGACCCTGGTACGGGAAGACGGAGAGACGCAGCCGCTGCAGGCGGAAGGGCCCTGGGATCAGGCGCCGGGCCGGCCACCCTGCCGCCGCTTGGCACTGCCGGCGCTGCCGATCGGGCGGCACCGGATCTTTCCCGAGGGGCAGCCGGAGCTGGGCTGCGAGATCACCGTGGCGCCGCCGGCGGGCTTCCTGCCGCAGGCGCTGGCGGGTGGCGGCAGGGGCTTCGGCGTCGCGGTGCAGCTCTATGCGCTGCGGCGGCCCGGCGACCAGGGCATCGGCGACTACACCGCACTGGCCGAGGCGGCGCGGCTGGCGGGGGCGGAGGGGGCGATGCTGCTCGGCCTTTCCCCGCCCCATGCCCTGCCGCCGCTGGAGCGGTCGCGGGCCAGCCCCTACCAGCCCTCCGACCGGCGCTTCCTGGAGCCGGCCTTCATCGATCTGGGGGCGATCCCCTTCGGCCCGGCAGCGCCGGTGCTGCCGGAGGGGGCGCTGGTGGACTACCCGGCGGTCTGGGCGGCGAAGCGGGCGGGGCTGCTGGCGGCCTGGCGGGATTTCCCCGAGGCGCATCCCTGGCGGGCGGAGCTGGCGGGTTTCCGGGCGCAGGGCGGGGCGGCGCTGGAGCGCTTCGCCGCCTTCAACGCCATCGCGGCGCAACGGGGCAGCACCGATTGGCGGCGCTGGCCGGCGGAGCTGGCGCGGGGGGATGCGGAGGGCGTCGCTGCCTTCATCGCCGCGCATCCGGAGGAGATCGGCTTCGAGGTCTTCCAGCAATTCCTGGCCGACCGGCAGATGGGCGAGGCGGCGCAGGCAGGGGCAGGGCTCTACCGCGACCTGGCCGTGGGGGCGGCGCCGGATGGGGCAGAGCTGTGGTCCGGCGACGCTAGGTTCCTCGACGGGCTCTCCATCGGCGCGCCGCCGGATGCCTTCGCGCCGGAGGGGCAGGTCTGGGGCATTCCGGCGCCCGCCCCCACGGACGATGCCGGCTTCGCCGCGCTGCTCCGGGCCAATATGCGGCATGCCGCGGCGCTTCGGATCGACCATGTGCTGGGGCTGACGCGGCTGTTCCTGGTGCCGGATGGGGCGCGGGGCGGCGAGGGGGCCTATCTGCGCTATCCGCTGAAGGACCGGCTGGCGACGCTGGCGCTGGAAAGCCACCGCGCGCGCTGCCTGGTGGTGGGGGAGGATCTCGGCACCGTGCCGCCCGGCCTCCGGGCGGAGCTGGCCGCCGACCGGGTGCTCTCCTACCGCGTGCTGTGGTTCGAGCGGGAGGGCGAGGGCTTCGTCCCGCCCGCGCGCTGGCCCGCCCTGGCCGCGGCCTGCGTGGCGACGCATGATCTGCCGACTCTGCTCGGCTGGTGGCAGGGCGAGGACATTGCGGAGCGGGAGGCGCTGGGCATCGGCGATGCCGTGGCCGCACGCGCGGGACGGGAAGCAGAGCGGGCGGCGCTGCGGCGGCTGCTGGAGGCGGAGGGGCTCTGGCCGGAGGATGAGGCGGAGCTGCCGGCCGCGGTGCATGCGCTGGTGGCCCGCACGCCTTCCGCCCTGCTGCTGGTCCAGGCCGAGGATCTGGCCGGGGAGCTTGTGGCGGTGAACCTGCCCGGCACGGATTGGCAGCGCCCGAATTGGCGCCGCCGCCTGCCGCTGCCCGTGGCGGCGCTGTTCGCCGACCCACGCGCCCGCGCCATCCTGGATGCCGTGCGCCGGGAAGGCCGCGCCGCCGGCTGAACCCACCGGCCCAAGCCCAGACCGGGGTCCGGGGCCAGGTCCTGGCCCCGGCGGGGTGCAGGGGCAGAGCCCCTGCCGGGGCTTGGGGGCGGCGCCCCCGCCCACGCAAACCCCTGGCGCCCCCCGCCTTCGCAGGTGCAACATGCGTGGCATGCCGGACAGCGCCCCCGATCCCCTGCAGGACCTTCTCCTCCGGCTGCGCGAGGCCCGCGATGCCGCCGCGCAGGACCCGTTCGGCGACCCGGTCCTGCTGGTGGCCCTGGCGATCAGCCGCCGCCTGGATGACGGGACGCTGGATCTCGGCGTGGTGGAGGCGCTGGTGCAGCGCCTGGCGGATGCCGCCGCCGCGGACCGGGCCGGGCGCCTCGCCCGCTATGTCGGGCTGGAGCAAGGGGTGCCGAGCCTCGACGCCCTGGCGGCGCGGCTGGTGCGGCCGGACCCGGATGACAGCCCCATCCCCTTCGCCCGCTACTGCGCGCTGGTGGAGCAGCCGCGCTTCGCCGCCGTGTTCACCGCGCATCCGACATTCTCGCTGCCCTATGCCACGGCCGTCGCCCTGGCCGAGGCGGCGAGCGGCGCGGCACTGCCGCCGGGGCTGGCGCATCGGCCGCCCGCCCCGACGCTGGAGGAGGAATTCCGCCAGGCGAATGAGGCGATCCGCCGCGGCCGGGATGCGCTGGACGGGCTCTCGGCGGCCCTGCTGCGGGCGGCGCAGGGGGTGTGGCCGGATCGCTGGGCGCGGCTGGTGCCGCGGCCGGTGCTGCTCTCCACCTGGGTCGGCTATGACACGGATGGCCGCACCGATATCGGCTGGTGGGACACGTTGCGGTTGCGGTTGGTGATGAAGCAGCGGCAGCTCGAAAGGCTGGCGGGGCAGGTGGCGCCGCTCGGCAGCTGCGCCGCACCGCTGCTGGCGCGGGTGCAGGGCGCGGTCGAGGCCGTGGCGGCGCAGATCGCCGCGGTGCCGGAGACGCCGGAGCCGTTGAAGGTGCAGCACCTGGCCGCGCTGATGGTGGGGGAGAGGGAGGCGGCGCTCACCTCCACCGCGCCCCTGCTGGCGCTGTTCGCGGATGCGGTCGCCGCCGCGCCGGATGAGGCGGCGCGGCTGGCCCTGGCGGTGGCGCGGGCTGGGCTGGTGGCGCATGGGCTGGCGCTGGCCCATACCCATATGCGGCTGAATGCGGCGCAGGTGCACAATGCGGTGCGGCAGCGCCTGGAGCTGACCATTTCCGCCGACGACATGGCGCAGCGCCGCGGGCTGCTGGCCGCCATCAACGCCGCCCTGGCCGAAGTGGAGGCGCAGCCCGTGGATTACGGCGCGTTGATCGGCGAGCCGGCGAGCGCGGTGCGGCTGATGCTGCTCTGCGCGCAGATCGCCAAGCATGTGGATGGCGACACGCCGATCCGCTTCCTCATCGCCGAGACGGAGACGGGCTACACCCTGCTGGCGGCGCTGTGGCTGGCGCGGCGCTTCGGCGTGGACCATGCGGTGGAGCTCTCCCCGCTGTTCGAGACGGCGGAGGCGCTGGACCGCGGCGAGCGGGTGCTGGAGGAAGCGCTGCGCAGCCCGCATTACCGCGACTATCTGCGCCGGCATGGCCGCATCTGCCTGCAATTCGGCTATTCGGATTCCGGGCGGTATGTCGGGCAGCTGGCGGGGAGCTACCTGGCCGAGCGCCTGAAGCTGCGGCTGGTGGAGCTGTTGCGGCGGCACAAGCTGGACGGCATCGAGGTGGTGCTGTTCGACACCCATGGCGAGAGCGTCGGCCGCGGCGGGCATCCGGACAGCCTGGCGGATCGCCTCGCCTATCTCTCCCCGCCGCTGGCGCGGACGGCGCTGGACAAGGCCGGGCTCAGGCTGCGGGAGGAGACGGCCTTCCAGGGCGGCGACGGCTACCTGCTGTTCGGCACGCAGAAGCTGGCGGAGGCGACCATCGCCGGCATCGCCAGCCACGCCTTCACCCCGCCCGGGGAGGGGAGCGACCCGGTCTATGCCGAGGCGGATTACGTCGCGGATTTCTTCGCGACCGTCAGGCGGGAGATGCAGGCGCTGGTGGCCGACCCCGGCTATGCCGCGCTGCTCGGCGCCTTCGGGCCGGGGCTGCTGGACCGCACGGGCAGCCGCCCCGCGGTGCGGCAGAGCGACGGGATGGGCGGGCCGGTGCGGATCAGCCATCCCTCCCAGCTACGGGCGATCCCGAACAACGCCATCCTGCAGCAATTGGGATGGATGGCGAATTCCATGCATGGGCTGGGGGTGGCGGCCTCCGCCAACCCGGATGCCTTCGCCGAGCTGCGGACGCGTTCCCCGCGCTTCGCCCGGGCGATGCGGCTGGCGCAACGGGCGGTGGCGTGCAGCGACCTCGGCGTGCTGCGGGCGGTGGTGGATACGCTGGACCCGGGGCCCTGGCTGGACCGCGCCGGCTTCACCCGGCGGCCGGGGCGGCGGGAGGAGCTGCTGGCGGTGGCCGGGGCGGTGGAGAAGCTGGACCTGGACGCGCCGGTGCGGCGGCTGTTCCGCCGGCTGCAGGCGGACCATCTGGCGCTGAAGGCCGCGTGGCCGGAACTGCCAGCGATGAATGACCGGCTGGTGCTGCTGCACGCGCTGCGCCTGACGCTGATCCACCGCATCTGGCTGCTGGCGGCGGCGATCCCGGATTTCTCGCCCCGGCATGGGGCGACGCGGGAGGCGCTGGTGCTGCGGCTGTTGCAGCTGGATGTGGAGCCGGCGCTGGCATTGCTGGCGGAAGTGTTCCCGGCGGCGCCGGGGGCGGTGCTGGGGCTGGATTTCCATGAGAAGCCGGCGCCGCGGGAAGGGCTGAGCTATGCGGCGGAACACGCCGCGCTGTTCGGGCCGATGGGGCGGTTGTTCGGGTTGGTGCGGGCGTGCGGCGCGGCGATCACGCATGAGGTGGGGGCGTTTGGTTGAAGCGCCCGCCGAAGCGGCCTAGCTACGGCAAGGGCGAGAGGGGCGCCGCCCCTCTCGCGCTCGCCCCGCCAAGGGCCGAAAGGCCCTTGGAACCCTGGAGTTTGGCAGCCATGGGCACCCTGATTCCGCGTGAATTGCTGGAGGCGTACAGCGGGGGGGCGATGACCCGGCGGGAGACCAGCGAGCGGATCGGCGCCGAAATTCCGTTCGGCGCGCTGTTGGTGCAACTCGTCGAAAACGGGCTGAAGCTGCCTTGGCTTTCAAGCAACCCGAACTCTCCGGGCGCTGCGCTGGTACGCGCGTTGGTAGCGCGGTCCGTATTTTAAGAAGCAAGGCGATGAACCTATAGTGGTGACCTGTTCTTAATTGTCCAAACTCCCGCGGTCGGTACAAAGGGCATTCGTATATTGCCGAACTGTGCTTGTATAATCTAGCATCTTCTTTAATGTGGCTAAATTTTATCGCAGCAAAATGCTAGCGAATTATACGCCTGACAGCTATTGCGTGGCGCTCAAATTTTTTAAGTGTTGCTGCTGGGAAGTCACCGGATTTCTGAACGTTCTTCTTACCGACGTCCTCAAACCAGATGCATACGACCGCACGATCATCATACTGCGTTCCTATGTGAGAGACAGTCATTTTCGGGCCGCCTGACTTCAAGACGACAACATCGCCGGGTTCAAAGCTCATTTTGCGCCCTCCATCCGATCATATCGTAACGATAACGTGTGCGGTTGTCGGTCGCCAGGGTTATGTGTCTCGGTAAAATCGGATAACTCTGTAAGCGACCATTGGCAGCGGCTTCCCTTTGGTGCGGTCAAGGCGCCCCGTGCGGGCTGAAAGGGAGACGGACCTGCTTGCGGCAATCTCTCCAATGAAATCTAAGAAATGCCCGTCTCCCACCCCGCCCCCACAACCGCCACCACCCGCCGCCCCTGCCCATCCTCCCGCACCACCACCAGCCCGGCTTCCTCGATGAAGCCCACCGCCCGCCGCGCCCGTCCGACGCTCCGCGTGCCATAGGCGCGGGCGATCTCCTCATCCCCCGGGCAGGGCGCCCCGGCCAGCGCCGCGGCGGCCAGCTTCAGGAAGACGCCCTGCAGCTCCTCCGGCAGCGTGGCGGCCATCGCCTCCGCCTGCGGCCATTCCTCGCGCGCCGCCACCTCCTCGGGCACCTCCGCGCGGCCCACCGCCAGCAGGCGGCGGAACTCGGCCAGATCGGCCAGCGGGCCGGGCAGGGCGGCGATGCGGCAGCGGACCAGGAAGTCCTGGTACAGCACGGAGGCCGGGCGGAACGCCGCCTCCTCCTCCGCCAGCACCGCCCGCACCATCCCGGCCAGCGCCCGGGCACGCTCGGCCAGCGCTTCGGGGGAAGGCGGCGCGGCCGGGGGCGGCGGTGCCGCTGGCCGGGCGGCCGCCAATTGCGCCAGCACATCGGGCGGGGGCGGGGGCGGCGCCCGCCGCACCGGCCGCAGCATCTCGGAGGGCGGCGGGGCGGCCAGGATCAGCGCCGCCGCATCCTCCAGCGGCGCCGCCGGCAGCGGCGTCAGCTTCGGCCCGGCGCCGCGGCTTTCCGTCTCCACCTGCCCCACCACCACCCGCACCGGCCGCCGGCTCAGCGCCGGGCCGAGGGCCATGAACTGCCCGCGCGCCAGGTCGCGGAACATCTCCGCCTGGCGCCGCTCCATCCCCAGCAGGTCGGCGGCGCGGGCCATGTCGATATCGAGGAAGGTCCGCCCCATCAGGAAGTTGGAGGCCTCGGCGGCGACGTTCTTCGCCAGCTTCGCCAGGCGTTGGGTGGCGATCACGCCCGCCAGGCCGCGCTTCCGCCCGCGGCACATCAGGTTGGTCATGGCGCCGAGCGAGGCGCGGCGGGCCTCCTCCGCCACCTCGACGGCACCGGAGGGGGCGAAGAGCTGCGCCTCATCCACCACCACCAGCAGCGGCGTCCAATAGTCCCGCGGCGCGTCGAACAGCCCGTTGAGGAAGGCGGCGGCGTGGCGCATCTGCCCCTCCGGGTCCAGCCCCTCCAGGTTCAGCACCACGGAGACGCGGTGGCGGCGGGAGCGGTCCCCGGCCAGGACCAGCCCCTGCTCGGTCTGCGCCGCGGCGTCGATGACGAGGTGGCCGAAGCGGTCGGCCAGGGAGGTGAAATCCCCCTCCGGGTCGATCACCACCTGCTGGACCCAGGGGGCGCTGCGCTCCATCAGCCGGCGCAGCAGGTGGGATTTGCCGCAGCCGGAATTGCCCTGCACCAGCAGGCGGGTGGCCAGCAGCTCCTCCAGATCCATCACCGCCGGCGCGCCGCCTTCCGCCGCCCCCAGATCGATCGCGACCGTCATCCAGCCCCTGCTGCCCCCATGGACGGGGCCTCTACCCCGTCCCGGCCCGTCGCGGAAGCGCGGGCTGCGCCGCGCCTAACCCGGTCTTCACACTCCCCGTGCCATGTCCGGAGGACTGCCCTGTCGCTCGCCCGGAGGCCGCCGCATGCTGCTCGAGACCAGCTCCCCCCTGCCGGATCAGATGCGGGCCGGGCTGCGGGCGGAATTGCTGCCGATGTTCGAGGAATTGCGCAGCTTCCTCGACCGCCGGATCCATGAGGTGAGCGCCGAGGTGGCGGCGACCGTCCAGCTCATGGATTTCTCCGAGGAGAACATCACCGGCCAGCTCGGCAAGATCCATGAGCAGATCGTCAAGCTCGTCGCCATCCCGGCCGCCAACAGTCGCAACAGCGGGCTGGAACTGGAAGCGGTGGTGCAGGCGACGGAGGCGGCGGCCAACACCATCATGGAAGCCGCCGAGGCGATCCAGGACTGGATCAGCAGCGGCTGCCACGATTCCGATTCCGTCCGCGTGCTCTCGGACAAGGTGAATTCGATCTTCGAGGCCTGCTCCTTCCAGGACGTCACCGGCCAGCGCATCCGCCGCGCCATCCAGCACCTGCAGCAGGTGGAGACGATGCTGGAAGGCATCGTCCCCGCCATTGCGGCCCCCCCGCCGGAGGAGAGGCTGGAGGTGAAGCAGGTGATGCACACCGTCCCCGAAGCGGCGAAATCCAGCCCCGACCTGGCGCAGGAGGAGATCGACCGCCTGCTGAACGGTTGACAGGGACGGGCCCCGCCGCGGAGCCTCCCGCAGGGAAGAAAATGGGGGAAACGATGCCGTCCGCGCTGGAGGACCGCGAGGCCATCCGCGAATTGCTGGCTGCCTACTGCTTCGCCCTGGATGAGTGCCGGTTCGAGGCATTCGGCGCCCTTTTCGCCGAGGATGCCGAATGGGGCCCGAAGCGCATCCCGCAGAAGGCGCGCGGGCCGCGGGAGATCGCGGAGCTGGCCCGCAGCATCGTGCCCGTGGCGGGGGAGGGGCCGAAGCGGCGCCATCTGACGACCAATATCGTCATCGCGCTGGAGGGCGACCGGGCGCGGGTGAAGTCCAATTTTCTGATGGTGCGGGAGAGCGAGGGCGGCCCGCTGCTGGCCATCGCCGGCACCTACGAGGACGAGGTGGTGCGCACCCAGGCCGGCTGGCGCTTCCGCCACCGGGAGATCCACAACGACATCGCCGGCGAGCTGGGGCTGAAGCGATGATCCGCCGCCGCGCCGCCCTGGCGGCTCCCTTGGCCCTGCCGCTCCTCGCCCCGGCGCCGGGCCGGGCGCAGGCACGCTTCAACCGCCCCATAAGGCTGATCGCGCCCTTCGCCCCGGGCGCGACGGTGGACCTCATGGCCCGCGCCATCGCCGGGCCGCTGGGGGAGGGACTCGGCCAGCCCGTGCTGGTGGAGAACCGCGCCGGCGCCGGCGGCAATGTCGGCATCGACGCAGTGGCCAAGGCGCCGAAGGACGGGCATGTGCTCGGCCTTTGCACCCCCGGGCCGCTTTCCATCAACCCGCATCTGATGCCGGCCATGCCCTTCGATCCGGCGACGGAGATCGCGCCGGTCTCCCTGGTCGCGCTCGGGCCCAATGTGCTGGCGGTGGCGAAGGATCTGCCGGTGCGGGATGTCCCGGGGCTGGTGGCGCTGGCGCGCAGCCGGCCGGGGCAGCTCAGCTTCGGCTCCTCCGGCGTCGGCAGCACCAACCACCTGGCGGGCGCCGCCTTCGCCGCGGCAGCGGGGGTGGAGCTGGTGCACGTGCCCTATCGCGGCAATGCCGAGATGGCGAACGATCTGCTGGCCGGGCGACTGGACATGGTGTTCTCCGGCCTGCCGCCCCTGGTGCCGCTGCTCTCCGTCGGCACCTTGCGGGCGCTGGCCGTCACCGGCCCGGCACGGCTGCCCAGCCTGCCGGGCGTGCCGACCATCGCCGAGGCAGGCCAGCCCGAGGCGGCGGCGACCATCTATTACGGGCTGGTGGCGCCGGGCGGCACCCCCGCCCCGGTGCTGGCCGCCCTGGCGGAGGCCGCCCGCCGGGCGCTGGAGCGCCCGGAGATCCGCGCGGTGTTCGAGGGCTTCGGCACCCCGGCCCAGCCCTCCACGCCCGAGGAATTCGCGGCGCTGATCGAAGCGGATTCCGTCCGGTGGCGCGGCGTGATCCGCCGCTTCGACATCCGCGCCGGCTGATGCCTGGCGACCGGACCCGACGTTCCGGGCCGGATCCTGCGCGCAGGGTTGGCGTGGCGGCTGCGCCTCGGACTCGAGGACAGGCCGGCCGTGGCCCTGGACCGGCAGTGGCCGGCCCGCCGCCCGACCGGCATGAGCCGGCCGGGCGCGCATGACGGCATCGTCACGCGGCGCGCCGCGCGGCGCTCACGGGATCTTCAGGCCTTCTGCATAAACCCGGCCCGGGCCGCTGCCGGCGGCCGGGGAGCCATGGCCATGCAGGGATCGAAGGGTGCGGTCGGGTGGGGCGCGAGGCTGCGCATCCGCGAGAAGCTGGGCGGGACGCTGCTGCTGCTGGTGCTGCTCAGCGGCCTGATCGGCGCGGTGGCGATCAGCCGCTTCCAGGCGCTTTCCTCCACGATGCAGGAGGTGAGCCGGGTCTGGATGCCGAGCATCGCGGCGATCAACGACCTCACCCGCTTCACCCAGCGGCACCGTGCCGAGCTGGCGCTGCATATCCTGAACACCGACCAGGGCCGCATGGCCAGCATCGAGGTCAACCTGGCCCAGCACCGGCAGGCCCTGGAGCAGGGCATGGCGGCCTATCAGCCGCTTGTCAGCTCCCCCGAGGAGCGCGCGTTGTTCGAGGAATTCCGGCGGCGCTGGGCGGCCTACCTTGCCGATGTGCCACAGATCCTGCAGCATTCCCGCGCCTTGCAGAATGAGCAGGCGATCGAGCTCTTCCAGGGCCGGGTCTGGGCGGCGTTCGGCGAGGCCCAGCGCATCCTGCTGCGCCTCGTGGAGCTGAACAGCGCCGGCGCCCACGCGGCGGGGGAGCGGGCGGAGGCGATCAGCGCCAGGGGCTTCGCCATGATCCTCGGCCTGATGCTGGCGGCCATCCTGGCCGGCATCGGCGCCGCCATCTGGATCCTGCGGGGCGTCGGCCGGGACATCGCCGCCGTCGCCCTGCCGATGGAGAGGCTGGCGGCCGGCGACCTGACGGCGGAGATCCCGCCGCTCGCGCCGCGGACCGAGATGGGCGGCTTCGCCCAGCGCCTCGGCGTGTTCAAGGCGGCGCTGGTGGCGAAGCAGGAGGCCGATGCGGCGGCGATGGCCGAGGCCGCGGCCAAGGCGAAGCGCGCCGAGGACATGGCCCGGCTGGTGGTACGCTTCGATGCCGATGCCAGCGGCGCCTTCCGTACCGTCGCCTCCGCGGTGACGGAGCTGGAGGCGATGGCCGCCAGCATGACGGAGACGGCCCGGCGCGGGCAGGAGCAGGTGGGCGGCGTCGCCACGGCGGCGCAGCAGGCCTCGGGCTCGGTCGGCACCGTCGCGGCGGCGGCCGAGGAGCTGGGCGCCTCCATCGCCGAGATCACCCGGCAGATCAGCCAGACCGCGACCGTGGCGCGGGAGGCGGCGGGGACCGCGACGGCCACCAACGCCTCGGTGCAGGAGCTGGCGGAGGCGGCGCAGCGCATCGGCGACGTGGTGCGGCTGATCAACGACATCGCGGCCCAGACCAACCTGCTGGCGCTGAACGCGACGATCGAGGCGGCCCGCGCCGGCGATGCCGGCAAGGGCTTCGCCGTGGTGGCGAGCGAGGTGAAGACGCTCGCGGCGCAGACCGCCCGCGCGACGGAGCAGATCAGTGCCCAGATCGGCGCGGTGCAGGCGCAGACCACCGCCTCCGTTACCGCCATCGGCGACATCGCCCGCACCATCGCACAGGTGGAGAGCATCGCCATGCAGGTGGCCGCGGCGGCGGAGGAGCAATCCACCGCGACGCAGGAGATCATCCGCGCCGTCAGCAGCGCGGCGGGGGGAACGGAGGAGGTCTCGCGCTTCGCCGGCGGGCTGGCGGAGGGGGCGACGGCGACCGGCGCGGCGGCAGCGCAGGTGCGTGGCTCGGCGGGGGAGCTGGCGCGGGAGGCGGAGCAGCTGCGGCGGCAGGTGGATGAGTTCCTGTCGCAGGTGCGGGCGGCCTAGGCTTCCCCAAAAACCGCTGCGCGGCTCCGTGGGCACCCGGATTTACTGGATCCCCCAACCCTTGCGCGGCCTTCCGCGGCCAAGCCGCGGAAGGACAATGGGTGGCGGGACGATGCTCCGCCCCTGCGCCCCGCCGGGCGGTGGACCATCCCCGGTCTGGGGTTCAAGTCCAAGGGGGACTCGGACCGGGGCCCGGGGCCAGGTCCGGGCCCCGGCGGGGGCTTGGGGGCAGAGCCCCCAATCTTCTTTCAGCCCCGCTCGCGAAACCACACCCCGGCGCCCACCAAGCTGGCCAGCAGGGCGCCATAGGCCACCAGCGCCACGGCGAGCGCAGTGAAGACGCCGGTCAGGCCGAGCCCGAGCCAGAGCGCCAGCAGGCCGCCCATCACCGCCACCACCAGCCGCAGGAAGCCGGTCGCCAGCGGCCAGAGCAGCCGGCCCGCGCCCTGGGAGGCGAAGTACAGGGCGAGGCCGATGCCGAAGAAGCCATAGGCCGGCCCGACCAGCCGCAGATAGGCGCTGCCGGTCTCCAGCATCGCCGGGTCGGTGCCGAACAGGCCGAGCCAGGCGCGCGGCCAGATCGCCGCCGCCACGCCGACGGCCTCCGAGGCCAGGAAGGCGATCCCGCCCCCGGTCATCGCAATGCGCAGCGCGCGCTGCCGCTGCCCGGCGCCGATATTCGTGCCGACCAGCGCCACCAGCGGCGCCCCCAGGCCGAAGACCAGCGGGATGAGCAGATATTCCAGCCGGCTGCCGGTGCCGTAGCCGGCCACCGCATCCGTGCCCCCGGCATGGGCAACCAGGGCGGTGGTCAGCGCCACCGTCGCCGTCGTCTGGAAGGTGCTGACGGAGGCGACGGCACCGACGCGGAGAATGTCCATGAACAGCCGGGCCTGCAGCCGCGTGCGGCGCGGCCGGGCGATGCTGCGGCCGGTGAAGACCGCCCAGCCCAGTAGTGCGGCGGTGACGGCGGAGGCGATCACCACCGCCCAGCCCGCCCCCGCCACGCCGAGGGCCGGCACCGGGCCTAGGCCGTAGATCAGCAGCGGCGAGAGCGGCAGCAGCAGCACCACGCCGAGGATGATGGCGATGGAGGGCAGGAGCATGTTGCCGGTGCCGCGCAGCACGCTGGCGAAGGCATTGCCCAGCCAGACCAGCACCGCCCCGGCGAAGACCACGTCGGAATAGGCCAGCGCCGCGTCGAGCGCCGCGCCCCCGCCGCCCAGCGCCTGGTAGAACTCCCGGCCGAACAGCAGGAAGAGCGCGCTGAAGAACAGGCCAAGCCCGCCATTGATGAGCAGGGCGTGGGAGACGAGGGCATCCGCATCCGCCCGCCTGCCGCCGCCGAGGGCGCGGGCGATGGCGGAGGAGATGCCGCCGCCGATCGACCCGGCGGAGAGCATCTGCATCAGCATGTAGCCGGGGAAGACCAGGGCGAGCCCGGCCAGCGCATCGGTGCCGAGATGCGAGACCCACCAGGTCTCGATCAGCCCGACCGAGGCCTGGGCCAGCATGACCAGGGTGTTGGGCCAGGCGAGCCGCAGCAGGGTGGGGAGGATCGGCCCTTCCAGCAACAGCCGGGTGCGCGGGTTCATCCCGCTCTGCGACTGTGCCGGCGCTGCGGTTGTGGCGGCGGCGGCGGCGGGGGCGGGGGTGACGGCGTTCATGCGGCGGATCCTTCCGGGCCGGGCCCGGCGGGGCCGGTGCTGGCTTGGGGGGCGGCCTGGCTGCGGGCGAGGCGGCGGTGGGTGGCCTCGCCGGCGGCCGGGCCGGGGACGATCCGGAAGGCGGGGCCGTCCACGGGCAGGCCGGTGGCGCGGTCCACCAGCACCGGGTCGGCCAGGGCGCCGCTCTCGGCATGGATGAGCTGCACGCTGGCCCCTTCCGGCGCGAAATGCCGGTTGCCCCAGGCGAGCAGGGCCAGCAGGACCTGGCGGAAATCCCGGCCGCGCTCGGTCAGCAGATAGTCATGGCGTGGCGGGCGGTCCGAATAGAGGCGGCGCTCCAACAGGCCGGCCTCCACCAGGGCGTTCAGCCTGCGGGTCAGCATGTTGGGGGCGATGCCGAGGCTGGCGCGGAACTGCTCGAACCGGGTCATGCCGGCGAAGGCGTCCCGCAGGATGAGGATGCTCCACCACTCGCCGACCCGGTCGAGGCTGCGGGCGATGGGGCAGGGCATGGCGGCAAGGCGGGTGTGCTGCATGCGCGAAGGCTGGCGCAGCAACTATCATGATGCAACTGACTCTTTGGCATGACTGGCGGCGCAAGTCCCGCGTGGGGCGCAGGGCTTCCTGGTCCGGGGATGGCAAATGGGTGGGTGTGCGGGGCCGTGTCCGGGGCGGGCTCTGCGCCCCGGGCGCACGCCGCGACCGCGCCGCAGCGCGATCGGGTGCGGGCCGGTCTCCCGGTCAGGGTCGGAGGTGCCCGGTCCGCCTATACCCGCCGCGCGAAATGCCGGCCGATCCCAATCCACAGGCGCGCGCCGGTATGTCTTCGAGTCTGGCGCGGAGCCACCACACCAACCCTGCGCGCGATACCAGGCCCCGTCACATCCGGCCGTGCAGGGCGCCGCGCCCCAGGCACCTCCCAGGGTTCATGCAGTCGCGCCAGCGGCTTCAGAGAGACCTAAACGAATTGGCCGCGGAGAAAGCCGAGGGCGGGGAGGGGGGTCCATTTCCGCGGCAGGTCGCTGCGGCGGATGGGCGCGACGCTGTAATGCGGCAGGGGCTGCTTGGTGCGCGCCAGGAAATCGGCGTAGGCGCTGACCTGCTGCGTCCGCCACTCCCGGTCCGCCAGGGCCGCGGCCCGGCTGCGGAAGATCTCGGCGACGCGATGGGTGCGCCCCACCGTCGCATAGACGGCCCAGAGCGTATCCTCGTCGCCGCCCCTGACGCTGACAAGGTCTCTCACGGGCCCCAACTTTGCCAGCCCGGCCGGGCAGGTCAAGCGCCGTATGTCGCCGCCACGCGCCGGGATCGCTTCAGGTAGAGCCACCAGGCCAGAACGAAGGCGGCCGTCCGGGCGGTGTCCTTCAGCCCCTCCAGCAGCATCGCCCGGGTCCCGTCCTCCGGCAGCCCGGCCAGGCCGGCCATCAGGAAGGGGCTCGCCAGCCGCCAGCCCAGCAGCGCCAGCAGGAAGCGCCGCGCCCGCGGCAGCGCGCCGGGCGAGACCCGCCACAGCGCGATGCCGGTGCCGATGGCGTAGAGATTGACCAGCACCTCGCCGCAGATTGCCGCCCAGAGGGCGTAGGCCAGGCGGGGGAACAGCTCCAGCAGCGCCGGCTCCGGCCAGCCGCTGAAGTTGGCCACCAGGGTCGCCAGCGGCATCAGCACCGTCAGCGTCAGGCAGAGGAAGAGCAACCAGCCGCCGACGCCGCGCGGCGGCTCAGCCATTCTCGTCCAGCGCCGTCCGCGCCGCGGCCAGCGCCGCCAGCTCGGCCGCGCCGGGCTTCGGGTAGTGCAGGTCCAGCCCCTCCAGCGTCGCCGCCAGCGCCTCGGCCACCACCAGCCGGGTGAACCATTTGTTGTCCGCCGGCACCACGTACCACGGCGCCTCGGCCGTGGCGGTGGCGCGGATCGCCGCCTCATAGGCCGCCTGATAGGCGTCCCAGTGGCGGCGCTCGGCGAGGTCGCCGGCCTCGAATTTCCAGTGCTTCTCCGGCTCCTCGATGCGCTTGAGGAAGCGGCGGCGCTGCTCCTCCGGGCTCAGATGCAGGAAGAACTTCACCACCTTCACGCCCTGGCGGCCGAGATAGCCCTCGAAGCCCGCGATATCGGCCAGCCGCTCCTCCCAGATATGCTTGCTGCGCACCGCCTCGGGCAGCTTCTGCCCGGTCAGGATCTCGGGATGCACCCGCACCACCAGCACCTCCTCGTACCAGGAGCGGTTGTGGATGCCGATCATGCCGCGGGCGGGCAGGGCGGCGACATGGCGCCAGAGGAAGTCATGGTCCCGCTCCACCGGGCCCGGCGCCTTGAAGCTGGCGACGTGGCAGCCCTGCGGGTTCACCCCGCTGAAGACATGCTTGATGGCGCTGTCCTTGCCCGCCGCATCCATCGCCTGGAAGATGCAGAGCACCGCCCAGCGATCCTGGGCGTAGAGCTTCTCCTGCATCGTGGAGAGGTACTCGACCCCCTCCTGCAGCAGGGCGGTGGCGGTGGGCTTGCCGAGGTCGTAGCCGGCGGTGTCGCCCGGGTCGTGGTCCTTGAGCTGGAAGCCCTTGCCCTTCTCCACCCGGTAGCGGGAGAGCAGCTTGCGGCGGGTCTTCGGGTCCATCAGCGGCCTCGCAACAGCCAGAGCACGGTCAGCACCTGGCCGGCGAGGGTGATGCCCAGCGCCCAGCCATAGCCGGCCGGGTCCCAGCCCCCGGCCGCGGTGCGCGGCCAGAGGTCGAGGATCCAGCCGATCAGGTTCTGCAGCAGGAAAACGAGCGCCAGCATGCTGCCGTTCAGCGCGGTGGCGACGCGGCCGGTCAGCTCCGGCGGGAAGCGCTGGGCGAGCGCGGCATAGGCCACCGGGCCGCAGGAGCCGACGCAGGCGAAGAGGAACCACATGAGGTGGAGCGCCGGCAGGCTGCGCGGCCCGGCGATCAGCAGCGCCTGCAGCAGCATCATGGCGCCAAGGCCGAAGAGCGGCACCGCCATCGGGTTGCGCCCGCGCGCCTGCAGCCAGGACGCCACCTGGCCGCCGAGCAGCTGCCCGAACATCATGCCGAGCGCATAGGTCAGCAGCACCTGGGCCCGCGGCAGGTCGCCCAGCCCGCCGACATCGCGCAGCCAGGGCCCGGCCCAGAGCCCCTGATAGGTGAAGACCAGGCCGGAGAGCAGCGCCATGGCGGGCATGTTCCGGACGAAGACGGGGTGGCGGAAGATGCGGCCGAATTCGCCGATCTCGACAGCGAGGCGCCGCCGCTGCGCCGGCTTCGCCCCCGGCGCCCGGTTGGGCACGGAGAGCAGGATCCAGGCGGAGACCAGGGCGGACAGCAGGGCGAGCAGCAGGAAGACGTTGCGCCAGCCGAAGAAGGGCAGGGCCCATTGCACCGGCACCGTCGCTGCCAGCCCGCCCGCCGCGCCGAGGAAGACGCCGGCGCCGGTGACGGCGGCGACCCGCGCCGGCGGGTACCACTGCACATTCGCCTTGATGACGCCGATCAGCGCGCCGGCGATGCCGATGCCGGTGACGAAGCGGGCGATGCCGAGCACGAAGGGGTCCGGCGCCAGGGCGCAGAGCGCGAAGCCCAGCGCCGCGACCAGCGCCAGCGCCGCCTGCACGTGCCGCGGCCCCCAGAGGTCGATGGCGAGGCCGACCGGCAGCTGCGTCGCCGCATAGGCGAAGAAGAACACCGCGGCGAGCGCGCCGAGGCCGCTGGCGGAGAGGCCGAATTCCAGCGCCATGGCCGGCCCCACCGTGGCCACCACGCTGCGCGCCGCCTGGTTCAGGAAGCTCATGCCCACGAAGGGCAGGACGATGCGGAGGAAGCGGTGGCGGATGCCATGGGCGGCGCCCTGGACGATGGCGCTCATGCGGGCGGCCCGGCTGCCGCGAGGCGCCGGCGCCCCGCCCCTGCCGGTCGGCCGCGCGGGCCGGCGGCGGCGTCACACCGGCTCGAAGCGGGCATAGCGCAGCAGGGCGGTGTTCTTGGCGACGTCGGCGGCGATATAGGCCTCGGTCGCGGCGAGGCTCTCGGTCACCGGCTCGCAGACCAGGGCGGTCAGGCGCTGCACCACGGCGGGATCGGCGAAGCCGGCGGCAAGCGCCGCATGCAGGCGCTGGACGATTTCCGTGGAGACGCCGCGCGCTGCCCAGACCCCGTACCAGGAGGCGAATTCGAAGTCCGGCAGCCCGGTCTCGGTCGCCGTCGGCAGTTCGGGCGCCAGCGGCGTCCGCTCCCGCGAGGCGATGGCGAGCGCGCGGACATTGCCGGTGCGGGAGGGCGGCAGCAGGGCGAAGGCGCTGTCGAACATCAGCTGGATGTTGCCCGCCTGTAGGTCGGTCAGCGCCGGCGCGGTGCCGCGATAGGGGATGATCTCGATCCCCGCCTCGGTCGCGCGGTTGAAGGCGATGGCGGCGAGATGGCCGGAGGCGCCGAGGGAGGAGACGCCGAAGCTCCACTCCCTGGGCCGCGCCTTGGCCGCCGCGACCACCTCCGGCAGCGTGCGTTGCGGCCGCTTCGGATCCATCACCAGCAGGGCCGGCGCCCAGGCGGTGCGGGCCACCGGGCGGAACTCCGCCAGCGGGTCGAAGCCCGGGGATTTCAGCACCAGATGGATCAGCACATGGGTCGAGGCGCTGCCGAGGATGGTGTAGCCATCCGCCGGCGCCTGCAGCACGGCGGCGGTGCCCACCACGCCATTGCCGCCCGGGCGGTTCTCCACCACCACGCTCTGCCCCACCGCCTCGCCGATCTTCAGCGCGGCGAGGCGGGCCATGGCATCCGTGGCGCCGCCCGGGGTGTAGGGCACGATCATGCGCAGCGGCCGGTTCGGCCAGGCGCCCTGGGCCCAGAGCGAGGGCGCCGCCAGCGCCGCCCCGGCGCCGAAGGTCGCGGCCAGGGCGGCGCGACGGCCGGGCCCGGCTGCTGCCCGGCGCCCGGCCCGGGGCTGCCCAGGCCCGGCCTGCCCGGTCCGCGGCTGTCCGGCCTCGGAGCATCCGTCCGGACCCGGCCCGCCGCCATCCCGCCCCTGGCCGCCGTGCCGCGGGCTCATGCGCCGAGCTTCTCGCGGAAGGTGCTCGGCACCAGCTCCTTCACCTGCCGGGCGCGCTTCTCCAGCCAGTAGGATTGCGGCGACGGCACCAGCGAGAACTCCGCATCGACGCCGAGCTTCTGCGCCGCGTCCATCGGCCAGTTCGGATTGTAGAGCAGCTCCCGCGCCAGGGCGATCAGGTCGGCCTCGCCGCGCCGCAGGATGCCCTCCGCCTGGTCGGCATGGACGATGAGGCCGACCGCCATGGACATGATCTCCGCCTCCCGCCGCAGCTTGGCCGCATAGGGCACCTGGTAGCTGTAGGTGACCGGGCCGGCCGAGACCACCGGGGAGCCGCGCATGCCGCCGGAGGAGCAGTCGATGACATCGACGCCCTTCGGCTTGATGAGCTTCGCCAGCCTGACGCTCTGGTCCGGGTCCCAGCCGGCGTCGTCATCCACCGAGAAGCGGACAAACAGGGGTTTCTCCGTCGGCCAATGGGCGCGGACGCTCTCCACCACCTCGATGCAGAAGCGCATGCGGTTCAGCTCGGAGCCGCCGTAGTCGTCGTTGCGCAGGTTGCTGAAGGGGGAGAGGAATTGGTGGATGAGGTAGCCATGCGCCGCATGGATCTCCAGCACCTCGTAGCCGGCTTCATGCGCCCGGCGGGCGGCCTGTCCCCAGCGCTCAATCACCTCGGGGATCTCGTCCCGCGTCAGGGCACGGGGGGTGGGGTCGCTCTCCGGGCTGTTGACGGCGGAGGGGGCGACGAGCTCCCAGCCCTCCCAATCCTCCACCCCCGGCCCGTTCACCAGCGGCTTGCCGCCCTCCCAGGGGCGGAAGCGGCGGGCCTTGCGGCCGGAATGGCCGATCTGCAGGCCGGGCACCGCGCCATGGGTGCGGATGAACTCGACGATCCGGGCATGGCCGGGGATGTGCCCGTCTTCCCACAGGCCGAGATCGCCGACGGTGCCGCAGCCGCGCCGCTCCACCTTGGTGCTCTCGACGATGACGAGGCCGGCGCCGCCGGCGGCGTAGCGGCCGGCATTCATCAGGTGCCAGTCGGTGGCGAAGCCGCGCACCGCGGCATACTGGTGCATGGGCGCCACCACCACGCGGTTCTTCAGCCGGACCCCGCGCAATTCCATCGGGGTGAAGAGCAGGGGCTGGGCCATGGCGGTTTCCTCTTTGCGCGTCGGTGTCCATGCTACAGCGCAATGCGTCGGCGGGAACCCTGGCTACACCGTATCGGTTGATGCAGTCAGCGGAGGAGGCCAGGATGGCAGGGCAACAGCGTGTGGCGCTGGTCACCGGGGGCGCGCGCGGCATCGGTGCGGCCATCGCCGCCCGGCTGGCGGCCGGGGGGTGGCGGGTGGTCGTCGCCGATCTCGACCCCGCCGAGGCGCCGCCGGGCGGGCGGGCGGCCATGCTGGACATCGCCGATGAGGGCGCGGTCAGCGACCTCGTCCATGGCATCCATGAGGCGGAGGGGCGGCTGGACGGCCTCGTCTGCAATGCCGGCGTCATGGTGCGCAAGCCGCTCGGCGCGCTCACCCTCGGTGAATGGAACCGGGTGCTGGCGACCAACCTGACCAGCACCTTCCTGCTGGCGCGGGCGGCGGAGGCGATGCTGCGGGCGGCGCATGGCGCGGTGGTCACCATCGCCTCCACCCGCGTCCGGCAATCGGAGCCGGATACCGAGAGCTACGCCGCCTCCAAGGGCGGGCTGGTCGCGCTCAGCCATGCGCTGGCGATCAGCCTCGGGCCGGATGTGCGGGTGAACTGCATCAGCCCGGGCTGGATCCACACCAGCGGCAGCGCGCCGCGGCCGGAGGACCATACCCAGCACCCCTGCGGCCGCGTCGGCCGGGTGGAGGATGTGGCGGCAATGGCCGCCTGGCTGCTGGGGCCGGAGTCGGGCTTCGTCACCGGCGAGGAATTCGTCCTCGATGGCGGGATGACGCGGAAGATGATCTACGCGGAGTAGGCCGCCGGCCCCGGGGCACCACACGGCCCTGCCGCCACCGCACCGCTTCCGGCTGCCCCGTCGTCAGGCCCTGCCTGTCGCCGCCTGGCGGAACGGGGCCCGGTGGCGCCCTCCTTCACCACCGCTGCTGCTGCAGCCAGGCACAGGCCATCTGGTTGCGGTCGAGCTGGCAGGTGGTGTTCGCCCGCAACAGGGATACATAGAAATTGCAGGCGTTGGGGTCACCCCCATAGCAATTGCGCCCGAGGCTGTAGAGGCGGCAGGCATCGGCGAAGCCGCGGATCTCGCATGCGTTGCGATGATACGGGGCGCAATTCTCCAGCCTGGCGGTGGTCATGCAGGCGCCTTCCAGATTCGCTCCGGGATCCGGCCTGTAGCATTGCAGCGGATAGCCATTCTGGTCGCGCCCGCAGGGGGCGCCCGGGTCCTGCGCGAAGGCGCGGCCCATGGGCGGCGCGTCCGGCACCGGCAGGAGGAGAAGGACGAGAAGGGAAAACAGGACCGCTCTGCTGCCCATTCCTGCGCTCCTTCCGCGGCGGCCACCGACGCCTGTGTACCGGAGCGCAACATGTCCCGTGCCATGCAACAAGGCGGCATCGAGCAACTATGCTTCCCGCCTGCGGCGAAGCCCGCCCAGGCCGGGCCGTTGGCCGGGCCGGCGGCCCTGGCTACCAGCGCCGGGCCGGGCCGCAATCCAGATGGACGAAGCCGTCCCGGCGGTAGAGGCCGACGCCGCCGATCTGCAGCTCCGCCGCCTGGCGCGCCAGGGCGTAGCTGTCCCGCCCCGGCAGCCGCACATCCGCCGCCATGCCGGACATGTGCAGGGATTGGCGGGAGACCCGCCGGCTCCGCTGCGCATTCGCCGCATTGGTCTCCGGCGCGCGGTAGCCGCTGATCACCTGGTAGCCCTCGGTGGCGTCCAGCCGCTGCGCCATGGTGAACAGCACGTCGAAGAGCCGCGGGTCCATCGGCGTCGCCTCGTCGCGCGAGGGGTCGCGCAGCACCCAGTTGAGCTGGTTCAGCGCGTCCCGGTCGTAGCGGCCATCCTGCCAGTAGATGCCGTCGAAGCTCTCATTCGTCACCATGCGCTGGATGGCCAGGCGCCGCGGCGCGCCGCCGGTGATGAGCTGTGCCATGGCGGCCGGCGGCAGCGCCGCCGCGGTGGCAAGGCCGAGCGCCGCGGTCAGCAGGCCGCGCCGGCGCAGGCCCGGCGCCTCGCCGGCGCAGCAGGGGCAGCGCCACCCCATCATCGCTGGGCGACCCGGGCGCGGGTGGCATCCATGGCGCGCAGATAGGCTTCGTCCAGCCCGTAGATGTCCGGCCGCAGCTTCACCTCATCCCCCTCCACGACGGCGGTGCTGTAGAACAGCCGCACCGGCAGGCTGCGCGGCGCGGCGATGGCGGTGGTCTGCCGGCTGTCCAGCACCCGCTGCACCCGTGCCCGGTCCCAGCCCGCCGCGCCCTCCAGGACGATGTCGAGCAGCTCCAGCGGCCGCTCCAGCCGGATGCAGCCGGAGGAGAAGGCACGGTCGGGACGGCGGAAGAGGTGCCGGTCCGGCGTGTCGTGCATGTAGATGTCCTCGCCATTCGGCATGACGAATTTGATCCGGCCGAGGGCATTCGCATCCCCCGCATCCTGGCGGATGATGTAGGGGAAGCGCTCCGGGCTCACGCTGCGCCAGTCGATCGTGGTCGGGTCGATCTCGACGCGCTCGCCCTCCACCATGCCGAAGACACGGAAGCCCTTCTCCATCATCGCCCGCGGGTCGCGGCGGAAGCGCGGCAGCAGATCCTCCCGCGCATTCCGCACCGGCACGCCCCAGGGCGGGTTGAACTGCACGCTGGTCAGCCTCACCCGCATCATCGGCGTGGCGCGGGCCGGCTTGCCGACGATGACGTTCATCGCCAGCAGGGTGCGGCCGGCCTCGACCACCGCCAGGCGCTGATGCGCGACATTCACCTCGATCCGCCGCTCGCGCGGCTCGGCGGCGGCGGCGCGGCGCATGTCCAGCGCGACGCGGAGCTGGTTCACCTTGGCCTCGGCCGGGCGGTTCAGGGCGAGGAAGGTGAGGCGGCCGATGCGCCCATCCGGCTCCAGCCCCTCCGCCGCCTGGAAGCGCTGCACCGCGGCGACCAGCTCCGGGTCGTAGGTGTCGCTGCCATTCAGCGCCACCTGCGGGTCGCCGGCGGACAGGCGGGCGCGGAGCGCCGGGACCCGGACGGGGTCGATGGCGCCGGGCTCCAGCGTCTCGTTGCCCGCCGGCGCGGGCACGGCGGGCCAGCCGCCGGCGGCGACGCGTGCCCGGGCGGCGGCGAGGGCCCGCTTCAGCGCCGCGGCCTCGGGCGGCAGCAGGGCGGCACGATCGATGAGGGTGGCGGGCTCCGGGCTTGCCGCCAGCTCCGCCAGCCAGGGGCCGAGGGGGAGGGCGGCGGTGTCGCGCCGCAGATCCGGGCGGTTGGCGAGGCTGGCGACGCGGCCATGCAGCAGGTCGGTCAGCGCCAGGATGGTGGCGCGGGCCAGGGCGGACTGGTAGCCGGCGGGGTCGGCGAGAGCCTGGGACTCCTCCGGAATGGCGTAGAAGCGGGGCTCCAGCCCGTCCTCCTCCAGCCGGCGCAGCCGTTCGGCCAGGCGATGCCGTGCCTCCGCCGGCGCCGCGAGCAGCGTGGCCGGGGCGGCCGGGGGTTCGGCGAGGGCCGGGGCGGCGGCGCCGAAAAGGGCCAGGGCGAGGCCGAAGGCAGGGAGCGTGCGCACGCGGCCTTGATACCGAAGCCCCGCCAGGGCGCCAAGCATTTGCCATCCGGCCGGGGCCCGTCCGGGCGGTGGCGTGGCCGGCGCGCCGCAGCCCCGGCCCTGCCGGGCGGCGGGTTGGCTGGCGGTCGCTGCCCTATGCTGTCGGTGGCCGGGATGGCGGGCGACCGCAGTCCCGTTCGGCTGGCCTTGGCGCGGCCGCAGTTCCGCCCTGCGGGACAGGGTCGGCCGGCGGGCCGCGATCCCCTTGCCGGCGCGAGCCCGACCGGTGGGTGCGGAGCAGATACCGCCCGGGGCCCGTGCCTAGAGCATTTTCGG
This sequence comes from Siccirubricoccus soli, assembly GCF_024178315.1. Lineage (GTDB taxonomy): Bacteria > Pseudomonadota > Alphaproteobacteria > Acetobacterales > Acetobacteraceae > Siccirubricoccus > Siccirubricoccus soli. Next base: position 48,935 of record NZ_JAMZIK010000067.1, on the reverse strand, counting down.
TTCACATGCGTTCACCGAAGGCGCTCTACACCTTTGTTTGCAAAGAAAATTCATGCCTCCGGGCGATGCCGCCTATGGCGATCTGCTCTAGCGATCCACGGCGCTCATCGTCACCGCCACATCGGCGGGTGGCGCGGCATAGGGGGCGGAGGTGACCAGCAGATCCGCCCCGGCGGCGGCATAGGCGGCGGCATTCGCCGCATTCACCCCGCCGGTCGCCACCAGCAGCGGCCGGCGCGCCATGCCGGAAAGGGCGCGTGCCACCGCCCCCACATCCTCGGGAGGCAACTTGTCCAGTTGCAGCGTATCCACCCCGGCATGGGCAAATTGCAGCGCCAGGTCGATGCTGTCCGCTTCCACTGCGATCTTGCGCTCCGGCTGCGCTGCCCGCAGCGACGCCACCCAGAGATGCGGCGGGGTGCGGCCGAGGAAGGCGCGGTGCTCCGGAAAGACCAGCACGCTGTCCGAGAGCCCGAGCCGGTGCGGGATGCAGCCGCCGGCGGCGATGGCGCGCAGCATCACATCCTTCGCCCCCGGCAGATGCTTGCGGGTGCAGGCCACGGCGATGCCCGGCCGGGCGCTGCGCGCCGCCTGCACCATGGCATGCGCGCGGCTGGCGATGCCGGAGGCGATCTCCACCAGCACCTGCGCGACCTTCGCCGCGCGGTGCAGCGCGGCGGCCGGGCCGGCGGCGCGCAGCAGCTCGCCCCCCGCCTCAACCTGCGCGCCGCTCGCCGCGTAGCGCCGCGTCTCGGCGCAGGCGGCGAGCTGGAACAGCCGCTCCGCCTCCTCGATGCAGGCAAGCGTCATGGTGTCGCGGGCGCGCAGCACCAGCCGGCCGGGACGCTCGCCGATGCCGAGGCCGGCGGTTGTCAGGTCACCATGCGGCGCGTCCTCCGCCAGCATGGCGGCAAGCCGGGCATCGGGCAGGGGATAGCTCATGGCAGGCCCATAACGCTCAGGGGGCGCGGACGGTGAAGCCGAAACGCTGCCAGGCGGCGGCGGCGGGCGGGCCGGCCAGCCAGGCGAGCAGCGCCCGCGCCGCGGGGTCCTGCGCCGCGCGGGTGGTGACGGCGAAGGGGTAGCTGACCGGCGGATGGCTTTCCGCCGGGAAGATGCCAAGGCGCTTCACCTTCTGCGAGGCGGCGGCATCCGTCGCATAGACGATGCCGAGCGGCGCCTCGCCGCGCTCCACCAGCAGCAGGCCGGCGCGTACCGATTCGGCCCGGGCGAGGCGGGGCTGCAGCGCCTCCCACTGGCCCATCCAGGTGAGCGCCGCGCGGGCATAGAGGCCGACCGGCACATGCGCCGGGTCGCCCACCGCCAGCCGGCCCTGGGCGCCAAGCAGTGCCGCAAGATCGGTACCGCGGCCGAGGGCGAGGGGCGCGGCCGGGCTGTCCGCCGGGGCGATCAGCGCCAGGGCGTTGCCGAGCGGGCTGACCCGGGTTTCCGGCAGGATGAGCTTCCGCTCCGCGAGGTAGTCCATCCAGGGCTCGTCGGCGGAGAGGAAGAGGTCGGCCGGTGCCCCCTGCTCGATCTGCCGGGCGAGGCTGGAGGAGGCGGCGAAGGAGAAGCGCAGCGGCCGGTTGCCCGGGGCGGCGGCGCGCCAGGCCGGCTCCAGCGCCCGCAGCGCATCCTGCAGGGAGGCCGCGGCGAAGAGGGTGAGGGGCCGGTCGGCGATGCCCTGGGCATGGGTTGCGGCAGGGGCGAGGGGAAGGCCCGGGACCAGCCCCAGGGCGAGGGTGGCGAGATGGCGGCGTCGCATGGCGGTTCCTTCTTGCGAAGGCGATATTGCCGGATGGTGATAACGCGGCCAAGGGCCATGGTTGCCCCGGGCCAGGCAAGGCGATGGGCGCGGCCCGCCAGGCGCCTGCCGGCCAAAGCAATATCCGACTTGATGGATCGCGGCGTGATCCATCAAGTCGGAGATAAGCTGCCCTGGATCTGGCGTTTTCCGGAGCGGGAAATCCGATCGGGTGATTCCACCTGAGCGGATATTGCTCAAGGCCGGGACCGGGGAAGGTCCGGGGCGTGCCCTTGTCGCGCGCGTCCTGGCCGGCGCTGGGCGAGCCCTCTCGGGCACGCCCCGGCCAGCCCAGGGAGGCGGCAGGGCGCCCGGCCATGGCAGGGCGCGCGCAGCATCGGGCAGGCGGGAACGCGGCCGGATGATGACTCGGCCGATTGCGGGGCAGCGGGCCGGACGACCCGTCCGTCCGGGTCGGACCGGTTCCGGCCTGAGCAGGCATCAACCGGCGGGGCGCCGTGTGGCGTGCCGGCATGTCGGTCGCTGCCGCCGGGCTTTGCGGCTGGCCGCTAGAGCGTTTTCGGTTTACATGCGTTCACCGAAAACGCTTCAAGCCTCTGTTTGCAGAGCAGATTCACGCCTTCGGGCGATGCCGCCCTACGGCGATCTGCTCTAGCCGGCCGTGCCGCCCTTGCCCGCCGCGCCGGCCGGCAGCGGCCCGGCCGCCGCCTGGGCTGCCGCCTCCACCTCCCGGTAGCGGGCGATCAGCGCCAGCCCCGCCGCCGTCAGCACCGCGCCGCCGCCCCGCTGCCCGCCTGGCGCACGGGTGACCGCGGCCGTGGCCAGCGCCTCGTCCAGCGCCTCCACCAGCCGCAGCGCGCGGGGATAGGACATGCCCAGTTCCCGCGCCGCGGCGGCGATGGAGCCGGTCCGGGCAATGGCTTCGAGCAGGGCGATCTTCCCGGGCCCGATCCGGCCGCCGGTGGCGAGATCGAGCCGCAGGCTGACCCTGGCGGCTGGCTGGGGCGGGGCACTCATGCCGGCATTGAAGCCTGACGGGCCCGGGCTGTCAGCCGGTGCGGCGAGTCGGCTCCGTCGCCGCCCCTCCCCCCGGGCGTGCGGTGCCCCGGCATCGCGCGCCGGGAATGCTGACCGATATCGGTCCACGGGCGCGGCCGGCATGTCCCTGGTTCCGGCGCGCAGCCGCCACACAACCCTGCGCGCGATATCCGGCTCGGAAAGTCATGAGTTTCCGAGCCGGGTATCAGTCCAGCGCGAAGCGCACGCTCACCCGCGTGCCGCCGGGGCCGGTCACATGCTCCACCGTGCCGCCGATGCCGGCCGACAGCGCCTCCACGATCCGCCGGCCGAGCCCGGTGCCGCCCGGGGCGCCGGCCTCCGTGCCGACCCCGTCATCCTGCACCGCCATCTCCCCGCCCTCCGGCGTGCAGCGGAGCTGCACCCGGATCGGCCCCTGGCCGGCCTCCGGATAGGCGTATTTCATCGCATTCGTCACCAGCTCGGACAGGATGACGCCGAGCGAGACGGCGCGGTCGGTCGAGACCACCAGCGGCTCCGCCTCCAGCGAGATGGCGTGGTTGTCCGCCGCGCGGGCGAGTTCCTCGATCAGCCCGGCCATGTAGTCGTGCAGCGCGACGCTCTGCACATCCTCCGAGGTGTAGAGCCGGCGATGCACCTGGGCGACCGCGGCGATGCGGTTGCGCATCGCGGCGAGCGCGCCGCGCGCCGCCGGATCCGCCACCGCGCCCTCCTGCAGCCGGGCGAGGGAGCCGATGAGCTGGAGGCTGTTGGCGACGCGGTGGTTCACCTCCCGCAGCAGCACGGCGCGCTGGCGGGCCAGGCTCTCCGCCCGGTCCCGCGCCTCGCGCACCGCCGCCTCGGCGCGCTGATGCGCGGCCCGCAGCGCGGCGCGCTCGATCGCCGCCTCGATGGCCGAGCGGAGCAGGACGAGGAAATCCTCCCCCGCCTCCTTGATGACGTAGTCCGCGGCGCCGGCGCGCAGCGCGGCGACGGCGAGGCGGCCGTCATCGGCGCCGGTGACGAAGATGACCGGCGGCGGCTCCGGCAGGGCGCGCAGCCCGGCGAGCGTCTCCAGCCCGTCCTGGCCCGGCATGTAGTGATCCAGGCAGACGCAGTCGAAGCCGCCGGTCTGCGCCTGGGCGAGGCCGGCCTCGCCATCCGGCGCGGTCTCCACCGTGTAGCCGTGGCGCTGCAGGTCGCGCTGTACCAGCCGGCGCAGCCCCGGCTCGTCGTCGATATAGAGGATGCGGTGGCCGGTCATGGGGGCGGCGGTACCTGGATGACGGCGAGGAACAGGCCGAGCTGGCGTACCGCCAGGGCGAAATTCTCGTAATTCACCGGCTTGGTGATGTAGACGTTGCAGCCGAGCTCGTAGCCGCGGCGGATCTCCCGCTCGTCATCCGTCGTGGTCAGTATAATGACCGGGGCCGGGCGCAGCACCGGGTCGTCCTTGATCTTGGCCAGGATGTCGAAGCCGCTCATGTCCGGCAGGTTGAGGTCGAGCAGGACCAGCAGCGGCCGCTGCGCCGGCCGCCCGGGGCCGAGCAGGTAATCCAGCGCCGAGGTGCCGTCGCCGAAGTGCTGCACCTCGTTGTACACGCCGGCGCGCTGCAGGTTCTTCTCGATCAGCCGGGCATGCCCCTCGTCATCCTCGATCATGACGATGGTCACGGCCTGTGGCGCGGCGGTCATGGCGGGCTTCCTTCGGGGATGGCCGGTTGGGCGCTCAGGATGGCGGGCAGGGTGAGGCGGAATCGGGACCCCACGCCCGGGGTGGATTCCAGCGTTACCTCGCCGCCCATGCGCCGTGCCAGGGCCCTGACATGGGCCAGGCCGATTCCCTCTCCCTTCTGATCCTGCCGGCCGGAGCGTCGGAAGAGTTCGAAGACCCGGTCATGGTCCCGTGGATCGATACCGCGGCCATTATCTGCGACTTCCAGCGTCACCTGCCGGCCGCGGCGGACGCCGGAGACGGTAATCCGGCCGGGCCGGGAGGGGTCGAGGTACTTCACCGCGTTGTCGATCAAATTCCCGAGGATCTGTTCAAGGGCTAGCCTGTCCGTCACCAGCTCCGGCAGGCCGGGCTCCGCCGTGGCGGTGGCGCCTGCGGCGTCGAGCTGGTGCTGCAACGAGCCGATGATGGTCTCGACCATCGCCGCCACCGCCACCCGCTCCGGCCGCAGCGCCCGGCGACCCTCCCGCGAGAGGCGGAGGATGGCGTTGATCAGCCGGTCCATGCGCTCGGTGGAGGAGCGGATGAAGCCGATCGCCTCCGGCAGATCCTCCTCCACCGTCATCTGGGCGCCATCCGTCACCAGCGCGGGCGCCTCCGCCTTCGCGCGCTGCAGCAGGCTGCGCAGCTCCGCGAGGCCGCTTTCCAGCTCGGCGGTGAAGCCCATGACGTTGACCAGCGGCGCCCGGAGGTCGTGCGAGACGATGTAGGCGAAACGCTGGATCTCGGCATTGGCGGCGGCGAGGGCAGCGGTACGCTCGGCGACCCGTGCCTCCAGCCCCTCATTGGCCTCCCGGGTGGCACGGTGGGCCGCTTCCAGCTCCCGCAGATAGCGATGGCTGACCACCGCGGCACCGACCGCGACGAGGAACATCAGACCGAGGACGAGGGCGGCGCCGAGCAGCAGCATGCGGCCGTTGCGCTCGAGCGCCGCGCTGCGGCCGGCGAGGCGGGCGTCGCTGCGGCGCTCGAGGCCGTCGATCTCGGCGCGGATCTCGTCCATGGATTGCCGGCCGCGTTCGCTGCGGACGGCGGCGAGCGCCTCCTGCCGCTGGCCAGCCTCGAACAGGGCGATGGTCTGGGCCAGTTCCGCCAGCTTCTCCCGCGCCTGCTGCTCCAGCGCCTGGACCGGCCCAGGCACGCCGCCATCGGCGATGACCCGGGCGGTGAGGTCGGGCAGCGCCTCCGGCAGGGCGGCGACGGCGGCGTTGTAGGGCTCCAGGTAGCTGCGCTCTCCGGTCAGCAGATAGCCGCGCTGGCCGGTCTCGGCGTCCTGCAGCAGTGACAGGACACGGAGGGAGGCCAGCCGGACATTCTGGGTGGCGTTCACCGCATCGGCGAAGCCGCGGGTGCTCTCCACCAGCCAGATCAGGCTGGCGCCGATGGCGATCAGGGCCGCGAAGCCCGCCGCCATCAGCACCAGGGTCAGGCGGCCGAACAGGGTTCTGGTAAGAGGCAAGCCATCCTCGTGCAGTGCCGTCCCCCGCTAACGGCTCCCGCCGCGGAGGGCAAGCCAGAGCCGCGTGATGGCGGCAGCGGGAACCCCGATGGTATCGGCGGGAGGGCGGGCGGGCGCGCGCCGGGCATGGCGCCTGCGCGCGCGGTGCCTGCAATGGAAGCCGGGGAGACGGCGGCGCGGCGTGCCCTTGCCGAACCCGCCCCATCGGGGCCAGATGCCGGGAGCGGCAAGGCGGGAGGGCCCCCAGGTGAACGTCCTAACGAACGGCACGGCGGAGCTGCCGGCATCCGGCCAGGATGCCGATCCGGAACGGCTTGCCCTGCTGCATGCGCTGGAGCGCAAGCTGCTCTGGCTCTCCGCCTGGATGATCCACCATGCGAACCATGTCCGGCCCAATCGGGACGGGCTGAAGGTGGGCGGGCACCAGGCCTCCTGCGCCTCCGTCATCTCCATCATGGCGGCGCTCTACTTCGAGATGCTCAAGCCCGAGGACCGGCTGGCGGTGAAGCCGCATGCCGGGCCGGTGTTCCACGCCGCCAATTACCTGTTCGGCCGGCAGGACCGGGCGAAGCTGGAGACGCTCCGGCAATTCGGCGGCATCCAGCCCTATCCGAGCCGGGTGAAGGACGGGGCGGAGGTGGATTTCTCCACCGGCTCGGTCGGTCTCGGCGTGGCGCTGACCAGCTTCGGCAGCCTGGTGCAGGACTATGTGAAGCTGCACAAGCTGGGCCGGCAGGAGATTCCGGCAGGCCGCCACATCGCCATCGTCGGCGATGCCGAGCTGGACGAGGGCAATATCTACGAGGCCCTGCTGGAGGGCTGGAAGCACGACATCCGCAATGTCTGGTGGGTGGTGGACTACAACCGCCAGAGTCTCGACAGCGTGGTGCAGGACCGGCTCTTCGGCCGGATTGAGGGCCTGTTCCGCGACATGGGGTGGAATGTCGTCACCCTGAAATACGGCCGGAAGCTCCAGGCCGCCTTTGCGCGGGAGGGGGGCGAGTCGCTCCGCCGCTGGATCGACGACTGCCCGAACAGCCTCTACTCCGCGCTCACCTTCCAGGGCGGTGCCGCCTGGCGCGCGGCGCTGCTGACCGATCTGGGGCGCGAGGAGGGGATCCGGGCGATCATCGATCCGCTCTCGGATGCCGAGCTGGGCGCGCTGATGACCAATCTCGGCGGCCATGACGTGGCGACGCTGCTGGAAGCCTTCCGCGCCCAGGACGTCGCCGGCGACCAGCCCACCTGCTTCATCGCCTACACCATCAAGGGCATGGGCCTGCCCTTCGCCGGGCACAAGGACAACCATGCCGGGCTGATGAGCAAGGAGCAGATGGCCGGCTTCAAGGCGGAGATGAACATCCGCGACGGCCATGAATGGGACCGGTTCGAGGGGCTCTGCCTCCCCGAGGCGCGGCTGCAATCCTTCCTCGACAGCGTGCCCTTCGCCCGCAAGCTGGCGCCGGAAGGCAGGCGGCTGGCGGCGCCGGCGGTGCCGGTGCCGGGCCAGGCCAGCTTCCCGCGGCCGCGCGTGCCGGCCGGCCGCAAGCTCTCCACCCAGGCGGCCTTCGGCGAGGTGCTGGCGGAGCTGGGGCGCGGGCAGGGGGAGGCGGCGGCGATCGCGCAGCGCATCGTCACCACCAGCCCGGACGTCACCGTTTCCACCAATCTCGGCCCCTGGGTGAATCGCCGCGGCGTCTTCGACCGGCACCTGAAGAACGACGTCTTCCGCGACGCCAAGCTGGCCAGCGCGCAGCGCTGGGGCATGTCGCCGGAGGGGCAGCATATCGAGCTCGGCATCGCCGAGCAGAACCTGTTCCTGCTGCTCTCGGCGCTGGGCCTGGCGCACGACCTCTACGGCGCGCGGCTGCTGCCGGTGGGAACGGTCTACGATCCCTTCGTCAATCGCGGCCTCGATGCGCTGATCTATGCCTGCTACCAGGATGCGCGCTTCATGCTGGTCAGCACGCCGAGCGGCCTGACCCTGGCGCCGGAAGGCGGCCAGCATCAGAGCGTGAACACGCCGCTGATCGGCATCGCCCAGGACCGGCTGGCGAGTTTCGAGCCGGCCTTCGCCGACGAGCTCGCCATCCTGATGCGCTGGGGCTTCGAGCATATGCAGAAGCCGGAGGGCAGCGCGGTCTGGCTGCGGCTCTCCACCCGCGGGCTGGAGCAGCCGGCGCGGGAGCTGGACCCGCGGGGGGTGATCGCGGGGGCGCATTGGCTGGTGCCGCCGGCGCCGGGGGCGCGGATCGCCATCGCCTACCAGGGGCCGGTGGCGCCGGAGGCCATGGCCGCCTTCGAGGAGCTGCGCGGCGAGGAGCCGGGGGCGGGGCTGCTGGCCATTACCTCGCCGGACCGGCTGCATGCGGAATGGCTGGCGGCGCGGCGCAAGGCGCGCCAAGGGGATGGGCATCGCTTCGGTGCGCCGAGCCATGTCGAATCGCTGCTGGCGCCGATGGCGCCTGGCTCGGCGCTGGTGACGGTGCTGGACGGGCATCCGGCGGCGCATGCCTGGCTGGGGGCGGTGCGCGGTCAGCGGGTGGTGCCGCTCGGCGTCGATCATTTCGGTCAGGCGGGCGACATTCCCGACCTGTATCGGGAATACGGGCTGGACAGCGACGCCATCCTGGACGCCTGCGCCCAGGCCCTGCTGGGCTGAGGCCAGGGCTTCAGGGGCGACGGGCGGCGATCCGCCGCGGCCGGCTGGCGCCTGGGGCGGGCCAAGGGGCTGCCGGGCCGGGCGGCACCCGCCGCCGCCTGCGGCGCGGACCCTGCCGGCGCACGGCCGGCGGGAAACGGCGCCGGGCCGGATGCGCGCGCTGAGGCCCCCTGGGGCCGGCGACAGCGGCTGATACGGGGCCGGGCGCCTTTCAAACCGGGCGCGGCTGCGCTACACGCGCCCTCTTGCATGCCGCGGGCTGGCGGCGCGGGCGTGGTGGAACTGGCAGACACGCTGGATTTAGGTTCCAGTGGCGCAAGCCGTGGGGGTTCAAATCCCTCCGCCCGCACCAGCATGGCCAGCCTCCTAGATGTCTGGATTGGGTGGAACGAAGATGCAGGTGACCGAGGTCGCGAACGAGGGGCTCAAGCGGGGCTTCAAGGTGGTTGTGCCCGCGGGCGATATCGCGGCCCAGCGCGACAAGCGCCTGGCCGAGCTCGGCCGTGACCTGCGCCTGCCCGGCTTCCGCCCCGGCAAGGTACCGGTGAAGGTGGTCCAGCAGCGCTACGGCCAGGCGGTGCTGAGCGAGGTGCTGGAGCAGTCGGTGAGCCAGGCCACCGACCAGATCGTCACCGATCGCGGCCTGCGCCCGGCGCTGCAGCCGAAGGTCGAGCTGGTGAATTTCGCCCCCGATGCCGACCTCGAATTCAAGGTCGATCTCGAGATCCTGCCCGAGATCCCGATGCCGGACTTCGCTGCCATCAGCCTGGAGCGGCTGAAGGCCGAGCCGGATGAGGAGCAGGTGCAGAAGACGCTGGAGCAGATCGCCAGCCGCAACCGCAGCCTGGAGGAAGTGGCCGAGAGCCGCCCGGCGGTGAAGGGCGACATCCTGGTCTGCGACTTCGTCGGGCGGCTGGCGCCTGAGCCGGAGAATCGCCTGCGCAACCCGGGCGGCGCCGCGGCGCCGGGCGCGACGGAGGGCGCGCTGCCGGAGCATTGGCTGGCGCAGATGAAGGCGGCGGCCGAAGTGGTGGGCCGCGGCGAGGGCAGCGTTGATATCCGCGTGCATGGCGAGGAGGCCCTGAGCAACCAAGTGCTGAATTTCGACTCGCTGAAGGAAATTCCGGCACGGCCCGGCAGCAGCTGGGCTGCCTCGGCACTCATCACCATGGTGGGGGGCAGCGCCGAGGGGCTGAAGAGCCTGGCGCTGCGCGTCCGCGGCGGGAAGGCGGATGGCGGTTCGCTGGACATCGTGAGGGGCGAGGAAGTAGCGCCGGCCCTGGCCGGCGGCTCGGCCGTTCCCGTCAGGGTCGAGGCCACGCTGCAGGACGCAGAGACGGCTGCTGTCAGCGCCGGCCTGGTCTTCGCCAGCACCGGCCCCTTCGACGTGACGCTGCGCATCAGCGAGGCGAAGCTGGTCGAGCCCGGGACCGCGACCGGTCCCGGCGAGGCCTTCCCCGGCGGCACCGCGACCGACGCCCCGGTCGAGGTTGCCGGCCCCGGCTTCATTCCGGGCTTCAGCGAGCAGCTCGAGGGGCTGGCGCCGGGCGAGACCCGGACCATCGCCGTGACCTTCCCGGCCGATTACGGCTCCCGCAACCTCGCCGGCAAGGCCGCCACCTTCGAGGTGACGGCCAAGGGGCTGAAGAAGGCGGTGCTGCCGGCGATCGACGACGCCTTCGCCGCGACCCTCGGCTTCGAGAGCCTGGACAAGCTGAAGGAGGTCATCCGCACCCAGCTCCAGGGCGAGTTCGACGGCCTCTCCCGCATGAAGGTGAAGCGGGCGCTGCTGGACGGCCTGGCCGACCAGGCCAGCTTCCCGGTGCCGGAGGGCATGGTGGAGCAGGAATTCAGCCAGATCTGGCAGCGGATCGAGGCCGACCTGAAGGCCGGGCGGCTGGACGAGGAGGACAGGGGCAAGGACGAGGCGGCGCTGAAGGCGGAGTATCGCGGCATCGCGGAGCGCCGCATCCGCCTCGGCCTGCTGCTCTCCGAGATCGGCCGGACCAACAACATCACCGTCACCAATGAGGAGCTCTCCCGCGCCATGCGGCAGGAGGCCGCGCGCTACCCGGGCCAGGAGCAGCAGGTGATGGAGTTCTTCCGCAAGAACCCACAGGCGGCGGAGAATCTCCGCGCCCCCATCTTCGAGGAGAAGGTGGTGGATTTCATGCTGGAGCTGGCCCAGGTGACCGAGCGGGTGGTGCCCCCGGCGGAGCTGACCGCGGCGGCCTGAGCCGGTGACGGGGGAGGGAGGGGGCAGCCCGTCTCTCCCTCCTCGGGGCGGTCCTTGCGGGACCGGGCCCCGCCGAACGGGGGGGCTTCCGCCCCTGGCAGGGCTCGCCCACATTAAGATTCCCGGGATAGGTTTCGGGCATGGTCGGGGTTGGCCGGGGCGGCCCCCTGGCAGGCCCAAGGGGGGAGCCCGACCGGGAAGGCCCAAAAGGGCGGCAGGCCGCGGCGCGGCCCCGTCCGGTGGAGTGAAAGGCACGATCATGCGGGACCGCGATCCGGTCGAAGTCTACAACAATACCCTGGTGCCCATGGTCGTCGAGCAGACGGCCCGCGGCGAACGGGCCTTCGACATCTATTCCCGCCTGCTGAAGGAGCGGATCATCTTCCTGACGGGCCCGGTCTTCGACCAGGTCTCGGCGCTGATCTGCGCCCAGCTGCTGTTCCTCGAGAGCGAGAACCCGAACAAGGACATCGCCTTCTACATCAACAGCCCGGGCGGCGTCGTCTCCGCCGGCCTCGCGATGTACGACACGATGCAGTATATCCGTTCCCCGGTCAGCACGGTCTGCATCGGCCAGGCGGCTTCCATGGGCTCCCTGCTGCTGACGGCGGGGGAGAAGGGCAAGCGCTTCGCCCTGCCGAACAGCCGGATCATGGTGCACCAGCCCTCCGGCGGCGCCCAGGGCCAGGCCACGGATATCGAGATCCAGGCCCGCGAGATCCTGAAGCTGCGCGAGAAGCTGAACCTGATCTATGTGAAGCACACGGGTCAGCCCCTCGAGGCGATCCAGGCGAAGCTCGAGCGCGATACCTATATGTCGGCCGAGGAGGCCCGGGATTTCGGCCTGGTGGACCAGGTGGTGGACCAGCGCCCCACGGCCCCCGGCACCGAGGCCAAGAGCTGACCCCCGACCCCTTCCCCCGCTCCGGCCGTAACAATGGCCGGAACTGGCCGCTTTCCGCGTCGTTGCGGAGGGGACGGCCCGGTGCGGAATGCTTCCCCCTTGATGGCAAGGGGGCTACAGTCGATGGAACCAGCCCCCCCTGGCTTCGGGGGGAGGGGGCCTCGGGCGCGCCTGCCGGCGCCCCCGGCCACCCCATACAGGCGGAGTGCCCATGAGCAAGTCCGGCGATTCCAAGAACACCCTCTACTGCTCGTTCTGCGGCAAGTCGCAGCACGAGGTCCGCAAGCTCATCGCCGGACCCACCGTGTTCATCTGCGACGAATGCGTCGAGCTGTGCATGGACATCATCCGCGAGGAGCATAAGACGCACCTCGTGAAGTCGCGCGACGGGGTGCCGACGCCGAAGGAGATCTGCAAGGTCCTCGACGACTACGTCATCGGCCAGGACCATGCGAAGAAGGTGCTCTCCGTCGCAGTGCACAACCACTACAAGCGGCTGGCGCACGGGGCGAAGAACAACGACGTCGAGATCGCCAAGTCGAACATCCTGCTGCTCGGCCCGACCGGCAGCGGCAAGACGCTGCTGGCGCAGACGCTGGCGCGTATCCTCGACGTGCCCTTCACCATGGCGGATGCGACCACGCTGACCGAGGCCGGCTATGTCGGCGAGGATGTCGAGAACATCATCCTCAAGCTGCTGCAGGCCGCGGACTACAATGTGGAGCGCGCCCAGCGCGGCATCGTCTATATCGACGAGGTCGACAAGATCAGCCGCAAGTCGGACAACCCGAGCATCACGCGGGATGTCTCCGGCGAGGGCGTGCAGCAGGCGCTGCTGAAGATCATGGAGGGCACCGTCGCCTCTGTGCCGCCGCAGGGCGGGCGGAAGCATCCGCAGCAGGAATTCCTGCAGGTCGATACCTCCAACATCCTCTTCATCTGCGGCGGCGCCTTCGCGGGGCTGGAGAAGATCATCGGTGCCCGCGGCAAGGGCAGCGGCATCGGCTTCGGCGCCGAGGTGCGCGACCCGGATGAGCGCCGCGCCGGCGCCATCCTGCGCGAGGTGGAGCCGGAGGATTTGCTGAAGTTCGGGCTCATCCCCGAATTCATCGGCCGCCTGCCGGTGGTGGCGACGCTCGAGGACCTGGACGAGAAGGCGCTGGTGGAGATCCTCACCAAGCCGAAGAACGCGCTGGTGAAGCAGTACCAGCGTCTCTTCGAGATGGAGGGGACGAAGCTGACCTTCACCGAGGATGCGCTGCGCTCCGTCGCCAACCGCGCCATCCAGCGCAAGACCGGCGCCCGCGGCCTGCGCTCCATCATGGAGGCCATCCTGCTCTCCACCATGTTCGACCTGCCAGGGCTCGACGATGTCGACGAGGTGGTGGTGAACCGGGAAGTGGCGGAAGGCCGTGCCACGCCGCTCTACATCTACGGGGAGCGGGCGGCGGAGCAGAGTTCCGCCTGATCCTGGCGTGCCGGCCATTTCCGGCTGGCCCCGGCGGCGCCGCGTGCAGCCGGGGCTTGTGGCCGGGGGCCGCGCTGCCCATCTGGATTGCATGCCCGTGACGCGGGGGGCGTGCCTCGACAGGGCGTCTTCCGCGTCGACTGTCCTTTCGTGAGGTCCATCATGGCGGATAAGCCTGAAACACTGCGCGGCGAATTGTTCCCCGTCCTGCCGCTGCGCGACATTGTCGTCTTCCCCCACATGATCGTACCGCTCTTCGTCGGGCGGGAGAAATCTGTCCGCGCCCTGGAAGCGGTGATGCGGGAGGACAAGCAGATCCTCCTCGTGGCGCAGAAGAATGCGGCGCAGGATGATCCGGCGGCGGAGGATCTGTACCAGGTCGGCACCGTCTCGACAGTCCTGCAGCTCCTCAAGCTGCCGGACGGCACGGTGAAGGTGCTGGTCGAGGGCGGGCGCCGCGCCCGCATCGTCGCCTTCAAGGAGACGGAGAGCCATTTCGAGGCCTATGCGACCACGATCGAGGAAGCCGCGCCGCCGGCGGCCGAGACCGAGGCGCTGGCCCGCACCGTGGTCGGCCAGTTCGAGCAGTACATCAAGCTGAACAAGAAGATCGCGCCGGAGGTGCTGGTCTCGATCAACCAGATCGACGACCCGACCAAGCTGGCCGATACGGTCGCCGCCCATCTCTCCCTGAAGATTCCCGAGAAGCAGGAGCTGCTGGAGACCCCGTCCACCACCGGCCGGCTCGAGCGCGTCTTCGCGCATATGGAATCCGAGATCGGCGTGCTGCAGGTGGAGAAGCGCATCCGCAACCGCGTCAAGCGGCAGATGGAGAAGACCCAGCGCGAGTACTACCTGAACGAGCAGCTCAAGGCGATCCAGAAGGAGCTGGGCGAGGGCGAGGACGGCAAGGACGAGGCCGCCGAGCTGGAGGCCAAGATCAAGGCCACCAAGCTCTCCAAGGAAGCCCGAGAGAAGGCGATGGCGGAGCTGAAGAAGCTGCGCACCATGTCGCCGATGAGCGCGGAGTCGACGGTGGTGCGCAACTACCTCGACTGGATGCTCTCCATCCCCTGGAAGAAGCGCAGCAAGGTCCGCAACGACATCGTTGCGGCGGAGAAGGTGCTGGACGCCGACCACTACGGCCTGGAGAAGGTCAAGGAGCGGATCATCGAATATCTGGCGGTGCAGTCGCGCTCGCCGAAGATCAAGGGCCCGATCCTCTGCCTCGTCGGCCCGCCCGGCGTCGGCAAGACCTCGCTCGGCAAGTCGATCGCCAAGGCCACCGGCCGCAACTTCGTCCGCATGTCGCTGGGCGGCGTGCGGGATGAGGCCGAGGTGCGCGGCCACCGGCGGACCTATATCGGCTCCATGCCGGGCAAGGTCATCCAGGGGATGAAGAAGGCGAAGACCTCCAACCCGCTCTTCCTGCTCGACGAGATCGACAAGCTCGGCGCCGACTGGCGCGGCGACCCGTCCTCGGCGCTGCTGGAGGTGCTGGACCCGGAGCAGAACGGCACCTTCGCCGATCACTACCTGGAAGTGGATTACGACCTGTCGGACGTGATGTTCGTCACCACGGCGAACTCGCTCCGCATGCCGCAGCCGCTGCTGGACCGCATGGAGATCATCCGCATCCCCGGCTACACCGAGGATGAGAAGGTGGAGATCGCCAAGCGCCACCTGATCCCGAAGCAGACCGAGGCGAACGGGCTGAAGCCGGGCGAGTGGAGCATCTCCGACGAGGCGCTGCGCGACCTGGTGCGCTACTACACGCGCGAGGCCGGCGTCCGGAACCTGGAGCGCGAGATCGGCGGGCTGGCCCGCAAGGCGGTGCGCGAGATCGTCTCCAAGAAGGCGAAGAAGGTCACGATCACCGTCAAGAACCTCGACAAATTCGCCGGCGTGCGGAAGTTCCGCTACGGCGAGGCGGAGGCGGAGGACATGGTGGGCGTCGTCACCGGCCTCGCCTGGACCGAGGTGGGCGGCGAGATCCTGACCATCGAGAGCGTGACGGTGCCCGGCAAGGGCAAGGTGCAGACCACCGGCAAGCTCGGCGACGTGATGCAGGAGAGCGTCTCCGCGGCGATGTCCTATGTCCGCTCCCGCGCGACCAGCTTCGGCCTGAAGCCGACGCTGTTCGACCGGCGCGACATCCATGTGCACGTGCCGGAGGGCGCGACTCCGAAGGATGGCCCGAGCGCGGGCATCGCGATGGCGACCAGCATCGTCTCCGTCCTCACCGGCATTCCGGTGCGGAAGGATGTGGCGATGACGGGCGAGATCACGCTGCGCGGCCGGGTGCTGCCGATCGGTGGGCTGAAGGAGAAGCTGCTGGCGGCGCTGCGCGCCGGCATCACCACCGTCTTCATCCCGAAGGAGAATGAGAAGGACCTGGCCGAGATCCCGGACAATGTGAAGAAGGGGCTGAGCATCATCCCCGTCTCGCATGTGGACGAGGTGATCGGCACGGCGCTGACGCGCAAGCCCGAAGCCATCGAATGGACGGAGCCGCCGGAGGCGCCGGCGCCGATCCCGGCCGAAGGCGACGGGGCAGCGACGACGCGGCCGCATTGAGCATTCCCCCTCAGGCCGGGCGCAAGCCCGGCCTGAGGCTTTTCCGGTGCCACGGATGCGCAGAAAATGGCGGATAACCGCCGCGAATCGGGCATCCCGCGATTGACGCACGAGAATCCCGCCCCCTACAGTCGGCCCGGTTTCTGGTCCGGAATCCTCCGGTCGGTGAATGGTGACCTCAGGGAAGGGGGAGCTGCATGGCAAACAAACAGGATCTGGTGGCGATCATCGCCGAGACCGGCGATCTGCCGAAGGCGAAGGCCGGCGAGGTGCTGGACGCCGTCTTCGAGGCGATCACCAAGTCGCTGAAGAAGAAGCAGGATGTCCGCCTGGTGGGCTTCGGCACCTTCAGCACCAGCAAGCGCAAGGCCGGCAAGGGCCGCAACCCGCGCACCGGCGAGGAGATCAAGATTCCCGCTACCACCACCGTTCGCTTCAAGGCTGGCAAGGGTCTCAAGGACGCTGTGAACTGAGGCCGGGAGGCGGGCCGGGAACCGCGCCCGGGCCGGGCTAGGGACCGGGCCTTCCGGGCTGCTTTGAGGGCTGGCGGCGACGCCGGCCCTTTTTCTTTTTCCGCTTGCCTTTTCCGGCCGGCGCGGCTTGGAAGCCGTGCTGGCCGCCATTGCGGGCGGTCGCATCCCCGCCGGGGCCGCAGCCGCGGTGGGGGCCGAGAGGGCGCTTAGCTCAGCGGTAGAGCGCTTCGTTTACACCGAAGATGCCGGGGGTTCGAATCCCTCAGCGCCCATTCCTGAAACCGCATGTCATGCGGTTGACAGCCACGGTGCCGGGCCCTATTCCCCGGGCCACGCCGCAAGCGGGTGTAGCTCAGTTGGTTAGAGCGCCGGCCTGTCACGCCGGAGGTCGCGGGTTCGAGCCCCGTCACTCGCGCCACGCGGCGGCCCCCGAAGGGGGCTCGGCCGGAACGGTCCCTCCCCCGGTATTTTCGGTTCCTTGTGCCTGGTGGCGCAGCCCTGGTTGCCTGGTGGCGCAGCCCTGGCGATGGCCGGTGGCGTTCCCCCTCGGCCCTGCATCCGCCTGGCGCAAAATCTTCCTTCCGGGCCTGGGATGGGTAGCTTGCCCCCTATGGCCACTGGCGCAGGGGGCGGCTAATGTCCGGCCGCGTTGCGCTGCGGCAGGCCGCCGCGCCGCGCGCCGAGGGTGCGGCCTCGCGCCCCCGGAGCCCTCTCAGGGCGCCAAGAAGGGCGGAGCACCGAATGACCCAGCCGCTGCTGGCAGAGTACTTCCCGATTCTCGTCTTCCTCGCCATCGCTGGCGGCATCGCCCTGGCCATGGTGGGGGGCAGCCTGCTGCTGGCGCGGCAGAAGCCGAATGCCGAGAAGCTCTCGGCCTATGAATGCGGCTTCGAGCCTTTCGATGACACGCGCCGGCGCTTCGACGTGCGGTTCTACCTGGTGGCGATCCTGTTCATCATCTTCGACCTGGAAGTCGCCTTCCTCTTCCCCTGGGCGGTCGCCCTCGGCGGGATCGGCTGGTTCGGCTTCCTCTCGATGATCGCCTTCCTCGGCGTGCTGACCGTCGGCTTCATCTACGAATGGCGCAAGGGCGCCCTGGACTGGGAGTGACGGCGAGACCGTCCGACCGGAGAGACCCATGAGCGGAAATACCGACAGCCTGGCCTGGAACCGTGAGCACCTGCCGCCGGGCCCGGCGCAGGACGCCGTGGTGAAGGGCATCACCGGCGAGATCGAGGACAAGGGCTTCGTCGTCGCCAACCTGGACAAGGTGGTGAACTGGGCGCGCACCGGCAGCCTGTGGCCGATGACCTTCGGCCTGGCCTGCTGCGCCGTGCCGATGATCCACGCCTATATGGCACGCTACGACCTCGACCGCTTCGGCACCATCCCGCGCGGCTCGCCGCGGCAGTCGGACGTGATGATCGTGGCCGGCACCCTGACCAACAAGATGGCCCCCGCGCTGCGCAAGGTCTACGACCAGATGAGCGAGCCGCGCTGGGTCATCTCCATGGGCAGCTGCGCCAATGGCGGCGGCTACTACCACTACTCCTACAGCGTGGTGCGCGGCTGCGACCGCATCGTGCCGGTGGATGTCTACGTGCCGGGCTGCCCGCCGACGGCGGAGGGCCTGATCTACGGCATCCTCCAGCTGCAGAAGAAGATCCGGCGGACGGGGACCATCCTGCGTGGCTGACATCTCTCAACTGGCCGAAGCCGTCGCGGCGGCCTTCCCGCGGGACAGCGTCAGCGTGGAGCGCGGCGCCGAGGTGGTGCTGCGCCTGCGGCGCGAGGCGCTGCCCGACTCCATGCGGCTGCTGCGCGACGACCCGCGCTTCGCCTTCGAGCAATGCATGGACATCTGCGGCACGGATTGGCCGGAGAAGCCCGAGCGCTTCGAGGTGATCTACAACCTCCTCAGCCTGACGCTGAACCAGCGTCTTCGCGTCGTGGTCAGCACGGATGCAGCGACTCCGGTGCCCTCCGTCGTCGAGGTCTGGCCGACCGCCACCTGGTATGAGCGCGAGGCCTGGGACATGTACGGCATCGTCTTCGCCGGCCAGACCGACCTCCGCCGCCTGCTGACGGATTACGGCTTCGAGGGCCATCCGCTGCGCAAGGACTTCCCGCTGACCGGCTATGTCGAGGTGCGCTACGACGAGGAGCGCAAGCAGGTGGTCTATGAGCCGGTGAAGCTGACCCAGGATTTCCGCAACTTCGACTTCCTCAGCCCCTGGGAAGGCCTGACCACCCTGCCGGGCGACGAGAAGGTGCATCTGAACCGCATCGAGGGGCCGAAGCCCTCCCAGGCGGATGAGGGGGTGAAGCCATGAGCAGTTCTTCCGCCATGGCCTCCGAGGCGGGGCCGCTCTCCGTCGCCGCCGATCCGCGCCAGGTCGCCTCCGCCAGCGGGGCGGAGGAGGGGACCCGCACGGTCGAGGTGGACAGCCACACCATCAATTTCGGCCCGCAGCACCCGGCCGCGCATGGCGTGCTGCGCCTCATCCTGGAGATGAAGGGCGAAGTGGTGGAGCGCGCCGATCCGCATATCGGCCTGCTGCACCGCGGCACGGAGAAGCTGATCGAGTACAAGACCTATCTCCAGGCGATGCCCTATATGGACCGCCTGGATTACGTCAGCCCGATGTGCATGGAGCACAGCTACGTGCTGGCGGTGGAGAAGCTGCTGCGCATCGAGGACCAGATCCCCGAGCGGGCGCGGGTCATCCGCACCATGTTCGCGGAGCTGACGCGCATCCTGAACCATCTGCTGAACGTCACCACCTACGCGCTGGATTGCGGCGCCATCACGCCCTCGCTCTGGGGCTTCGAGCAGCGCGAGCACCTGCTGGAATTCTACGAGGCGGCGGGCGGCAGCCACTACCACGTGAACTACTTCCGCGCCGGCGGCGTCTCCCGCGACATCCCGAAGAGTCTCGAGGACCGCATCGCCGGCTGGTGCGAGCAATTCCCGAAATTCGTGGACGACCTCGAAGGGCTGCTGACGGAGAACCGCATCTTCAAGCAGCGCACCGTGGATATCGGGGTGATGAGCGCGGAGCAGGCCATGGAATGGGGCTTCTCCGGGCCCTGCCTGCGGGCCTCCGGCGTGCCCTGGGATCTGCGCAAGTCGCAGCCCTACGAGATCTATGCCGACCTCGATTTCGAGATCCCGGTCGGCCGCCATGGCGATTGCTACGACCGCTACCTGGTGCGGGTGCAGGAGATGCGCCAGAGCCTGAAGCTGGTGCAGCAATGCCTGGCGCGGCTGAAGCCCGGCCCGGTGAAGATCCAGGACAACAAGATCACGCCGCCGAAGCGCGGCGAGATGAAGCGGTCCATGGAAAGCCTCATCCACCATTTCAAGCTCTACACCGAGGGCTACCACGTGCCGGAAGGCGCCACCTACACGGTGACCGAGGCGCCCAAGGGCGAATTCGGCGTCTACCTGGTGGCGGACGGCACCAACCGGCCCTATCGCTGCAAGATCCGCGCGCCGGGATTCGCGCATCTCCAGGCCATGGAGGTGCTCTCCAAGGGGCATATGCTGGCCGATGCGGTGGCAGTCATCGGCTCGCTCGACATCGTCTTCGGGGAGATCGACCGTTGACCACGCCAGACACCCCGGTGGCCTTCGAGCAGCCCGAGAGCTTCGCCTTCGATGCGGAGAGCGAGGCGGCGATCGAGAAGATCATCAAGCGCTACCCGCCGGGCCGGCAGGCCAGCGCGGTCATCCCGCTGCTCTATGTGGTGCAGCGGCAGATGAAGCGGCAGACCGGCAGCGCCTGGGTGCCGGAGAAGGGGATGGATGCCGTCGCGGCGCGGCTCGGCATGGCGCCGATCCGTGTCTATGAGGTCGCGACCTTCTACTTCATGTTCAACATGAAGCCGATCGGCACCTACCACCTGCAGGTCTGCGGCACGACGCCCTGCTGGCTGCGCGGCTCGGACGAGGTCTTCCGCGCCTGCAAGGACGCGGCCCAGGTCTCCGGCTATGGCCAGACCAGCGCGGACGGGATGTTCACGCTGAGCGAGGTCGAGTGCATGGGCGCCTGCGTGAACGCGCCCATCCTCTGCGTCGATGACGATTATTACGAGGATCTGGACTACGCCCGGACGGTGGCGCTGATCGAGGCGCTGCGGCGCGGCGAGCGGCCCAAGCCGGGCTCCATGATCGGGCGGCAGACCAGCGCACCGGAAGGCGGCCCGCTGGTCCTGACCGAGATCCCGGGAGAGTGATGCGATGGCGCTGAGCGACAAGGACCGCATCTTCACCAACCTCTACGGCCTGCATGATTGGCGGCTGGAGGCGGCGCGCAAGCGCGGCCATTGGGATGGCACCAAGGCGCTGCTCGAGAAGGGGCGCGATTGGATCATCGAGGAGGTGAAGAATTCCGGCCTCCGCGGACGGGGCGGGGCGGGCTTCCCGACCGGCCTCAAATGGTCCTTCATGCCGAAGCAGAGCGACGGGCGGCCGCACTACCTGGTGGTGAACTCCGACGAATCGGAGCCCGGCACCTGCAAGGACCGCGACATCCTGCGGCATGACCCGCACACGCTGGTGGAGGGCTGCCTCATCGCCGGTGTCGCGATGGGCGCGCATGCCGGCTACATCTATGTCCGCGGCGAGTACTACAACGAGCACCTGGTCCTGCAGGCCGCGATCGACGAGGCCTATGCCGCGGGGCTGATCGGGCCGAATGCCTGCGGCAGCGGCTGGGATTTCGATCTCTACGTGCATCGCGGCGCCGGCGCCTACATTTGTGGCGAGGAGACGGCGCTGATCGAGTCGCTCGAGGGCAAGAAGGGGATGCCGCGGCTGAAGCCGCCCTTCCCGGCGGCCGTCGGGCTCTATGGCTGCCCCTCCACGGTGAACAATGTCGAGACCATCGCGGTGGTGCCGACCATCCTCCGCCGCGGCGCCGCCTGGTTCGCCGGCTTCGGCCGGCCGAAGAACAGCGGCACCAAGATCTTCTGCATCCAGGGCCATGTGAACAAGCCCTGCAATGTGGAGGAGGAGATGTCGATCCCGCTGCGCGAGCTGATCGAGCGGCATGCGGGCGGGGTGCGCGGCGGCTGGGACAATCTGCTGGCAGTGATCCCCGGTGGCTCCTCCACGCCGATGATCCCGAAGAGCGTCTGCGACGACGTGCTGATGGATTTCGACGCGCTGCGCGAACACCGCACCGGCCTCGGCACCGCGGGCGTGATCGTGATGGACAAGTCCACCGACCTCATCAAGGCGATCGCCCGGCTTTCCGCCTTCTACAAGCATGAGAGCTGCGGCCAGTGCACCCCCTGCCGCGAGGGCATGGGCTGGGTGAAGCGCATGATGGACCGCATGGTGGAAGGCCGTGCGGAGGTCGCGGAGATTGATGTGCTGGAGCAGGTGACGCGGCAGATCGAGGGCCACACCATCTGCGCCCTGGCCGATGGCGGCGTCTGGCCGGTGCAGGGCCTCATCCGGCATTTCCGCCCGCTGATGGAAGAACGCATTGCCGCCTACAAGGCCGCGAAGGGCTCGCCCGAGCCGACGCTGCCCATGGCCGCGGAGTAAGCCCCTATGGCGAAGGTCACGGTCGATGGCATCGAGGTGGAGGTGCCGAACGGTGTCTCCGTCCTGCAGGCCTGCGAGGCGGCGGGGAAGGAGATCCCGCGCTTCTGCTACCATGAGCGGCTGAGCGTCGCCGGCAATTGCCGGATGTGCCTGGTGGAGGTGGAGAAGGCGCCGAAGCCCATCGCCTCCTGCGCCTATCCGGTGGCGGATGGCATGAAGGTCTTCACCGACAGCGAGATGGTCCGGAAGGGCCGCCGCGGGGTGATGGAATTCCTGCTCATCAACCACCCGCTGGACTGCCCGATCTGCGACCAGGGCGGCGAGTGCGACCTGCAGGACCAAGCCATGGCCTATGGCCTGGACAAGAGCCGCTACAAGGAAGAGAAGCGGGTCGTCACGGACAAGTACATGGGTCCGCTGATCAAGACGATCATGACCCGCTGCATCCAGTGCACCCGCTGCGTCCGCTTCGCCACGGAAGTGGCCGGCGTGCCGGAGCTCGGCGCGACCAATCGCGGCGAGAACATGGAAATCGGCACCTATGTCGAGAAGGCGCTGACGACCGAGCTTTCCGGCAACCTCATCGATATCTGCCCGGTCGGCGCGCTCACCTCGCGCCCCTATGCCTTCGTCTCCCGGCCCTGGGAGCTGCGGAAGACGGACAGCGTCGATGTGCTGGACGCGACCGGGACGAATATCCGCGTCGATGCCCGGTCCGGCGAGGTGCTGCGCATCCTGCCGCGGACCAATGACGACGTGAACGAGGAGTGGATGGCCGATCGCGGCCGCTTCTCCTTCGACGGGCTGAAGCGCCGGCGGCTGGACCGCCCCTGGGTGCGGAAGGACGGCAAGCTGCAGCCGGCGAGCTGGGGCGAGGCCTTCGCCGCCATCGCCGCCCGGCTGAAGGGCGTGCCGGGCGAGAAGATCGGCGCCGTGGCCGGGCCGCTGGCGGATGCCGAGGCGACGCTGGCGCTGCGCGACCTGATGGGCGCGCTCGGCAGCCGCAACCTCGAATGCCGCACCGATGGCGCGGCGGTGGACGCCTCGCGACGCGATTTCTACACCTTCAACACCGGCATCGCCGGCATCGAGGATGCGGATGCGCTGCTGATCATCGGCGCCAATCCGCGGACCGAAGCGCCGGTGATCAATGCCCGCATCCGCAAGCGCGTGGTGGCGGGCGGCTTCCCGGTGGGCTTCGTCGGGCCGCGCGGGCTCAATCTAACCTATGCCCATGACTGGCTGGGGGAGGGCGGTGTCACGCTGCGCGCCCTGGCCCAGGGCAGCCACCGCTTCAACGAGGTGCTGCGGGCGGCGAAGAAGCCCATGCTGATCCTCGGCCGCGGCGCGCTCACGCGGCCGGATGGGGCGGCGGTGCTGGCGGCGGCCTGGAAGATCGCCGCCGAGAACAACATGCTGCAGCCGGAGTGGCACGGCTTCAACCTGCTGCACCATTTCGGCGGCCAGGTGGCGGCGCTGGACCTCGGCTTCACCGGCGGCATGGCGGCGGGGCTGGAGGTGCTGTTCCTGCTGGGCGCCGAGCCGACGCAGCTGCCGGATGGCGCCTTCGTCGTCTACCAGGGGCATCATGGCGAGGCGGCGGCGGGTCGTGCCGATGTCATCCTCCCCGGTGCCGCCTATACCGAGAAGGATGCCACCTGGGTGAACACCGAGGGGCGGGTGCAGCATGGGCGCCTGGCGGTCTACCCGCCGGGCGAAGCGCGGGAGGATTGGAAGATTCTGCGCGCGCTGTCCGAACTGCTCGGCCGCAGGCTGCCCTATGACACGCTGGACGCGCTGCGCGCGAAGCTGGCCGAGGCCAACCCGGTCTTCGCCGGGCGCGGCTTCGTGCCGCATGGCTGCGCGGATAGCAGCGGCCCGGCCGGCGATCCGGCTGCGGTCAGCGATGCGCCCTTCGCGCTGACGGTGACGAATTACTGGCAGGCGGACCCGATCAGCCGCGCATCGCCCACCATGGCGGAATGCGCGAGGGTCTATGGCGCGCCGCAGGCGCGGCTGGCGGCGGAGTAAGCGGCGATGGACGGCTTCCTTTCCACGCCCATCGGGGTGTTGGCCATCACCGTGGCGCAGACCCTGGCGCTGCTGGTGCCGGTGTTGATCGCCGTCGCCTATCTGACGCTGGCGGAGCGCAAGGTGCTGGCGGCGATGCAGCTGCGGAAGGGCCCCAATGTGGTCGGCCCCTTCGGCCTGCTGCAGCCCTTCGCCGATGCGCTGAAGATGCTGATGAAGGAAACCATCGTGCCCTCCGGCGCGAACCGGTTCCTCTTCATCCTGGCGCCCATGCTGCTGTTCATGCTGGCCATGCTGGCCTGGGCGGTGATCCCGGTGAATGATGGCTGGGCGATCGCCGACATCAATGTCGGCATCCTCTACCTCTTCGCCATCTCCTCCCTCGGCGTCTACGGCATCATTATCGCCGGCTGGGCCAGCAACTCGAAATATGCCTTCCTGGGCGCGCTGCGCTCGGCGGCGCAGATGGTGAGCTACGAAGTCTCCATGGGCTTCGTCATCGTCACCGTGCTGCTCTGCGTCGGCTCCCTGAACCTCAGCGATGTGGTGCGGGCGCAGCGGAATGTCTGGTTCTTCATCCCGCTCTTCCCGATGTTCGTCATCTTCTTCGTCTCCATCCTGGCGGAGACGAACCGGGCGCCCTTCGACCTGCCGGAGGGCGAGAGCGAGCTGGTGGCGGGCTTCTTCGTCGAGTACAGCTCGATGACCTTCGCCCTGTTCTTCCTCGGCGAATACGCCAACATGATCCTGATGTCGGCGCTGACCACCATCCTGTTCCTCGGTGGCTGGCTGCCGCCGGTGGCGGTGGAGCCCTTCACCTGGATCCCCGGGCCGATCTGGTTCGCGCTGAAGATCTGCCTCTGCCTCTTCGTCTTCATCTGGGTGCGGGCGACCTTCCCGCGCTACCGCTACGACCAGCTCATGCGCCTCGGCTGGAAGGTGTTCCTGCCCTTCAGCCTGGTCTGGCTCGTCATCACCGCTGCCGTCCTGAAGCTGACCGGCTGGCTGCCGGCCTGAGGGGAACCATGGCTACGCTCGATCGCCTCGCCCGCAGCCTGCTGCTGACGGAGCTCGTCTCCGGCATGGCGCTGACCTTGAAGTATTTCTTCAAGCCCAAGGTGACCATCAACTACCCCTATGAGAAGGGGCCGCTCTCCCCCCGCTTCAAGGGGGAGCATGCGCTGCGCCGCTACCCGAACGGGGAGGAGCGCTGCATCGCCTGCAAGCTGTGCGAGGCGATCTGCCCCGCCCAGGCCATCACCATCGAGGCCGAGCCGCGCGAGGATGGCAGCCGCCGCACCACGCGCTACGACATCGACATGGTGAAGTGCATCTATTGCGGCATGTGCGAGGAAGCCTGCCCGGTGG
The DNA here is from genome assembly GCF_024178315.1 of Siccirubricoccus soli. Taxonomy (GTDB): domain Bacteria; phylum Pseudomonadota; class Alphaproteobacteria; order Acetobacterales; family Acetobacteraceae; genus Siccirubricoccus; species Siccirubricoccus soli. The sequence goes on along the minus strand of NZ_JAMZIK010000067.1, from coordinate 23,683 downwards.
ATGCCATCGTCGAGGGGCCGAATTTCGAGTTCACCACCGAGACCCGCGAGGAGCTGCTCTATGACAAGCAGAAGCTGCTCTCGAACGGCGACCGGTGGGAGCCGGAGATCGCCCGGCGCCTCGAACTCGACGCCCCCTATCGCTGAGGCGGGACGACCATGATCGCTGCTCTCGCCTTCTACCTTTTCGCGGCCATCCTCATCGCTTCCGCGGTGATGGTGGTGACGGCGCGGAATCCCGTGCACAGCGTGCTCTTCCTGATCCTCGCCTTCTTCAACGCCGCGGCGCTCTTCCTCATCGCCGGGGCGGAGTTCCTGGCGATGATCCTGGTCATCGTCTATGTCGGCGCCGTCGCGGTGCTGTTCCTCTTCGTCGTCATGATGCTGGACATCGACTTTGCCCGGCTGCGGGAAGGGTTCCAGCGTTACGCGCCGATCGGCGCCATCATCGGCGGCATATTGTTCCTGGAGCTGCTGCTGGTGCTGAGCGGCTGGTCCTTCGCCGACCAGGCGGATGATCTCCGCCTCTCGCCCAACCCGGGCGGCGGCGTCACCAATGCCGCGGCGCTGGGGCGTATCCTCTACACGGATTACGTCTACCTCTTCCAGATCGCGGGCCTGATCCTGCTGGTGGCGATGATCGGTGCCATCGTGCTGACGCACCGCGAGAGGCCGGGCACCAGGCGGCAGAACATCGCCGCCCAGGTCGCCCGCAGCGGCTCCGTGGTGCTGGAGGAGGTGCCGGTCGGCGCCGGCATCGGCACGCTCGGCATCCGCCGCCCGCCGGAGCCGGAGGCCGAGCCGCCCAAGGTCACGCATGATGCGCATCACGGGGGGCATCACTGAGATGACGATCGGCCTCGCCCATTACCTGACCGTCAGCGCCATCCTGCTGGTGCTCGGCGTCTTCGGCATCTTCCTCAACCGGAAGAACGTCATCGTCATCCTGATGAGCGTCGAGCTCATCCTGCTCTCGGTGAACCTGAACTTCGTCGCCTTCTCGTCCTTCCTGGACGATCTGGCGGGGCAGGTCTTCGCCATGTTCGTCCTGACCGTCGCCGCGGCGGAAGCCGCGATCGGCCTCGCCATCGTCGTCATCTACTTCCGCAACCGCGGCAGCATCGAGGTCGAGGACATCTCGACCCTGAAGGGCTAGGGGGCATGTTCGTCGGCGCCATTTTCTTCCCCCTGCTCGGGGCCTGCATCAGCGGCTTCTTCGGCCGCTGGATCGGGGACAAGGCCGCGCAATGGTCCACCGTCATCTGCATGGCGCTGGCGGCGGTCTGCGGCAGCCTCAGCTTCGCCCAGGTCGCGCTCTCCGGTCATCCGGTGACGGTGGAAATCGTCACCTGGATGAATGTCGGTGGCCTCGATTTCGCCTGGGCGCTGCGCTACGACACGCTGGCGGTCGTCATGGTGGCCATGGTCACCTTCATCTCGACGCTGATCCACCTCTACTCGGTGGGTTACATGTCGCATGACGAGACGCCGTCGCGCTTCTTCGCCTATCTCTCCCTCTTCACCTTCATGATGCTGATGCTGGTGACGGCGGACAACCTCGCCCAGCTCTTCTTCGGCTGGGAGGGCGTCGGTCTCGCGAGCTACCTCCTCATCGGCTACTGGTACGACCGGGAGAGCGCGAACCGGGCGGCGATGAAGGCCTTCATCGTGAACCGCGTGGGCGACGTGTCCTTCATGCTGGGCGTCGCGCTGACCTTCTACGTCTTCGGCAGCATCGAATTCGACACCATCTTCGCCGCCGTGCCGCAGCATCTGGAGGATCGCTTCGGCGGCATCCCGGCGCTGGAGCTGATCGGCGTGCTGCTTTTCATCGGCGCCTGCGGCAAGTCGGCGCAGCTCGGCCTGCACACCTGGCTGCCGGATGCGATGGAGGGGCCGACGCCGGTCTCCGCCCTCATCCATGCCGCCACCATGGTCACGGCGGGCGTCTTCCTCGTCTGCCGCATGTCGCCGATCTTCGAGTATGCGCCGACGGCGCTCGCCATCGTCACCGTGGTCGGCGCCTCCACCGCCCTCTTCGCCGCGACGATCGGCTGCGTGCAGAACGACATCAAGCGGGTGATCGCCTACTCCACCTGCTCGCAGCTCGGCTACATGTTCTTCGCCGCCGGCGTCGGCGCCTACCAGGTGGCGATGTTCCACCTCTTCACCCACGCCTTCTTCAAGGCCCTGCTCTTCCTCGGCGCCGGCAGCGTGATCCACGCCATGTCGGATGAGCAGGACATCCGGAAGATGGGCGGCATCTGGAGCAAGATCCCGATCACCTATGCGGTGATGTGGATCGGCAACCTGGCGCTGGCTGGCATCCCCTTCTTCGCCGGCTACTACTCGAAGGACGCCATCCTCGAGGCCGCCTTCGCCAGCCATAGCGGCGTCGGCATGTATGCCTTCCTCTGCGGCATGATCGCCGCCTTCCTGACCGCCTTCTATTCCTGGCGGCTCCTTATTCTCACCTTCCATGGCGCCCCGCGGGCGGACCACCACACCATGGAGCATGTGCATGAGAGCCCGGCGGTCATGCTCATCCCGCTGCTGCTGCTGGCGGTGGGCGCGGTGCTGACGGGCTACGTCTTCGCACCGCTCTTCATCGGCGAGCATGAGCACGGCTTCTGGCACGGCTCTATCGTGAACGCCGCGCACAACCACATCCTGCATGCGATGCACGAGGTGCCGGCCTGGGTGCCGCTGGGGCCGACGGTGATGGGTGTGGGCGGGATCGCGCTGGCCTATGTCTTCTACATGCTGGCGCCGGACCTCCCCGGCAGGCTCGCCACCGCCTTCCGCGGGATCTACCTGTTCCTGCTGAACAAGTGGTATTTCGACGAGCTCTACGACGCGATCTTCGTCCGTCCGGCCCGCCGTCTTGCCGCGGTGTTCTGGAAGACCGGCGATGCGCAGATCATCGACGGCATGCCGAACGGCGCGGCCAGCCTTGCCGTCGGCGTCGCCCGCGGCGCCGTCCGCATCCAGACCGGGCGGGTGGCGAACTACGCTTTCGCCATGATCATCGGCCTGGTCGTCTTCGTCTCCCTCTTCCTGATCGGGCGCTGAGCATGAACGCCGCCGGTTTCCCTCTGCTCTCGCTGCTCACCTTCCTGCCGCTGGCCGGCGCCGCCATCATCCTCTTCGTGCGCGGGGAGGAGGCGGTGGTTGCCCGCAACGCGCGCTGGACGGCGCTCTGGACCAGCCTGCTGGTCTTCCTGCTCAGCCTCATCCTCTGGGTGAAGTTCGACATCTCCTCCGCCGGCTTCCAGTTCGAGGAGAAGCTGAGCTGGCTGCCGGAATTCGGCGTCGGCTACCATATGGGCGTGGACGGCATCTCCGTCCTCTTCGTCCTGCTTTCCACCGCGCTCACGCCGCTCTGCATCCTCGCCTCCTGGGAGGCGATCGAGACGCGGGTGCGCGAGTACATGGTCGCCTTCCTGATCCTCGAGACGATGATGGTCGGCATGTTCGCCGCGCTCGACTTCATCATCTTCTACGTGTTCTTCGAGGCGGTGCTGATCCCGATGTTTCTCATCATCGGGGTCTGGGGCGGGCCGCGGCGGGTCTATGCCGCCTTCAAATTCTTCCTCTACACCCTGCTCGGCAGCGTGCTGATGCTGCTGGCCATCCTGTACCTCTGGTACAATGCCGGCACGACGGACATTCCGGAGCTGTTCGAGTACCAGGTGCCGCGCGCGGCCCAGACCTGGATCTTCTTCGCCTTCCTCGCCTCCTTCGCGGTGAAGGTGCCGATGTGGCCGGTGCATACCTGGCTGCCGGATGCGCATGTGGAGGCGCCGACGGCGGGCTCCGTCATCCTGGCCGGCGTGCTGCTGAAGATGGGGGCCTATGGCTTCCTGCGCTTCACCCTGCCGCTGTTGCCGGAGGCGAGCGCCGAATTCGCGCCGCTCATCTTCGTGCTGTCGGTCGTCGCCGTGGTCTACACCTCGCTGGTGGCACTGGCGCAGGAGGACATGAAGAAGCTCATCGCCTATTCCTCCGTAGCGCATATGGGCATCGTCACCATCGGCATCTTCACCATCAACGCCCAGGGGCTCTCCGGCGCGCTCTTCACCATGCTGGCGCATGGCGTCGTCTCCGGCGCGCTCTTCCTCTGCGTCGGCGTGCTGTATGACCGCGTCCATAGCCGCGACATCCTGCGCTATGGCGGGGTGGCGAAGATCATGCCCTCCTACGCCATGGTGTTCATGCTCTTCACCATGGCCTCGGTCGGCCTGCCGGGCACCGCCAATTTCGTGGGCGAGTTCCTCGTCATTGTCGGCGCCTGGCGGATCAACCCCTGGGTCGCCTTCGGCGGCGCGCTCGGCATGGTGCTGGGGGCGGCCTACATGCTCTACCTCTATCGCCGGGTGATCTTCGGGAAGATCACCAAGAAGGATCTGCGGGCGCTGCTCGACCTCTCGCCGCGGGAATACGCGGTCTTCGCGCCGCTCATCCTCCTCGCCCTCTGGATGGGCGTCTATCCGCAACCCTTCCTCGATTTCTTCGAAGCCTCCGTCGCTGCCCTGGTGCAGCGGCATGAGGCGGCGATGAGCGTCAGCCGCCTGGCGGGGATGTAAGACGATGACCTGGACCCTTGCCCTGCCGGAGCTGGCGCTGGCCTGCGCCGGCCTCGTCATCCTCGTCGCCGGCGTGCTGCCGAAGCAGGAGACCTTCTTCCCGGTCAGCATGGCCTGCATCGGCGCGCTGCTGCTCGCCGCGGTGCTGGTGCTGGGCCAGCCGGAGGGCACCGCCCTCGGCGGCCATTACGTGGCAGATGCCTTCAGCGGCTTCATGAAGCTGCTGGCCATCGCGGCCGCCGCCATCGGCATCCTGCTCTCGCTGGACTACAACGCGAAGGAGGGGCTGGGACGCTTCGAATTCCCCCTCCTCATGCTGCTCGGCACGATCGGCATGATGGTGATGATCTCGGCGAACGACCTGCTCTCGCTCTATCTGGGGCTCGAGCTGCTCTCCCTGCCGCTCTACGTCATCGCCGCCTTCAACCGGGACAATGCGCGTTCCGCCGAGGCCGGGCTGAAGTATTTCGTCCTCGGCGCGCTCGCCTCCGGCCTGCTGCTCTATGGCAGCTCGCTGGTCTATGGCTTCGCCGGCACCACGAATTTCGACCGGCTGGCGGATGCCTTCTCGGCCGATTCGGGCGTGACCGCCGGCGTCATCGTCGGCATCGTCTTCGTCATTGCCGGCCTCGCCTTCAAGGTTTCGGCCGTGCCCTTCCACATGTGGACGCCGGACGTGTACGAGGGCGCGCCCACGCCGGTGACGGCCTTCTTCGCCGCCGCGCCCAAGGTGGCCGCCATCGCGCTGCTGGCTCGCGTGCTGATCGGGCCCTTCGGCGACCTTGCGGCGCAGTGGCAGCAGGTCATCACGCTGGTCTCGCTCGGCTCGATGATCCTCGGCGGCTTCGCCGCCATCGGCCAGCGCAACATCAAGCGGCTGATGGCCTATTCCTCGATCGGCCATGTCGGCTATGCGCTGATGGGCCTGGCCGTTGCCAACGATATCGGGCTGCGCGGGCTGCTGGTCTACATGGCGATCTATGTAGCGATGAATCTCGGCACCTTCGCCGTGCTCATCGCCATGCGCCGGCGCGGCCGGGCGGTGGAGCAGGTGGAGGACCTCGCCGGGCTCGGCCGCACCGATCTCGGCATGGCGGTCTGGATGGCCATCTTCATGTTCTCCATGGCCGGCATCCCGCCGCTCGCCGGCTTCTTCGGCAAGCTCTACGTCTTCCTCGCCGCGGTGCAGGCGGGCTTCTGGACCCTCGCCGTGGTCGGCGTGCTGACCAGCGTGGTCTCGGCCTATTACTACCTGCGCATCGTGAAGGTGATGTTCTTCGATGCGCCGGCCGGTGAGCTGGACCCGGCGCCGGCCAGCCTGACGGTGGTGATGGCGGCCTCCGGCCTCTTCACCCTGTTCTTTGTCCTCTGGCCGGCGCCGCTGCTGGCCGCGGCCCAGGCGGCCGCGGCGGCGCTGCTCGGCTGAACGCCCCGCTGCCGGGCCGGGGCGCGCCGCCCTTCTGGCGGCTGGAGGTGCATGCCGAGCTCGGCAGCACCGCCACCCTGCTGCGGGAGAGGGCGGAGGCGGGGGAGGCGGAAGGGCTCGCCATCCTGGCCCGGGAGCAGACCGCGGGGCGCGGCAGGGAAGGGCGCCCCTGGCGCTCCCCGCCCGGCAATCTCTACCTCTCCGCCCTGCTGCGCCCGCCCGTCCCGGCGCGGCAGGCCCCGCAATGGGCGCTGCTCGCCGCCGTGGCCCTGGCGGAGGCGGCGGCGGAGTGCGATGCGGAGCCCGCCGCGCTGCGGCTGAAATGGCCGAACGACCTGCTCCGCCATGGCGCCAAATGCGCCGGCATCCTGACCGAGACCGCCCTGGCGCCGGATGGGAGCCTCGCCTGGCTGGCCTATGGCATCGGGGTCAATCTGCGCCATGCTCCCGCCTTGCCAGACCGGCCCACCGCCTGCCTGGCCACCGCCGCCACCCCGGAGGAATTCGCCGCCCGCCTGCTCGCCCGCCTGCTGCGTTGGCGCGACACCCTGCTGCAGGAGGGCTTCGCCCCCATCCGCGCCGCATGGCTGCAGCGCGGCCCGGCCCTGGGGACTACGTTGACCCTCAGCGCCGGCCCGGTTACTGCCGGCGCCTTCGCAGGCCTCGCCGAGGATGGTGCGCTGCTGCTGGAGGCCGGCGGCACCCGCCACCGGATCCTGTCGGGCGAGGTGGGAGGATCGTGAACCCATGCTGCTCGCCATCGATGCGGGGAACACCAATGTCGTCTTCGCCGTGCATGACGGCACGGAATGGCGCGGCCGCTGGCGCATCGCGACGGAGGCCGGCCGCACCTCCGACGAATACGCCGTCTGGCTGCTCGCCCTGCTGCAATATGCCGGGTTGAAGCCGGCCGAGATCGACCGCTGCGCCATCGGCACGGTGGTGCCGGCCGCGCTCTACAACCTCCGCCGCCTGTCGCGGGAATGGTTCAATGTCGAGCCGCTGATCGCCCGCTCCACGGTGGAATGGGGCTTCGAGATCCGGGTGGACCGGCCGCAGGAGGTGGGCGCCGACCGGCTGCTGAACTCCCTTGCCTCCCATCACCACTACAAGGGGCCGCTCATCGTCATCGATTTCGGTACCGCCACGACCTTCGACGTGGTGGATGCGGATGGCGCCTATCTCGGCGGCGTCATCGCCCCCGGCATCAACCTCTCGCTGGAGGCGCTGCACCAGGCGGCGGCCCGGCTGCCCCGCATCGGCATCGGCCGGCCCCAGGCCGTGGTGGGACGGGACACCGTCGCCGCCATGCAATCCGGCATCTATTGGGGCTATGTCGGGATGATCGAGGGCATCGTCCGGCGCATCCAGGCGGAGCAGGAGGCGCATCTCAAGATCGTCGCCACCGGCGGCCTCGCCCCGCTCTTCGCGGAAGGGACGGAGGTGATTGAAACCATCGACCCCGATATCACGCTGGAAGGGCTGCGCCTGTTGGCGGAACGCAACCCCGTCCCCATCTTGAACCGGACCCAGGCAAGGGATTGAGGCGGCGGGGTCGGCGGGATGTGGCCGGCTGCGCTATACTCGTCCCGAGATTGCCCGACCCTGCGAGGCCGACACCAGAAGATGAGGGAATGAACGATTTCTTGCCCGCGGCTCTGCCCGATGCCGCCGATGACCTGGCTTTCATCCCCCTTGGCGGCACCGGCGAGATCGGGATGAATCTGAATGTCTACCGCTGCGACGGCAGGTTGCTGGCGGTGGATTGCGGCATCGGCTTCGGTGGGCCGGAGCAGCCCGAGGTGGAGGTGATGGTCCCCGACGCCACCTGGCTGGCGGAGCGGCGCGACTGGCTGGAAGGCCTCGTCATCACCCATGCGCATGAGGACCATGTCGGGGCCGTGGCGCATCTCTGGCCGCAATTCCGCTGCCCGATCTATGCCAGCCCCTTCGTTGCCGCCGTGCTGCGGCGGAAGCTGGGCGAGGCGGGGCTGCTGGGCGAGGCGAAGATCCACACCATCCCCCTCGGCGGCCGCTTCCGCCTGGGGCCCTTCGATCTCGAATTCCTCCGCGTCGCCCATTCGGTGCCGGAGGCGCAGGCGCTGGCCATCCGCACCCGGCATGGCCTCGTCGTCCATACCGGCGACTGGAAGCTGGACCCGGACCCGCTGATCGGCGGCCCGACCGACGAGGCCGCCTTCGCCCGGCTGGGCGAGGAGGGCGTCCTCGCCATGGTCTGCGATTCCACCAATGCGCTGGTCGAGGGCCATTCCGGTTCCGAGGCCGAGGTGCGGCGGAATCTGACGGCGATCATCCGCGGCCTGAAGGGCCGCGTCGCCGTCACCTGCTTCGCCACCAATGTGGCCCGCGTCGAGAGCATCGTCCGCGCCGCGGCCGCGGCGGGGCGGCAGGTCTCGCTGTTCGGCCGCAGCCTGCGCAATGCGGAAGCGGCGGCGCGGGAATGCGGCTACCTCAGAGACCTTCCGGAACTGGTGCCGGAGGAGGAGGCGGGCTTCATCCCGGATGACAACCTCCTCATCATCTGCACCGGCAGCCAGGGGGAGCCGCGCTCGGCGCTGGCCAAGATCGCCGCCGACACCCATCCCAGCATCGCGCTGGGGGAGGGGGATACGGTCATCTTCTCCTCCCGCATGATTCCCGGAAATGAGCGCGGCATCCTGCTGCTGCAGGACCAGCTCGCCCGCCGCGGCTGCCGGGTGATGACGGCGGATGACCACATGGTCCATGTCTCCGGCCACCCGGCGCGGGACGAGCTGAAGCGGCTCTACCAGCTGGTGAAGCCGAAATACGCCGTGCCGGTGCATGGCGAATGGCGCCATCTGTCCGAGCATGCGGCGCTGGCGAAGTCGCTGCAGGCGATCCCGGTGCTGGTGGAGGATGGCGACGTGCTTCGCCTGTCCCCGGGCCGACCGGAGGTGGTGGAGGGCGTGCCGACCGGCCGTCTGGCGGTGGACAATGGCCGGCTGCTGCCGCTCTCCGGCGGGGTGCTGGCGGCGCGCAAGCGCATGCTGTTCAACGGCGTCGTCATGGCCTCGCTCGCCGTCGATGCCGGTGGGCGGGTGGTGGGCCAGCCCCAGGTTTCGGCGCCCGGCCTGTTCGACGGCGACACCTCCGAATCCGTCCAGCTCGCGGCCGATCTGGCCCGGGCGGTCGGGGAGTTGCCGAGCGCCCTGAAGCGGGAGGACGATGCGCTGCGCGAGGCGGCGCGCAGCGTGCTGCGCAAGGCGGTCGGGCGGCGGCTGCGCAAGCGGCCGAATGTCGAAGTTCACCTGTTGCGGGTCTAGCCGCCCATGGGCTGGTTCAACGGCGTCGTCGTCTATTTCCTGATCTGGTGGCTGACCCTCTTCGCCATCCTGCCGATCGGCACCGCACCGCGGCCGGAGGGCGATGCCACCGGCGGCTGGCGCGGCCTGCCGGACCGGCCGCGACTCCTGATGAAGGTGGGGCTGACCACGCTGGTGGCGGCGGTGATCTTCGCCGGAGCCTATGCGTTGATCACCAGCGACTGGCTGAGCTTTCGGAGCGGCTGGCTGGCCCTGCCTGAAAAATGAGCGACTTTCCCGGGATTGGTCCGGGTGTCGCCTTATCTTGTTGCAGACGCTGTCTGAACGCCGTTTTTTTCGGCTATGGCGGCAGCCTTTGGCGTTGTGCGGTGTTGTTGGTCCGCGCCACCATGCCTGAAGGAAGAGGGTTGGTCCTCTTCCTGCCGTGTGACTGGCGTTTCCTCCCTAAACTCGGGCCGCGCCCTGACGGGTGCGGCCCTTTTTTTCGTCTAGCCGAAGGGCGGCCGACCGCCAAGCAATTTCCGCGAAGCCGATCCCTGGCGGCGTGTTCGATTATTCCCATCCTGCCGCGGGAGTGGATGGTTTGGCGTGGCATGGGTGCCACTTGGCCCTGGCCGTTCCCAGCCGGGACGCCGCAAGCTAGTGTCCGCCGCAGCCCGGGGCAGGCGGCCTTCGCCTCCCGCTTCGGGCAGATGTCTGACCGCGTGAGTTCCGCTTCCGGTCGCCTTCGGCCGCGGGCGATCACGCTCTAGCCCGACCAGGAGCCCGCCTTGCGCCTCTCCCGCGCCTTCCTGCCGACCCTGAAGGAAACCCCGGCCGAGGCGCAGATCGCCTCCCACCGCCTGATGCTGCGGGCAGGCATGGTCCGGCAGACCAGCGCCGGCATCTATGCCTGGCTGCCGCTGGGCTGGCGCGTGCTGCAGAAGGTGGAGCAGATCGTCCGCGAGGAGCAGGACGCCGCCGGCGCCCAGGAAATCCTGATGCCGACGATCCAGACCGCGGATCTCTGGCGCCAATCGGGCCGCTACGACGCCTACGGCCCGGAAATGCTCCGCCTCAAGGACCGCCACGACCGGGAGATGCTCTACGGCCCGACCAATGAGGAAATGGTCACCGAGATCTTCAAGGGCTACGCCAAGAGCTACCGCGACCTGCCGCGCAACCTCTACCACATCCAGTGGAAGTTCCGGGACGAGGTCCGCCCCCGCTTCGGCGTGATGCGCGGCCGCGAATTCCTGATGAAGGACGCCTATTCCTTCGACCTGGACTACGCCGGGGCGCAGAAGAGCTACCGGCAGATGTTCGTCGCCTATCTGCGCACCTTCGCCCGCATGGGGCTGAAGGCGATCCCGATGCAGGCCGATACCGGCCCGATCGGCGGCAACCTCTCCCACGAATTCCTCATCCTGGCGGAGACCGGGGAAAGCCAGGTCTTCCTGCACAAGGACCTGCTGGACTTCGATGTGCTCTCCCAGCCCGTGGACTATGATGGCGACCTCTCGCCCATCGTCGATTTCTGGACCAGCCGCTACGCCGCGACCGACGAGAAGCACGATCTGGCGGCCTGGGAGGCGATTCCCGAGGCGCAGCGCGTCTCCGCGCGGGGCATCGAGATCGGCCACATCTTCTACTTCGGCACCAAGTACAGCGCCTCCATGGGCCTCACCGTCTCCGGGCCGGATGGCAAGCCGGTGGCGCCGGAGATGGGCAGCTACGGCATCGGCGTCTCCCGCCTGGTCGGCGCCATCATCGAGGCGAATCACGACGAGAACGGGATCCGCTGGCCCGAGGCGGTGGCCCCCTTCAAGCTGGCGGTGCTGAACCTGAAGCAGGGCGATGCCGGCACGGATGCGCTGGCGGGCCGGCTCTACGAGGCCTTCGCCCCCGACGCCCTCTATGACGACCGGGAGGAGCGGGCCGGCGTGAAATTCGCCGATGCCGACCTCATGGGTTATCCCTGGCAGGCCATCATCGGCCCGCGCGGCGCTGCTGCCGGCAAGGTGGAGCTGAAACGCCGCGCCACCGGGGAGCGGGTGGAGCTCTCCGTGGAGGACGCCATCGCCCGGGTGAAGGCCGGCTGATGCGCCGCGCTGTCTCCCTCCTCCGCGCGGCGGGGGAGGGCCGGGGCCGGGCTGCCTGCGCGCCCGTGCCCGGCCGCGTCCGCGCCCCGGCGGCGGAGGGAGGCGCCTGATGTTCAACGCCTTCGAACGCGCCGTCGCCTTCCGCTACCTGCGGGCGCGGAAAGGGGAGCGCTTCGTCTCCGTCATCGCCATCTTCTCGCTCGTCGGCATCGCCCTCGGCGTGGCGACGCTGATCATCGTGATGAGCGTGATGAACGGCTTCCGGCAGGAGCTGCTGGGGCGGATCCTCGGGCTCAACGGCCATCTCGGGGTCTTCTCCCTCGATGGCCGCCCGCTCTCGGATTACGACGAGATCACCGAGGCCATCCGGCGGGTCCCCGGCGTGACCGCGGCCAACCCGATCATCGAGGGCCAAGTGCTGCTGACCAGCGAGGCGGGCGGCGCTGCCGGCGGGCTGGCACGCGGCATCAAGCCGGAGGATCTCCGCGCCAAGGGGATCATCGCCAACAACATCCGCCGCGGCAGCCTGGCGGAATTCGGCGGCGACGATGTCGTCGTCATCGGTACCGGCCTTGCCAACCGCATGCGGATCACGGTGGGCGACCGGCTTTCGCTGGTTTCGCCCCAGGGCCGCACCACCGTCTTCGGCACGGTGCCGCGGGTCCGCGCCTATCGCGTCATCGCCCTCTTCAACGTCGGCATGAACGAATACGACAGCAGCTTCGTCTTCATGCCCATGGAAGCGGCGCAGATCTACTTCCAGACCGGCAATGCGGCGACGCAGATCGAGGTCTTCGCCCAGGACCCGACACGCATCCGCGCCCTGAATTTCGAGATCCGCCGCGCCCTGGGCCAGCGCCAGCTGCGGATCGTCGATTGGCAGGATGCCAACAGCAGCTTCTTCAACGCGGTGCAGGTGGAGCGGAACGTGATGTTCCTGATCCTCACCCTCATCATCATCGTCGCCGCCTTCAACATCATCTCCAGCCTCATCATGCTGGTGAAGGACAAGGGGCGGGACATCGCCATCCTCCGCACCATGGGGGCGACGCGGGGCAATGTGCTGCGCATCTTCCTGCTCTGCGGCGCCTCCATCGGCTGCGCCGGCACGCTGATCGGCTTCGCCCTCGGCCTCGCCTTCTGCATCAACATCGAGCATATCCGCCAGGCGCTGCAGGCGCTGACGGGCACGGAGCTGTTCAGCCCGGAGGTCTACTTCCTCTCCCAGCTTCCGGCGGTGGTGGATCCGCATGAGGTGATGCAGGTGGTCGGCATGGGCCTCGGCCTCTCCCTGCTGGCGACCATCTATCCGAGCTGGCGCGCGGCGCGGCTCGACCCGGTGGAGGCGCTGCGGAATGAGTAGCGTCCTGGGCGAGGAGCGGCACGTGACCCGCAATGGCGAGAATGCGCCCGCCCTGCGCCTGGCGGGCGTCGAGCGGCGCTACCGCACCGAGGCCGGCGAGCTGCCCGTACTGGTGGGGGCGGAGCTGGAGCTGGAGGCGGGGGAGATCGTGGCCCTGGTCGCACCCTCCGGCACCGGGAAATCCACCCTGCTGCACCTGGCCGGGCTGCTGGAACGGCCGGATGCGGGGGAGGTGTATGTGGCCGGCCGCGCCGCCGGCACCCTCTCCGATGATGGCCGCACGGCGATCCGCCGCACCACCATCGGCTTCGTCTATCAATTCCATCACCTGCTGCCGGAATTCACCGCGGAGGAGAATGTGGTCCTGCCGCAGATGGCGGCCGGCGCCAGCCGCAACCAGGCGCGGGAGCGGGCGCGGACGCTGCTCGCCGGCTTCGGCCTGACGGGGCGGGAGCATCACCGGCCCGGGCGGCTCTCGGGCGGGGAGCAGCAGCGCGTCGCCATCGCCCGCGCCCTGGCCAATGCCCCGCGCATCCTGCTGGCCGATGAGCCGACCGGCAATCTGGACGTGGCGACCTCGGACCTCGTCTTCGCCGAGCTGCTCGCGGCGGTGCGGGGGCAGGGGGTGGCGGCGCTGATCGCCACGCATAACCCGGCCCTGGCGGCGCGGATGGACCGGGTGGTGACGCTCAGGGAGGGGAAGGTGGTGCCGGGCTGATCACTCGGCCGGCAGCAGCGCCGACTCCGCCTCCGTCGCCCTGCGGCCCAGCATCAGCAGCACCAGCCGCGCCAGGAAGAGCAGCGCGCCGGCGAACCAGACCATGGCGGCGAGGATCGCCAGCATGGGCTGCTGGTGCTCGATGGAGAGGTAGATGCCGGCGGGAAAAACCACCGCCGAGCCGGCGGACAGACCGTATTGCGCATAGGCGGCGACGCGGTTCGCCTCCAGCACCGGCCAGGCGCGGTAGGTCAGCCCCATCAGGGCCAGCGAGGTCCAGCCGAGCAGGTTCAGATGCGCATGCACCGGCGCCAGGTGGAAATCATGGGCGATGCCCATGGCGATCCCCATGGCCACGCCGATGACGAGGCAGAGCGCGGCGGTGGCGAGGAAGAGCAGAGGCAGGCGGGACATGGGCGGCTCCTGTTGTCCGGGCCGCGACATAGGCCATGCGGCCGGCAGGGGCTGTGACCTGCGTTACCGTTCCGAGGGAGGCTCTGCCTCCCCGTCCAACCCCTCCGCCAAAGGCCGAAAGGCCTTTGAAAGCCAGGAGTTGGGTCTCGCGGTTCAGCCGCGAGGGCACCAGCGAAGCCAGCGCCCCTCCGCGATGCTAGACTGGCCGGATGAGCGACTCCGCCGGCTTCATCCATCTCCACGTCCATTCCAGCTATTCCCTCAGCGAGGGCGCCATCAAGGCGGAGAAGCTGGCGACGCTGGCGAAGGAGGCCGGCATGCCCGCGGTGGCGCTGACCGATAGCGCCAACCTTTTCGGCGCCCTGGAATTCTCCCAGGGCTGCAGCGGCAAGGGCATCCAGCCCATCATCGGCTGCCAGCTCTTCCTCTCCCGTTCAGCCAGCGATGAGCGGCCGGAGGCGGAGCGCCTGTCACCCGACCCCATCGTTGCCCTGGCCATGAACGCCCAGGGTCTCGACAACCTCCAGCGCCTCTCCTCCAAGAGCTTCCTCGGCAACGACCCCTCCGGCCGCCCCTGCCTGAAGCTGGCGACGCTGGCGGAGCATGCCGAGGGCATTATCCTCCTCACCGGCGGCACCTTCGGCCCGCCCGGCAGGCTGCTGGCGGAGGGCCGCTTCCCCCTGGCGAAGACGCTGCTCGCCCGGCTGAAGGAAAGCTTCGGCGACCGGCTGGTGGTGGAGCTGAACCGCCACGGCCTGGAGGTGGAGCGCATCGTCGAGCCCGGCCTGCTGCGCCTGGCCGAGGAGCTGGAACTGCCGATCGTCGCGGCCAACGACGTCTATTTCGCGACGCCCGACATGCATGAGGCGCATGACGCCCTGCTCTGCATTGCCGAGGGCCGCACCATGGCGGAACCGGACCGCCGCCGGGTGACGCCGGAGCACTGGTTCAAGCCGCCCTCCGTCATGCGCGCCCTGTTCGCCGACCTGCCCGAGGCCTGCGACAACACCCTCGCCATCGCCCGCCGCTGCGCCGTGATGGCGGAGACGAAGAAGCCGGAGCTGCCCATCTGCCCCAAGGTGCAGGAAGGCAAGACCGAGGCGGAGACGGTGCAGGACATGGCGTGCCGCGGCCTGGAAGCCCGGCTCGATGCGCTCGGCGTCACCGACCGCGAGGTCTACCGCACGCGGCTCGCCTATGAGCTCGGCGTCATCGAGCAGATGGGCTTCTCCGGCTACTTCCTCATCGTGGCGGACTTCATCCAATGGGCGAAGGAGAAGGGCATTCCGGTCGGTCCCGGCCGCGGCTCCGGCGCCGGCTCCGTCGCCGCCTGGGCGCTGTCGATCACCGACCTGGACCCACTCCGCTTCGGCCTGCTCTTCGAGCGCTTCCTGAATCCGGAGCGCGTCTCGATGCCGGATTTCGACATCGATTTCTGCCAGGACCGGCGCGACGAGGTGATCGACTATGTCCGCCGCGAATACGGTGCGGACCGGGTTGCGCAGATCATCACCTTCGGCAAGCTGCAGGCCAAGGCGGCGGTGCGCGATGTCGGCCGGGTGCTCGGCATGCCCTATGGCCAGGTGGACCGCATCGCCTCCCTCATCCCCTTCAACCCGGCCAAGCCCGTCGCCCTGGCCCAGGCGATCGAGGGTGAGCCGCGGCTGCAGCAGATGCGCGATGCCGATGAGCAGGTGGCGCGGCTGCTGGAGATCGCCAACCAGCTCGAAGGCCTCTACCGCAACGCCTCCACCCATGCCGCCGGCGTCGTCATCGGCCGCAAGCCGCTGCTGGACATCGTCCCGCTCTACCGCGATCCGCGCAGCGAGATGCTGATCACCCAGTACTCGATGAAGTATGTCGAGCAGGCGAGCCTGGTGAAGTTCGACTTCCTCGGCCTGAAGACGCTGACGGTGATCCAGCAGGCGCTTGCCATATTGCGCAGCCAGGGCCACGACATCGACATCGCCGCCATCCCGCTGGACGACGCGAAGACCTACGAGATGCTGCGGAAGGGCGACGCCGCCGGGGTGTTCCAGTTCGAAGGCCAGGGCATGCGGGACTGCCTTCGCCAGATGAAGGTGGACCGCTTCGAGGATCTGATCGCCGCCGTCTCGCTCTACCGCCCGGGCCCGATGGCCAACATCCCGGCCTATTGCGCCCGCAAGCATGGCGAGCCCTGGGAGAGCCCGCATCCGAGGATCCACGATATCCTGGCCGAGACCTACGGCATCATGGTCTACCAGGAGCAGGTGATGCAGATCAGCCAGGTGCTGGCGGGCTATTCGCTCGGCGGCGCCGACCTGCTGCGCCGCGCCATGGGCAAGAAGATCGCCAAGGAGATGGAGCAGCAGCGCGCCATCTTCACCGAGGGCGCCGTGAAGAACGGCATCGATCCCGGCAAGGCGACCGAGATCTTCGACATGATGGCGAAGTTCGCGGAATACGGCTTCAACAAGTCGCACGCTGCTGCATACGCTCTGGTCTCCTACCAGACGGCCTGGCTGAAGGCGAACCACCCCGTCGCCTTCCTCGCCGCCTCCATGACGCTCGACCTCGACAAGACGGAGAAGCTGGCCGGGCACATGCAGGAGGCCTCGCGCCTCGGCATCGCCGTGCTGCCGCCGGATGTGAACAGATCGGGCGCCGACTTCCTGGTGGAGCGGACGGAGGAGGGGAAGGACGCCATCCGCTTCGCCCTGGCGGCGGTGAAGCGCGTCGGCGCCCAGGCGATGCGGGACATGGTGGCGGCGCGCGACCAGGGCGGGCCCTTCGCCTCCATCGCCGATTTCGCCGCGCGGGTGGACCCGAAGCTGCTGAACAAGATGCAGATCGAGAACCTGGCCAAGGCCGGCGCCTTCGACAGCCTGGAGCCGAACCGCGCGCGGCTGGTGGCCGGGGCCGAGACCATCCTCCGCCGCGCCCAGGCGGCCGCCGAGGACCGCGCCAGCGCGCAGATCGCCCTCTTCGGCGGCGCCGGCGCGAAGCCCGACCCGCTGCGCCTGCCGGAGATGCCGGATTGGCCGATGCTGGAGAAGCTCAGCTATGAGGCGGAGGCGGTGGGCTTCCACCTCTCCGCCCATCCGCTCGATACCTACAAGCCGGTGCTGGCGCGGCTGGGGGTGACCCCGATCATGCGCGTGGCGGAGCGGGCCAAGGGCGGCGTCGGCCGGGTGAAGCTGGCCGGCACGGTGGTCAGCAGCAAGGAACGCCCCACCCGCACCGGCAGCCGCATGGCCTGGGTCGGCCTTTCCGATGCCAGCGGCAGCATCGAGGTGACGCTGTTCAGCGAGGTGCTCTCCCGCTGCCGCGACCTGCTGGCGGAGGGCACCGCCATCCTCGTCACCGCCGAGGTGCGGCTGGATGGCGAGACGCTGCGGCTGACGGCCCAGGAGGTGGAGGGGCTGGAGAAGGCGGCCCAGGGCGTCGGCCAGGGCATCCGCCTGTGGCTGGAGAACATGGCGGCGGTGGACACCATCCACGCCATGCTGACGCGGGAAGGGCGCGGCAAGGGCCGCGTGACGGTCATCGCGCGGACAGGGGAGGGGCAGGAGGTGGAGCTGGCCCTGCCCGGCGGCTTCAACGTCTCCCCGAAGCTGGTGCAGGCGATGAAGGTCGTGCCCGGCATTGCCGATGCGGAAACCGTTTAGCACGGCCGCGTGCTGACCATGCCGGCGTGAACCGCGCCGGCCTGTCCTGTCGCCTGATCCGGGCCGCCCGGCCTGACCATGCCGCCCCTGCGCCTTGGTGTCGCCGAAGGCGTTCCCCGCGCCTTCGGCCGAAGGGCAGGGGCCGGCTCAGTGGATCGTGTAGCCCCCGTCGATCAGCAGGTCGTGGCCCTGGATGTAGCCGGTCTCGCAGGTCGCCAGGAACGCCACCGCCTCCGCCACCTCCTCCGGCCGCCCGAACCGCCCCGCCGGCACGCGGGAGGTCATCAGCTCCGTCCGCCCCGGCATCCGTCCATAGCTCTCGATATTGTACTGCGTCGCGATCGGCCCCGGGCTGACGGAGTTCACCTGGATGTTCTCCTTCGCCAGCTCGAAGGCCATGTTGCGCGTCAGCTGCAGCAGCGCCGCCTTGGCTGCCCCGTAGAGCGCATTCTCCTCCGCCGCCACGCGGCCCATCTGGCTGGCGATGTGGATGATGCGCCCGCCGCCCTGCCGCCGCATCGCCGGCAGCACCGCCTGGCTGGCGAAGAAGGCGGCTTCCAGATCCACCGCCAGCAGCGCCCGGAACTCGGCGCGGGTGAAGCTGCCGAAGGGCTTGCGGCAGCGTATGCCGGCATTGTTCACCAGCACGTCCAGCCGGCCGAACCGCGCCAGGGCCGCGGACACCATCGCCTCCGCCGCGCCCTCCGCCGCCAGGTCGAAGATGGCGGAGACGGCATCCGGCGCGCCGGAGGCGCGGCAGGCGGTGGCGGCCCCGGCCAGCTCCTCCGCCGTGCCCTCCGCCGCCAGGAACAGCGCGAAGCCGCGCGCCGCCAGTGCCAGAGCGATCGCATGGCCGATGCCGCGCGAGGCGCCGGTGACGAGCGCGACCTTCGGGGCGGTGGGATCAGACATCTCGACGGCCTCCATCAGCAGGGCCGCCAGCTTAGGGCAGCCTCCAACCTGATGGATCACGCCATGATCCATCGGATCGGAGATAAGCGGCTCTGGATATTGCTCCAGGCGGAATGCGGCCGGCCCCATCGCATCGTCGCGCGCAGGCCGGGGTCAGGGGAGGGGGCGCTGCAACCCCCGGCGGGCGGGCAGAGCGCCCTCTGCCGGCCGGGCCGCCTGCTACTCCGCCGCCTTTGCCGGCATCGCCGCCGCCGCTTCCATCGCGCGCCGCAACCTCACCGCCTCCGCCGTCTCGTCCAGCGCCACGTCGGCGTAGCTCAATATGGCCCCCGCCTTCACCGCCCGAGTCAGCGTCACGCCATGCGCCAGCCCGATGGGCAGAGCCCCCAGCGCCAGGGAGCGCGCGGCAGGGATGCATTTGCCCCACACCATCGCCCCGCCCTCGCCATCCAGCACCTCGCCCGGCGCCAGGTCGCGCTTGGCCGTCGCCGCCACGTCGCCGCGCCAGGCCTCGGCGCAGCCCGTCGGCTCCTTTCGCAGCGCCGCGGAGGCCACGGAGATGCCGAGCTCCAGCCCGATGAAATGGTAGGGCCGCCACAGCGCCGCGTAGCGGCCGGAAGGGTCGGTTGCCACGCCATATTCGGCGAAGCAGCGGCGGACATACTCCGTCTCGCCCTCGAACACCGCATAGACGCCCCAGCGCAGATCGCCCGCCACCGGCCTGCCATCCCGCTCCAGCGAGGAGATCACCTCCACGCGCCCGCTGCTGCCGGCGAAGACGCGCGGCAAATCCTGCACGCCGCAGGGCGGGAAGGCGAGCCCGTCCTCCGGCGGCGCCAGGCCCGTGGCATTGGCGATCGCCGCCATCTCGATCGCCGATTTCGTGCCGTCGAGGAAGGAGTTGAACATCTGCGGGTTCATCCCGCCGAGCCGCGCCTGCTCCTCCGTCAGCCCGTAATGGCCCCAGACGGTGGCCGGCGTGCTGGCATGATACTCGGGCAGGTATTTCGTGCCCTTGCCGGCGGCGACGACGGTGAAGCCCTCGGCCCGCAGCGTGTCCACCATCTCGCAGACCAGGGCCGGCTGGTCGCCATAGGCCATGGAATAGACCACGCCGGCGGCGCGCGCCTTCTCCGCCAGCAGCGGTCCGGCCAACACATCCGCCTCCACATTCACCATGACGATATGCTTCCCCGCGGCGATGCAGGCAAGGGCGTGGCGGATACCGGCGGCGGGGTGGCCGGTGCACTCCACCACCACCTCGATGCGCGGGTCGAGGATCAGCGCCGCGCTGTCCTCGGTGAGGAAGGTGCTGCGACCGGCGAAGGCGGCGTCCAGGCTGGCGGCGCCGTAGCGCTCCGCCGGCCAGCCAATCCGGGCCAGCGCCTCCCGCGCGCGGGGCAGGGCGAGGTCGGCGATGCCGGCCACATGCAGCCCCGGGCTGCGCGCCGCCATGGCCAGGAACATGGAGCCGAATTTGCCGGCGCCGATGACGCCGACGGTCACGGGGCGCCCGGCCGCCGCGCGGGCCGCCAGCATCCGATGTAGGTTCATGGGCTTTCCTCCTGCCGCAGCATAGCCGGCCCTGGCCGGTGGCGTCGCCTTCCGAGGGGGGCGGAGCTGGTCCGTCGCGGTGGCCTGCTGCGCGGCGGGACAGGAGGACCGATCCGCCTCGGCGGCCATGGGGGCCACCGGTAGCCTGCTGCGCGGGCAGGGCAGGGGCGTGCCGTCCGCCGCCAGTTGCGGCCGATCCGCCCATGCGGCGCCGTGCGACAGGCAGGCCACCTGGCGGCCCCGGATCACGGGGCGCAAGCCTTGCTCGCCGGCGCGGCGGCGAAGGGCCGGGCCTCCCCGCCTGCGCGCCGCATCCCTCCCGCATCCGGCGGGGGAGGGCTAGAGCGTTTTCGGTTTACATGCGTTCACCGAAAACGCTCTACGCTTTTGTTTGCAGAGCAGATTCACGCCTTCGGGCGGTGCCGCCCTACGGCGATCTGCTCTAGGCTGGGGCGGCACGGCCCAGGCGGCGGAGGCCAGGGCGGGCGCCATCCCTGGCCCCGCCCCGCCGGGCCGGGGAGGAACATCGGATGCAGGTCGCGGTCATCGGTCTCGGCAGCATGGGCATGGGCGCCGCCCTGAACTTGGTGAAGGCGGAGGGGCTCAGCGTCGCCGGGGTGGATCTGCGCGATGCCGCCCGCGCCGAATTCGCCGCCGCCGGCGGCCTGCCCGCCGCCAGCGGGGCGGAACTGCCGCCGGGCGCCGAGGCCGTCCTCGTGCTGGTGGTCAACGCCGTCCAGGCGCGGGAGGCGCTGTTCGGCCCGCTCGGCGCCGCGCCGCGCCTCGCCCCTGGCGCGGTGCTCATCGTCTCCTCCACCATGTCCCCCGCCGAGGCCCGCGCCCTGGCGGCGGAGGCGGAAGCCCGCCAATTCCTCTACCTCGATGCCCCCGTCTCCGGCGGCGCCGCCGGGGCCCGGGCCGGGGCGCTGACCGTCATGGCCTCCGGCAGCGCGGCGGCCAAGGCGAAGGCCGCGCCGGTGCTGGACGCCATTGCGAAGAAGGTCTGGGATCTCGGTGAGGCGCCCGGCCTCGGCGCCACCATGAAGGTGGTGCATCAGCTCCTCGCCGGGGTGCATATCGCCGCGGCGGCGGAGGCGATGGCGCTCGGCATCAAGGCCGGGCTCGACCCGGAGACGCTCTACGGCGTCGTCACCGGCGCCGCCGGCAATTCCTGGATGTTCGAGAACCGTATGCGCCATGTGCTGAACGGCGACGAGACGCCGCGTTCGGCGGTGGACATCTTCGTCAAGGATCTCGGCCTGGTGACGGAGCTGGCGCGGGCCGAGGGCTTCCCGGCGCTGCTCGCCGCCCAGGCGCAGCAGCTCTTCACCGCGGCCAGCGCCATGGGCCATGGCGGCAAGGATGATGGCTTCGTCATCCGCGCCTATCAGGCGCTGACCGGGATCCGGCTGCCGAAGGACTGAAACCGGCCCTCCCGGGCCCGGAAAGCCGCCTTGCCCGCCGAGAACAAATGACGCACATTAACCCTTGCGCAAGGGTTCGGTTTTTGTTCTAGTCGGGGCATGTCGAACCGCAATTTCTCGGCGCATGCCCACCTCGTCATCCCGCTGCCGCCCTTGCGGCCGCGGCGACGCCTTGGCGGCACGGGCCTCGACCCGGTGCAGGAGGCATCGCTGGTCGGCATCGTCTCGCTGGCCGGGTTCTGGGGATTGGCGGAGCTGGCCTTCCTGCTCTTCGGCTGAGGCCTCCGGTGCCGGCTGGCCGGGCGGTGCCGCCGCGGCTTGCCCGGGCTTGGCCTGCCAGGGCGGTGCGATGCGTCGGGGCGACCCGCCCTCCGCGGCCGCCGCGCCCGGGGGATGTGGCCGCCACCGTGGCGCCGTGAAGCATGATGGCGCCGCCGCGGGCCACGCGGCGGGAATGCCAGTGGAATGCCCTGGTGCCGGCCCGACAGGTCCGGGGCCGGGGCGATGATCCGTCGGGCTGCCGGGGCGGCAGTCTGGCGGGTCGCCGGGCCGGGGCGGTGCCGGGGGGCATCGCCTCGGTTGCGGCGCCGCATGTGATTCTCCCGCCACTTTAACCTCCCTTTCACCCGAGGCCCTCAGACTTGCGGGTGGTCCCGGACGACCTGGGGCCGTGCATCGGAGGAAAAGCCGATATGCCCTTGAACTCGGTCAACACGAATATCGGCGCCAAGGTGGCGCTGCACTCGCTCAACCGCACCACCACGGAATTGGAGGCCACGCAGAAGCGCATCTCCACCGGCTACCGCGTGGCCGATGCGCAGGATGACGGCGCGGCCTTCGCGGTGGCGGAGCGGGTGCGCGGCGACATCGCGGCCACCACCTCGGCCAATGAGCAGCTCGGCGGTGCCAAGGGCCTGCTCGATGTCAGCAACGCCGCGCTGGAGAACGTCTCCTCCTCGCTGCAGAAGCTGAAGACCCTGACGGTGAAGCTGGCCGACGGCACGCTCACCGACGACCAGCGCACCCAGTACCAGGCCTCAGTGAAGGAAATCACCAACAACATCAAGTCCTTCATCAATGATGCCAGCTACAATGGCACCAACATCACCGACGGCACCAAGACCTCCATCGACGTCATCACCAACGGCCAGGGTGACCGCTACACCATCACCGGCTTCGATGGGCTGACCAGCATCTTCAACGCGGTCTCCGGCTTCAACGCCTACACCGCGGGCAGCGCCGCCGCGGCGCTGACGGCGACCGGCGTGCTGACGAACACCATCGCCACCACCCTGACGCAGCTCAATAATTTCGGCAGCTACTCGAACTACATTGAGGCGAAGATCGACTACAACAAGGCGAAGATCGACGCCCAGGAAGGCGGCCTCGGCGCCTTGGTGGATGCCGACCTGGCCAAGGAATCGGCGAAGCTGCAGGCGCTGCAGATCCGCCAGCAGCTCGGCACGCAGGCGCTGAGCATCGCGAACCAGGCCCCGCAGACCCTGCTGAGCCTGTTCCGCTAGGCCGGCGCCGCGCGCCGCAGGCAAGGCAGCCCGCGTCGCGGCGACGGCACAAGGCGAGGTCGGCAGGAGGCCGGCCGGTGCCCCTCACCCGGCAGCTCCCGCATCCCCGGTCGAGCGCCTGGACGAACGGCACCGAACCCCAGGAAGGACCGCACCGCATGTCCAACGTCATCGACACCTCCGCTTTTTTCGGCGCCGTCGCTTCCCCCCAGCCGAGCGCCTCCGGCGCCGCCGCCTATCGCCGCCGCCTCTCCGCCAAGCAGATGGAGGCCGAGGTCTTCGCCCGCGCCACGCGCTCGATCCGCGAGCTCGAAACCGGCGCCAGCCCGCTCGCCCGCGCCCGCGCCGCCGCCGACAACCGCCGCCTCTGGACCGCTGTCCACCGCGCCGTGCTGGACCCGACCAACTCCCTGCCGCCCGAGCTGCGCGCCCAGATCGCCAGCGTCGCCCTGGCGGTGATCCGGGAATGCGAGGGTGAGGCACCGGATTTCGGCTTCATCGCCGAGATGAACGAGCATTTCGCCGCCGCCCTCTGGCGCTGAGGACCCCGCCATGCTGAGCGACAGCCTGACGCCCGAGCCCCTGGCCAACCGCCTCGCCGGCCGCGCCCGCACCCTGCTCCGCCAGCGCCGCCCGGAGGAAGCCCTGCCGCTGCTCGACCGGCTGGAGCGCCTGCCCGGCGAGGCCGCCGGCGCCGCCCTGCTGCGGGCCGAGGCGCTGCTCGGCCT